>NZ_JBXPBQ010000009.1:0-164449 GCF_056924355.1 Enterococcus sp. LJL90 | reverse complement strand
GTTTGCACAATCTTGCGATTGTTAGCTCATTAATTGTTTGCTAGCTTTTGCTTGCAATGTTTATTTTGTTCTTGAATATCAAGAACGCCCTACACATTGGTTCGTTTGCTTTGTTCAGTTTTCAAAGGTCTACATGTTGCGATTCAGCTTCTTAAAAGAAGTGAATCTGTTGTTTCAGCAACTTTTATATCTTATCAGCTTTCCAGTTGATTGTCAACAACTTTTCAAAAAGTTTTTTTAGAAAAGTTTGTATTTTCAATTGAGATAAAAGTTGTGAAACTCGCTGCAAAACATCGGAATCTTCTTGCTTGAAAAGCAATTAGAAGCTCTTGTCCTAAGCGACTTTGTTAGTCTATCACGGGAGCATGAACCCGTCAAGATAATTTTGTGAAAAAAATGAAGTTTTTGCAGATTTTTTTTACTTTCCTATAAGAGTGATTTTTTTCTTCCTTTTTGCAATAAAAAAGCCGATATTTTAAGTTCTGTTCTTACGCTAAACTTAGCACTTTTAAACTTTTTCCTAAAGCGGATGGTTGAATTTCTTCTATTCTTGATTATTTGCTAAAATGAATAAAACAGAATAATTGGAGGATTCACTGATGAAGATTTTAGTAGCAGATGATGATAAAGAAATTGTTGAGTTACTGAGTATTTATATCCACAACGAAGGTTATGAAGTAGTCAAAGCTTATGATGGGAAAGAAGCTCTATCGAAAATTCGCACGGATCAGGATATTGAATTGTTGATTTTAGATATTATGATGCCGGAAATGGATGGGATGCAGGTTGTGAAAGAGCTGCGGAAGGAATCGCAAATTCCGATTATCATGTTGACTGCTAAAACAACTGACATGGATAAAATCAAAGGCTTGGTGGCTGGTGCAGATGATTATGTAACCAAACCATTTAATCCTTTAGAGGTTATGGCGCGGGTAAAATCTTTGATGCGCCGCACGCAAATGCAGGTGACCGCGGATGAACCGGATGTGTTAGAAATTAATTCGCTAATCATTAACCGTGATTCCCACGAAGTGAAAACAGTCGATGGCAAAGATATTCAATTGACTGCCTTAGAATTTGGGATTTTGTATTTGTTGGCCAGCCATCCTAATCGAGTCTTTAGCGCCGATGAAATTTTTGAACGGGTTTGGAAACAAGAAAGCATTGTTTCTGCGAAAACAGTTATGGTCCATGTTAGTCATTTGCGGGACAAAATTGAAGAAGCTACCAACGGGGAAAAAATAATTCAAACTGTTTGGGGTGTTGGTTATAAGATCGATGCAAGATAGCCGCGTAAAGCAAAATGAAAAACGCAAGCGGATTACGCTGACCTCTAAGGAAATCAGCGAATTATTGGCAGAGGGCATTATTACAATTGTCCTTTTGCTACTATTAAATGTAGCAATTATGGTCATCTTATCGGCGGTCATCGAAAACTCTCCTAATTTGGAGGGAGCTGTCTGGGGCACGAAGAATGTTTTTATGGAACAATTAAACTCGGACATTTTTTACAGCGGCCGCAATTTTATTTTTCCAGTCTTTGCGATTATTGATGCGATTATTGTATACTGGCGCTTGATTCGTCGCTACCGGCAGATGCAGATGCGCCATGTTATCAGTGAGCTGCATTATATTGCCAACGGAAACTATGACCATCGAATTCCCTTTGAATTAAAGGGGGATTTAAGCAAGGTTATCTTGAGTATTAATGCGCTGGTGGATAGTACGGCGGCGGCCATTGAAGATGAGCGGGAAATTGAAAAATCTAAAGATGAACTGATTACCAATGTCAGCCATGATATCCGGACACCGTTAACTTCGATTATTGGTTATCTGGGATTAATCGAGGACCAACAGTATCACAGTGAAGAGGATTTGAAAAAATACGCCCACATCGCTTACACGAAAGCCAAACAGATGAAATATTTAGTGGATGACCTCTTTGAATATACGCGGGTCCGTCAGCCTTCTGTACCGGTAAATTATACAAGCTTTGATATGATTCAGCTGATTGAGCAATTGGCAGTTGATTTTGAGTTGGAGGCCGATAAAAAAGGCATTGCCATCAATGTCATTTCTAATACTGAGCATCTGATGATGGATGGTGACACGGATAAACTAGTGCGGGTCTTTAATAATTTGCTGACCAATGCCTTAAAATACGGCAAAGGGGCCAATCAAGTCGTGATTGAAGCCCTTGAGCAGCCCAATGAAGTCGTGATTACCGTTAAAAATAATGGCACGCCGATTCCTAAAGAGTCGTTGAATCAGCTCTTTGATCGCTTCTATCGTGTGGATGAATCCCGTTCCCAAGAAATCAGCGGCACGGGTCTGGGCTTGGCAATTTCGCAAAATATTGTCGGACTCCACGGCGGTTATATTTACGCCCAATCCAATGACAAATGGACTTCTTTCATTATTCACCTGCCTAAAAAACAGCAGGGTCAAAAATTGAAGAATCCTAAAACTCGAAATTGACAAGCTAGTGGGAATTCACTATACTAAACTTAATATATGACTGGAAAACTAGTACTTTATTTTCTGTTTTTAGAGAGTTGGCGGCAGGTGCGAGCCAATAGCAGGAGTAAAAGAATCCATTTTCTAAAGGTCACTGACGAAAACAATGAGTAAGTCAGCTCGGTTAACAACCGTTATTTTGTTTCAAGGGCAGCTACGGCTGAACTTGGGTGGTACCGCGATTACAGCTATTTCGTCCCAAGATTTATGGGATGGAGTGGCTTTTTTTATTTTACAGAGGAGGAATGGAAATGTTAGATGTCAAAGTTTTACGGCAGAATTTTACAGAAGTTGCTGAAAAATTAAAGACCCGCGGAGTGAAGGAAGAAGTCTTAGTCAAGTTTATGGAATTGGATGAAGCTCGGCGGAAAAAATTAGTTGTCGTAGAGGAATTGAAAAAGCAGCGGAACCAAGTATCTGAGGAAATTGCCCAATTAAAGCGGACCAAAGAAGATGCCGCTGAAAAAATTGCCGCTATGAAAACAGTCGGCGCTGAAATTAAAACACTCGATACGGAAATTGCGGAAATTGATGAAGCTATCACCGATATTGCGACGACCTTGCCAAACTTACCCCATGCAGATGTGCCTGTGGGAGAAAGTGAAGATGATAATGTTGAAATTCGCCGCTGGAGTGAACCCCGCAAATTTGATTTTGAACCAAAGCCCCACTGGGAAATTGCGGAGGATTTGGGAATTCTTGACTTTGAACGGGGCGCTAAAGTGTCCGGCAGCCGCTTTGTTTATTACAAAGGCTTAGGCGCCCGCTTAGAACGGGCTTTGTACAATTTTATGTTGGATGAGCACGTCTATGAGCAGGGCTATACTGAAATGATGACTCCTTATATTGTCAACAGCCAATCAATGTTTGGCACCGGTCAATTTCCGAAGTTTAAAGAAGATGTCTTCCAACTGGCTGAAACAGATTTGACTTTAATTCCGACAGCGGAAGTCCCTTTGACCAATTATTTTGCCAATGAAATTTTAGATGAAGCGCAATTACCGGTTTATTTCACCGCTTTGAGCCCATCTTTCCGTTCTGAAGCTGGTAGTGCCGGCAGAGATACCCGTGGGCTGATTCGCCTGCATCAATTTAACAAAGTTGAAATGGTTAAATTCAGCACCCCGGAACATTCTTATGAAGAATTAGAAAAAATGACCAATGACGCCGAAGTTCTTCTGCAAAAATTGGGCTTACCTTATCGAGTAATTATTTTAAGCACTGGCGACATGGGCTTTAGTGCTGCTAAGACCTATGATTTGGAAGTCTGGATTCCCGCTCAAGACATGTATCGGGAAATTAGTTCTTGCTCTAATACTGAAGACTTTCAGGCTCGCCGGGCAATGATTCGCTATCGTGATGCCGATAATAAAGTGAATTACCTGCATACTTTAAACGGCTCTGGCTTAGCTGTCGGCCGGACCGTCGCAGCCGTTTTAGAAAATTATCAAAACGCTGATGGCTCTGTTACGATTCCAGAAGCTTTAGTGCCGTATATGGGCGGCGTGACTGTGATTAAAAAAGAAGCGTAAAGAGAAACTCAACTGGTCCAGGGCTGTTACAGCTCCTGTTCCAGTTGAGTTTTTGGTTTATTCTAAAATAAAGTAAAAGACAATCCCCAGCGGAATTGTTTCATCCTGCAGATTTTCTTGAAAGGATTCTGCACCACCGCCCTGCATGTGATCAGTATTGTTTCCATAAAAGAAATAATACTTTTGGTCCAGCTCTAAAGGACCTTCTTCTAAATACCACATGGTGGCTAGCTGGTCATCCGTTGCAAATCCTAATTCACTAAATTGTTTTTCAAAGTTCATGGTAGCACCCCCCACCTGCAAATTCATTAGAAGGGTCTGGGCATCCCGCAAAATACCAAATTTCATAGTGCCACTCAATACACCATTCATGTCAGGGACACCGTGAAAAACTTGTTCCGAATAACTCAATTCGCCATGGTCATAAGTCTCAATAAAAAAACTAATTCTTTTTGCATCGGTATTAAACTGAATATCATAGCTTTGATTAAATAAGAGACTGGCAACGCCTAAATCGCCTTCCTGCACGCGGGCATGATTGTCCTGTAAACCGCTGATTTGGTGTTCGCCAAAGGGTGGATAATTATAGCGCTGCAAAAAAAACAGCGCTGGCAAGATTACCACAACAATTAAAACACCCAGCGTGATGCCTAAGGTCCGCCAGAAATTTTTCTTGCGGGATTGCTTGATTAATTTGTTAAATTCTTGATCTTGTAGGTTCATCCCAATTCCTCCATTAAATGTCTGAGTTTTTTTCGGCTGCGGTACAAGGCCGTTTTTATACTTTCCGGTGGGCGATTTAAAATAAAGGCCATCTCCTGCAGGCTGAGTCCCTCATGATATTTTAAAATCAGCAGATTGGCACTGGCTAAATCCAACTGGTTCAAGGCCGTTTCTAGTTCTTCATTAGGTAGCGGCATTTCAGAATAAAATTCTTCATTGAAGTGCAGCTGTAAAATTTCCCGCCGGCGTTTTGTCTGCCGATAAAGATTGAAATACAAATTCAGAGCGACTCGATAAAACCACGGGCGGATTTTTTCCGGGGGAATCACGGCCTCCACCTCCAGCATCTTGACCACTGTTTCTTGCGTGACATCTTTAGCATCTTCAACCTCGGCACCGATTTTTATTAAATAGCCAGTTACCTCTTGCAGCAATTGAAAAATAATATCCTCATAGCCCCCAAGCTTCATCCTCACCCCACCCTTCATCTATATAACAAGTGAACTGTTAAAAAGTGAACAGTCTAAATTGAAATTTTTTCTAATAGGTCAAGTATAGCAAAGAAACTCTGACTGATTTGCGGAAAAATCAGCGCAAAAGCTGCCGCAAATATTTCAGACCCCGCTGAAATTATCGCCTGATACTAAGCAGCATTTCCCCCTATAATAGACTTATCAAGAAAAAAAGAGGAGGAATGTCCATGAAATGGTATCAATTACCTGGACAAGAAATTATTGAGAATTTACATACAGCTGCAGGCGGTTTGACCCCGGCAGAACGCAAAGAGCGTTTAGAAAAAGCTGGCCCTAATAAAATGGCGGAAAAAAAGCAGCTGAAAACGTGGCAAAAAATTCTGAAGCATTTTACAGATTTGTTGATGATTGTTTTGATGGTCGCCGCAATTTTGAAATTTGCGACCGGCGATTATGTTGAAGCTAGTATTATTTTACTGGTGGTCATCGTCAACGGTCTTGTCAGCTACTGGCAAGAGCGTAAGGCGGAAGAATCTTTGGACGGTTTAAAGCAGATGATGGGGCAAGAAGCCGTGATTTTAATGGCTGGCGTGAAACAGACGGTCCCGACAGAAGATTTGGTTCAAGGTGACATCGTCACCTTGAAGGCCGGTGATGTAGTGCCGGCCGACCTGCGTTTACTAGAGAGCCACGACTTATTAATTGAAGAATCCATTTTAACTGGTGAATCAGAGGCGGCGGAAAAAGATGTCGCCACGCTGAACGACTCCTTACCGGCTGGCGACCAGAAAAATATGGCCTTTACTGGTACTTTAGTTCAAGCCGGTTCAGCTTTAGGAATTGTCGTGGAAACTGGCGATACAACGGAGATTGGTAAAATCAATCAAGCTTTGCAATCAGTCCAACAACAAACGACACCCCTCGTTAAAAAAATGCACCAATTGAATCAAAATATTTTCAAAGGGATTATCGCCCTGATTGTCTTTTTGATTTTCTTTACAACCTTCCGCTATGGCATGGACTGGCAGCTGATGTTTTCTGCGATGATTGCTCTGATTGTCGCGATGATTCCTGAAGGCTTGCCGGCTGTCCTGACAATGATTTTGTCGATGGGTGTCAAGGAGATGGCCAATGAAAATGCCATCATTAAGAGTATGCCCTCGGTGGAAACTTTGGGCTCGATGACAGTCATTGCCTCAGATAAAACCGGTACTTTAACAAAAAATGAAATGACGGTTGTGGAGACCGCCACACAAGATGATGCATTGATGCTGGAAATTATGAACAATACGCAAGAGTTAAAACTTTCTGACCAGCAAAATGCTGCTGATTTAAAAGGGAACCCCACTGAATTAGCCCTGCTTCATTATGTTGAAAAGCACGGCGAAGAACTTAGTTTAAAAACACAAACCAGTAAAATCCCCTTTAGTTCCAGCTATAAATATATGGCGACTTTGCATGCTGAAGCCGAGCACTCGCTGATTTTTGTCAAGGGGGCGCCGGAAGTCTTGCTGAACAAAACCAATTTAACGACTGCTGAAAAGCAGGCTTGGCAAAATCAAGCGACACAATTTGCCAAAAAAGGTCAACGGGTTTTAGGCTTTGCCTTTAAACAAGTTGCTCCAAAAACTGAACTCAGTCATGAAGATTTAACAGACTTAGACTTTGTCGGTTTAGCCGGCATTATTGATCCGCCGAAGGAAAGTGCAATTCAGGCGGTCAAAGAAAGTCAGGCGGCGGGAATTGCTGTCAAGATGATTACCGGTGACCATAAGGATACAGCTCGAGCGATTGGGAAAGAAATTGGCCTGCGCCACACGGATAAAGTTTTGCAAGGTATTGAAATCGACAATCTAAGCGATCAAGAATTAGCTCAACAAGTAAAAAAAGTCGATGTCTTTGCACGGACAACTCCAGAGCATAAGTTGCGGATTGTGACAGCTTTACAAAATAATGGCGAGATTGTCGGCATGACCGGCGACGGCGTTAATGACGCGCCAGCTTTAAAGAAAGCTGACATCGGAATTGCTATGGGTATTAAAGGCAGCGAGGTCAGTAAGCAAGCAGCTGATATGGTCTTAGCCGACGATAATTTCCATACCATCGCTAAGGCCGTTAAAGAAGGCCGCCGCATTTTTGACAACTTGAAGAAGACCATTAACTTCTTCTTACCAACCGCCTTAGCCCAAGGGTTGATTGTTATCATCGCCCTTCTACTAAATCAGCCTTTACCATTAAGTCCGATTCAAATTTTATGGGTTAACATGGTCACGACAATTACCCTTTCCTATGCGCTAGGTTTTGAAAAAGCCAGCCAAGACACTATGCAACGGCCACCTCGCCCTGTCAATGAAGGCATTCTATCTGGTTACAGTCTATTTAGAGTCATCTATGTATCTCTATTAATCATGCTGCCGGCCTACTTTTTAGCTATGCAATTTGACAGCCAGCTGCTGCAACAGACTATTTTATTACAAAATATTGTCGTCGCACAAGCCGTTTACATGATTAACTGTCGTGAGCTGACGGAGCCTTCGATTAATAAAGGCTTGTTCCAGAACAAACCACTGTTTATCTCTCTAGCAATTTTAGTGGTGCTGCAAAGTGCCGTCCTTTACCTGCCATTTATGCAGCAATGGATGGGAACGACTGCCTTGAGTGGCGGCCAACAATTAATTATTTTGGCCAATGTTGCCTTACTCTTTTTAATTGTTGAAATCGAAAAAGGACTGACTAAACGGATTACCCGCCGTCAGTCCCAAACCTCAAGTGATCTGAATTAAGTTTTATAAATAGTGCTGCCAAGTGAGCTCGGTTAACTGCCGCAGTTCATTTTTGGTTGGCAGACTGGAAATATAAACGACTTCGACTGCTAAAGGTGCCAAAGGAAAATTAGAAACAACGATGTCGTTCTCATTAAAGTTCAGCTCAGTCAGCTGAGAAATTTCAACACTGACTAATTTCACCCGCCGACCAAAAGCATCCGCCAATTCCTGCTGCAAAAAAGCTTTCCACGCCGGCTCCCCTTGGAAAATAAAGTACAGGGTCATCACTTGCGGCCGAGCGGCAAACACAGCCTGCTGTTCCAATAAGGAAATCAGATTTAATAAATACAGCGGATTATCCAGATGGACCACTGAATCAATCAGTGCCAGCAGCTTTTGATCGCTGGCAGCATGTTCTTTTCGCTCTGCAAGCAGTTCTTGATACTCCAATTGGAATTGTTCCGACAGCCAGGTGGATTCATTATATTTCAAAAGTAGTAACAGCAGATTTTCGGTTAACTGCGTTTTTTGAAAATCCAATTGCTGACGCTGGGTAATTTCACTGGCTAACTGTTCTGCTACGTTACCCAACTGGGGATAAGCCTGAGTTAAGTCCAGCGCTGCCCCGAAGCTATTGTTGTAATTCCAGCTTTCTAAAAAGCAGAAAAAGGCAAAAAAACGCTCCGCCTCCTGCAAATAAATACCTTCTAGCTGATACAAAGCAGCCAAAGAAGTTTGATACTGTTGATACAAAAAATCTGCTTGATTGAACTTGAATTCGTCAATCGGGCAATTGGCCTTGACCCGAATCGTATTGATAAAAAACCAGCAGACGCCAAAAATCTGCTCCGTATCAACAGCCAGAGGCGAGCGATTGAGTTTTTTTAAATAATCAAAATAATGCCCCTCATGGATACTGTACTCTTCAAAAAAATAATTATTATGGGTGAAGGGTAACAAAAGGCGGTGGAAAAAAATCCGCACGGCGCTTTCGTTTCCGATTAGCTCAGCAGTTTTAGCTGAGACTTTGATTTTAATCTCATAGGGCTTTAATTGCCGATTGATTTTATTTGTATGGCGTTTCAAAGTTTCTAAGGAGACGCCGTTTTCTGCTAAAAATTTACTGGTGGCCAGCTCCTTTTCAAAGAAGAGGGCTTTAATCAATTGAATGCTGATGGATTGAGGCAAAAACAAATCCCACAGCTGATTGGCTAGCTGATTTTCCGTTAAGATCAGCTGAATTCCTTGACTGTCAGCGGAAATCTGCCAGCCTGCTGGCAGCTGCTCACGAATCAGCTGCAAATCAGAAAAAACCGTTCGTTCAGTCGTCTTCAACTGCTGAGCGATTTCCTTGGCGGTTATTTGCGGATGATTCAGCAATAATTCCAAGAGGGAAATCTGGCGCCGCAAATCTTTTTCGGTAATCATTTTTTTCAGCATGGAATACATAACACAATCACCCCTTCTCAAATAGAATAAGGGTAATTGACAGAGGGGTCAATTAGGAAGGTTGCTGGGAATTATTTTAAGTGACAGCCGCCCTTTTCCAAAAAAAATCAAAAAAGTTTCATTTTCCGCTTGACTTAGAGTCCAGTTCAAGTTGTATTCTATGGCAGTCATAAGGAAAGGAGCTTTTTTATGTTATTAGAAAAAATTATCACGACTATTCAAGAACCCAGCGATTTAAAAAAATTAAGCCAAACAGAATTGGCAGCTCTTGTGGTGGAAGCCCGGACTGCGCTATTAGAAAAAATCAGCAGCCACGGCGGGCATAACGGTCCCAACTTAGGCGTGGTTGAAATGACTGTCGCCCTGCACTATGTTTTTGATTCACCAACAGATAAATTTATCTTTGATGTTTCCCATCAATCTTACATCCATAAAATGCTGACGGGGCGCAGCCAAGCCTTCACCGATGCGGCTCACTATGATGATGTTTCCGGCTACACCAATCCAAAAGAAAGCGAGCACGACCTCTTTACCGTCGGTCATACCTCGACTTCTTTGTCTTTAGCAAACGGTGTGGCAAAGGCCCGGGATTTGAAAAAAGAGACCAGCAATGTCGTCGCTGTGATTGGCGACGGCTCACTTTCTGGTGGTTTAGCCTATGAAGGGCTGAATAATATTGTTGAACAAGACACCAACACGATTGTCATCGTTAATGATAATGACCAATCCATTGCCGATAATTTTGGCGGCCTTTACAAAAATCTCAGGGATTTAAGAAATTCCAACGGCCAAGCTAAAGATAATTTCTTTAAAGCATTAGGCTTCGATTATTATTATTTAGAAAATGGCAATGATTTAACTGCCTTGATTGCTTTATTTGAAGAAGTTAAAGACAGCCAGCACCCGGTCTTGCTGCACATCCACACACTGAAGGGCAAAGGCTTCTCTTATGCCGAAGCCAATCGGGAAAAATTTCACGCCGGTGGCCCTTTTAGTTTAGAAACCGGCGAATACTTAGCTGCCGCAAGCAGTGAAGCAACTTACAGCAGCGTGACGACAGACTTTCTCTTAGAAAAAATGGCAGCAGATCCAACCGTTGTCGCTGTCAACGCCGGTACGCCGATGCTTTTATTCAACCAAGCACAACGCTTGCAGGCCGGCAAACAATTTGTCGATGTCGGCATTGCTGAAGAACAAGCCGCAACCATGACAGCTGGTCTTGCGAAAAATGGCGCCAAACCAGTTTGGGCGGTTTATTCAACCTTTATGCAGCGAAGCTTTGACCAAATTTCCCATGATTTGGCCTTAAATGATTTACCGGGAACGATTTTAGTTTACGGGGCATCCGCCAGCGCTATGAATGATGAAAGTCATCTCGGCTTTTTCGATATTCCTTTTCTAAGTCATATTCCAAACCTAGTCTATCTAGCACCAACCAATAAGGAAGAATATTTGGCGATGCTGGACTGGTCCATCGAACAAACAGGACATCCCGTAGCTATTCGTGTGCCGGTCGGCCCGTTGATAGAAACCGGCCTGCCTGACACAACCGATTACGGACAACTCTATAAAAATCAAATCTCACAGGTGGGGGCGCAAGTTGCCTTGATTGGTGTCGGTAATTTTTATGGATTAGCTGCAGCTGTCGCTGAAAAGCTGGCAGAAACTGCAGCAATCCATGCCACCATCATCAATCCTAAATTTATTTCAGGTCTTGATCAAGTATTACTGAACAGCTTGAAGCAAACTCATCAATTAGTTGTGACCCTCGAGGACGGCCTTTTAGATGGCGGCTATGGTCAAACTGTCGCCGGCTTCTTCGGTAATTCTGATTTGAAGGTGCAAACTTATGGTCTTAAAAAAGCGTTTCATGACCGTTATAATCCAGCAGAACTATTGGCAGAAAACGGCTTAACCGTTGACAATATTGTTCAAAATATTTTAGCTGCTTTATAAGCGCTGGATAAACTAATAAAAGACATCAACGAGCCGGCTGCTTTTAGGCAGTCAGCTTGCTGATGTCTTTTTTGTAAATTATTTCTAGCGCTTACTAATCTGTTAAAACTCATGGAGCACTTCTTGTTCTTGTAAAATCCGCAGGCCCCCCATCGCCAAAGCCTCTAACTCATTTTCCCCGGGTTCAAGGCTGACTGGCGCAATAAAATCAATTCGTTTCGTTAAGGCCGCTGTCACGTAGGCCGAATATGACAAGCCGCCGGTTAAAACAATTTGATCGACGCGACCCGCCACTAGCGCTGCCAAACTGGCAATTCCTTTGGCCAGTTGATAAATCATCGCATCATAAATGACTTTTCCCTGAGGCGAATCGGTAATCCGGGCCTCAATTTTTCTAGCATCATTGGTGTCAAAATAAGATACTAAGCCGCCTTGCCGTTTGTAAAAGGTCAGCATTTCTTTTTTTGAATACTGATAACACCAATTGATGACTTGGTGAATCGGCAGGCCACCAGTCCGTTCTACCGCCATCGGCCCCTCATCATCAGAAATCAAATCGGCAATTTCGCCATTTACATGAATTGAAGTTGTCGTGCCGCCCCCCATATGCACCACAATCAAAGTTTGCTTTTGATAATCCAAGCCATTTTGCTGACAGTATTTGATTCCACTGGCCCGGGAATTTAAAATATGGCCCAAACTTTTGCGCTCCATTCCCTTTAAACCGGAAATACGGGAAATCGGCCACATCTGATCGACAGAAACACAGTCGTAAACTAACGGCAGCGCCTGACCTTCTTCTGCCAATTGATAAGCCAGCACAGCTCCCAAATTAGACACATGTTGGTTGATAGTCTCATAAAGCAGATAGTCCATCATTTTTTCCGTGACTAAGTAGCCACCTGCCTTGACCGGAGGCAGGGCACCACCCCGACCAACAACCGCATCCAAATCAGTCAGCTGAATATGCTGCTTTTCTAAAATTTGATGAATGGTTGCCAGCCGAAACGGTAGCTGCTGAGGAATGGTCTCAAATTGATTGACTGTCGCCAAGTCATGAATGACTTCATCAGAAAAGAGCAATTTATCATGGTCATAGACGGCCACTTTGGTGGATGTTGCCCCGGGATTAATTGCTAAAATCTTTTTTGCCACAGACTTCCCCTCCTCGATTTTTTTCACCCTTTGTCTCAATAAACTTCATAAGCAGTAATAAAACGAATGCCAACGCTGCCAGCAATAAAATGACTAAAAACAGATAAAATGTTCCATAATTTACTTCAACCTTTACAGCTAAACTAGGGCCAATCAGTGCTGAAAAAAACTAAATTAAACGTCGCTAGGCTGTAATTAGCAGCGTAAAATTTTGAGCCGTAATACTGGCTGATAAAAGCTGCCGTGATTGCTGAGCCGCTTCCGTAGCTCAGCCCTAGGAAAATTAAGCCTAAGATAATTAAAGCTGCTTGGCCTAAGTAGCTGCCGCCAGCTAGACAAAAGCCGCCAACCGCTAAAAATAAACTTCCCAAAAGCATGGTTCTGCTTCTTTTTAGCCGGTCATAGAGATAACCGAAAGTTAATTTGCCAATGCCGCTGAAGGCAGGCATCAATAACCCAATCGTCGCACTCAAGTTGACCGCCAGCGCAATATTGGCAGCATCGTTAATCACCATTAAACCGGCTGCCGACACTAGAGTTACCCAGATAAAATATAAGCCAAATAAGGGCTGCTTGAGCATTTGTTTCGGCGCCAGACCTGTCGCCAGTCTGGCTTCAGCTTGTGTAGGCAAAGCGTCATGTAAAAAAATGACGCCGATTAAGCCATTGATCAGAATCCAAATACTTAGCGCACGAAATGTCGGCAGTACACCGAATGTGGCAATCATTTTTTCGCAAGCACTGCCTAAAAAGACACTGCCAATACCAAAACCCATCAATAGCGCGCCGGAAGCCAGACCTTGTTTTTCTTTAAATTTCTGGCTGACATTGGCAATCACACTGTTAAAGGCCAGACCAATTCCAAGACCTCCCAAGACGCCGTAGCAAACGTACAGCAGATACAACGGCGGAAGCGAAAGAGTATCCGCCAGCGAAATCAGCCAAAAACCAGCGCTGATAAGCAGGGCCGAGCCGGCTAAAACTTTTTTTATATTTTTTCTCAGCAGGCCATTTAAAAAACCGCCGATGCAAAAGAAAATCATTGAAAGTGTGAAGACCAGCGCCAGCTGTCCCTGACTCCAAGCATTGCCAAAATAATGATTCAGCGGCCGACTGAAAATCGACCAGCTGTAAATCAGTCCCAGATTAAATAGAACAAAGATGCCCGCTATTAATTCAATCCATCGATTTGAAGTCTTCATGACAGCCCTCCTTTATAACGCAGCCAGAAAAAGCGAATTTTCTTTTTCTTCAGCAGCTGCCGCCCGGGAGGTCAGCACAATCGGTACTTCAGCGCCTAAGATGATGCCAGCCATTTTGGCCCCACCTAAAGAGGTCAGCGCCTTTCCCAATAAATTGCCGGCAGTCAAATCCGGCGCAACCAACAAGTCTGCTTGTCCCGCCACCGCACTTTGATATTTTTTCTTTGCTACTGCGGTTGGACTCACGGCTAAATCTAAAGAAAGCGGACCGTCTATTAAAACATCGGGAGTTTCTTGCAACGCTTCTTTGACCGCTGCTGCCGCCAGTGAGGCTGGAATTTTCGGCTGCACAACCTCAGCTGGCGCTAAGATGGCTGCTCGGCAAGGGGCGTAACCTAATTTTTTTAAAAAACCGAGAGCCGTCTTAGTCAATTGAATCTTTTCAGCAATTGTTGGCACCGGCAGCATTCCGCTATCCGTTAAAAAAAGTAGTTTAGGATAATAAGGACTTTCTAAAACGGCCAAATGGGAAAGTAGTGCTGCTTTTTTTATGCCCGCTTCTGCAACAACAGCCTGCAATAATTTTCCTGTCGCAATCTGATCCTTCATCAATAAATTGATTTGACCAGCTTTTACTAACTCTACAGCTTTTGTAGCTGCTGCCTCCAAAGTATCAACATAGGCTACTTGCAAATTATCCAAACCGGGATGCCTTTTTATTAAGGCATCCACCGGCTCTCTTTGACCAATCAAAAAAATATTTAGCGGCCTGTGTCGGCGATAGTTTAAAATACTCGCCAGTACCCCATCACTTTCAGCCCCGACGACTCCAACTGTTTGAATCTGATTTGAAAGAGGCTCCCGCTGCCGCAATTCTTCAAAGGAGTGAATAACCATAAGCTGCTCCTTTCTAACCTATTAAACTTTTTAAGCTAATAAGTTTCCCTCGCTAACGGGTAGGCAATCCGCGAAATATTTAGCAGATGATCGTAGCGTAAATTTTCAGAGATAATATTTTTTCCCCATGATCCACAGCCTAGAGATGGTGTTGGATTTAAGCCATTACCGGGACCACCGGCTGCATCGATACTAGGTTGATTGACAATGATGCGGCAAACCGGCATCGCCAAACCTAATTGTAAAATTTTATCATCATCGTGACTGTAAATTGCAACACTGTGGCCTTTACCAGCCACCTCCAAATTGGCTTGGCAAATTTCTAAAGCATCGGCAAACTCCCGATACGGAATCGCCGCTAAGACCGGACACATTTTTTCTTGGCAGAGAACATCGGCAGCTCCAAATTCTTCAATTTGGACCACGATAATTTCGGCCTCATCCTTAATCGGTAATCCCGCCAGTTCACCAATAAATTGTGGGCTTTGTCCAACCACCGCAGGATTTAGCTGCCCATCAATAAACAACGCACGGCGGATTTTTTCCACATCCGCAGGCTGATCAAAATAGACGGCGGTTCTTTTTTCAAACTCTTGGCGCAATTCCGCCTGCCGTTTTTCTGGATAAATAATCGTCTGGGCGCAGGCACAAATCAGCCCGTTGTCAAAGGAACGGCTGATGATACTCAGCTCAACGGCAGCCGCCACATCAAAATCTTCTGTCAAAATCCCTTGCGTGTTCCCCGGCCCCACACCGTAGGATGGTATGCCGCTAGTGTAAGCGGCATGAACTAAACCAGGGCCGCCGGTTGCCACATTCATATCTGATTTGCTCATCAGTTCTTTAGTTAATTCCTGAGAGGGTTCTTCGATAATTTGAATTAAATCCTTCGGTGCGCCGATAGCGGCAATCGCTTCTCGCATTAATTCTACGGTATGAATAGTCGTGGCCTTTGCTCGTGGATGAGGCGAGATAATAATCGCATTGCGTCCTTTCAAGGAAACCACTGTATTACCGACAGAGGTCACCGTTGGATTCGTCGTTGGCGTCACCGACCCGATGACACCGACCGGGTGGGCAATCTCCACAAGTCCCAGCTCAGGCAGACGATTGATGACACCGACCGATTTTTTACCTTTTAAAAATGTCGGCAAATTGGTGCCCGCCACTGTATTTTTACCAATTTTGTGATCTAGGCGGCCCATCTTCGTTTCAGCCACCGCTTCTCTTGCCAGCATTTCTGCATTGGCGATAATTGTTTCAGAAATTGCGGCGATTAACGCATCCGTCTGCTCTTGCGTGTAATGACTAATTTCCGCCATCGCCTGTTTGGCCCGCAAAATTTTTTGATCAATCATAAGGCTCCCTCCTTATTTTTCGTAAATTTTTTCCAACACGTCCATAAACATTTCGTAAGAGACCGGAGCCGGATTCATATCATTGCTGGGTTCTTCCATGGCAGCTTTTGCGATAATATCAAAATCAGCCCGCTGAATGCCCGTCGTGTTTAAAGCTGGAATATTTAATTCCACATTTAATTCTTCTAAAGCTTTGACGACATCTTCTGCCTGACAATCAGCACCTAACCCCATTGCCACGCCAACTTTTTGATATTTCTCAGCGGCAAAGCGGGCATTGTATTTAACGGTTTCTGCTAAGGCCATGGCGTTGGCTAAGCCGTGGGGAACATTAAAATGAGCCCCTAATGGATGGGCAATCGAGTGGGCAATTCCTAAAATTGCCACGTTGAAGGCCATCCCTGCCAGCGTACTGCCCATTAGAACCCGGGAACGGGCAGTCAAATTTTGACCATCCTTGACCGCTGTTGGTAGATTTTGATAGATTAATTCAATCGCTTTTAATGAATGAATTTCCGTGAATGGATTGGCTAAAGTCGAAACATAGGATTCAATCGCATGGGTTAAGGCATCGCAACCAGTTGAAGCTGTCACTTGCGGCGGCAAGCCTACCGTCAACTGAGGATCTAAAATCGCAACTGTCGGAGTTGTATACTTGCCGGAAATCACCATTTTCTTTTTCCGTTTTGTGCAGGTTACCACCGAAACGCTTGTCACTTCACTGCCTGTCCCAGCCGCCGTTTCAATCGCAATCAGCGGCACCGTCGGATTAGGCACTTGATCGATGCCTTCGTATTGTTGAATCGGCGCTTCATTTGTTAACAGCACATTGATTGCTTTGGCACTGTCAATCGAACTGCCACCGCCAATTGCAACAATCACATCAATTTGTTTTCCTTTAAAATCATTTGCAGCCGCTTCAATTGAGACATCTGTCGGATTGGCAATCACTTGGTCAAACTGATAAATCGTCAAGCCCTCTGCAATCAAGCGGCCCAAAATAGTATCAATCAGTCCCGTACTTTTAATTCCTTGGTCATAGATTGCCAGCACACTTTTTGCTTGCAGCTTTTCTAGCTCAGCAGATAATTCTAAGACAGCCCCTTCGCCAAAAATAATAGCTGTCGGTGCACTAAATCGAATCATTTTAACCCCTCCTATTCTTTACTTTTAGTTTAAATGAAAACGCTATCCATTTATTGTAAAAAACGGCAATTTTTTCTACATATTCGATTGACTGTTATTTTTTAATGTCTTATAGTTAAGGTGAAGACCGTCTTGACCCCATTGAATTGCAACAGATAAAGGAGGTTATTCTGTTGAAGAAGGATTTTTTGACGCTCTCGCAACCCTTTCACTCCAAGATATTTACCCACCGGGCCTCTTATTGGAAAATCTTTGACTATCCTACCCAGCAGGAGAAATTAAATTATATTTTATTTGAAGATTATCACGTAGGGAAAAAAGATATCCAAATTGAGTTATTACCGGACCTGATTGAAACCCTCTGCCTCGAACTGCCGCCAAATGAAAAAAAACTAAATCTGATTTTTTTTGGCAAACATACCATTTCAAGAACGGTTACTTATCAAGCCAACCATCGTTACCTCGCACTTCGTTTTAACCCTTTAGGCAGTGTTAAATTCCATAGCTTTGACAACGATACTAAAAACAAAATGTTTTCTTTGAATAAATACCTCGACCAAAAGCTAATTGAAGAGCTGATTCCGCTGTTTGACCTGCCTCTAGACCAACAGGCAGAAGCCGTCATCACTCTATTGCAACCGACTTTTTATTATTCCTGCCCGACATTAATTTACGATTTCATCGATTACGCTGTTTCCCAGACCACCTCGTTAAAATCCGCTTCTGAAAAATTTAATTACTCCGCCCGACAAATTCGCAATATTTTTCAAGATACTCTAGGCGTCTCCAGCAAAGAAATTATTCAAGTGTTGCGTTTTTGGCGCGCCATCAATTTAATTGAAGAGGAAAATCTCCAGACTACAAAAGACCTTGCTGGTAAGTTGGACTTTTTCGATGATTCTCATTTCATTCGCACATTTACCAAATATGCAAACGTCTCACCGACTTCCTATATTAAAAAGAAACGCCATGCCCTTGCCCATTCGTAAAAATGAGCTGCTCTGTATAAAAAAATTCAAAAAAAAGCTTGCGGCAAAAGCTCCTCGACAACTGACTGTCTGAGGAAACTTATGCTGCAAGCTTTTTGTTTACTGTTTAGGATTCAATTGAATAATTTGGTGCTTCTTTGGTAATTTGAACATCATGAGGATGCGATTCCTTCAAGCCGTTGCCGCTCATTTGGATAAATTGGGCATCTTCTCGTAATTCTTTTAAGTTCGCTGCTCCAACGTAACCCATACCAGAACGCAGGCCGCCAATCATTTGGAAAATAATATCGGATACGCTGCCTTTATAGGCAACCCGCCCTTCAATTCCTTCTGGAACAAGTTTATTGGCTTCATTGACGCCGCCTTGGAAGTAGCGGTCGCTAGAACCTTTTTCCATTGCGCCAAGGGAACCCATGCCCCGATAAGTTTTGAAACGACGACCTTGATAAATTTCAAATTCACCTGGGGATTCATCCGTACCGGCCAACATGCTGCCTAGCATCACGGCATGGCCGCCAGCTGCTAAAGCTTTAGCGATATCACCAGAGAATTTAATACCGCCATCGGCAATAATCGCTTTGCCATATTGACGAGCCACTGAAGCCGCATCATAAATTGCTGTTAATTGAGGAACACCAACACCTGCAACTACCCGAGTGGTACAAATCGAACCCGGTCCAATCCCAACTTTGACTACATCGACACCGACATCATATAACGCCTTGGTGCCTTCAGCTGTGGCAACATTGCCGGCAATTAAAGTTGCTTTCGGGAAAGTTTTACGAATCTCAGCGATTTTGCGAATCACGCCAGCGCTGTGACCATGAGCTGTGTCAATTACGATTGCATCAGCTCCGGCATCTAATAAAGCCTCCGCCCGCTCAAAAGTATCGCTAGTCACACCGACTGCTGCTGCCACTAATAAACGACCGTGTTCATCTTTGGCTGCATTAGGAAATTCGATGACTTTTTCAATATCTTTGATGGTAATCAAGCCGCTTAATGCGCCGTCATTATCGACGATTGGTAATTTTTCAATTTTATGCTGTTGTAAAATTTTCTCAGCGTCTTTTAAAGAAGTGCCGACAGGAGCTGTGACTAAATCATCTTTAGTCATCACGTCATTGATGGGAATTTGATAATCAGTTACAAAACGTAGATCACGGTTGGTTAAAATACCGACAAGTTTGCGATTTTCCATTGTTTCAACAATCGGCACACCGCTGATGCGATAGCGACTCATTAAATGTTCTGCATCTGCAACTAAATGGCTTGGAGTTAAGAAGAAAGGATCGATGATAACGCCGCTTTCAGAGCGTTTAACTTTGCGAACTTCATCCGCTTGTTCGGCGATGCTCATATTTTTATGAACAACCCCTAAACCGCCTTGGCGGGCCATGGCAATCGCCATTTTGCTGTCCGTCACGGTATCCATACTGGCGCTGATGATAGGGATGTTTAATTTGATATTCTGCGCTAATTGCACTTCCATATTGACATCATTTGGCAAGACGTGGCTCTCAGCTGGAATAAGTAGAACATCATCGAAGGTTAAGCCTTTTTTAGCAAATTTTGATTCCCAGTTTGACATGATTGTGAACCTCTCCCTATTAATTTTTTAACAAAAAACATATCAGCTTTTTAAAGTCTTGTCAAGAAAGCCGATAAAACTTTCATGAAAATCTAGGACTATTTTTAGAAATCATGGGGAAAAACGCTTTATCCTCTCAGAGAGCAGTCGCCAACAAAAAAATCCAAAACCCTCCTTGCAGTTGTTCCACTCAACAGCTGCGAAAAAAGAATTTTGGATTCTATTTCAATATAAAATTTTTATTACCTGCTTAACGCATCGAGAACATGCCGACGATGCCTAGGCGTTTTTTCAGGTACCAGCGCAAACCTAACACGGCAGCACCTAGCACTAACATAACGATTGGATCTAATACTGGGTTAATGACAGCTGGTAAAAGACCAGAAGCTGTAAAGGCGACTAACCAAATTAGTGTGGCTCCCACCATCAAGAGCATGGACTTCCACATTTTAGGTTTTTTACTTTTATCAGCACCGGGACGGTCATATTGGTAAACGTATTTGTACATTAAATACATCACCCATCCCCCAGCTGCTGCACCGACAATCAAAGTGACTAAGCCGAAGCTGCCACTGTTGCTGGAAGCGGCAAATTGATTCATCAAACCAAAGATGGCAGCGAAAATTCCTAAGAATAATAAGAAATTGTCCAGCCACATCATGACAGGTGCGCTGACTTTTGATTCTTTGGGTTTGTTCATAATTTGTTCCACTGATTCTGAAACTGTACCGTATAATTGACGGGCTGTGATGCCTTTTTTCTGACCTTCCACCAAGGTGGGCAAAATGTCATGCAACGCTTCCGCCTGATCTGCTTCTGATAAATTTGCCGCATTCATTGATTTTTTTAAGTCAAAGATATATTGTTCGTTACGTTTCGTCAATTGTTCTTCCCATTGACGATTTTCGCTAACAAATTCACGTAACTTCTCTGGTTCCATTCTTTGTTCCCCT
Source organism: Enterococcus sp. LJL90 (assembly GCF_056924355.1). NCBI lineage: Bacteria > Bacillati > Bacillota > Bacilli > Lactobacillales > Enterococcaceae > Enterococcus > Enterococcus sp. LJL90. The sequence goes on along the minus strand of NZ_JBXPBQ010000009.1, from coordinate 143,743 downwards.
TTCACAAACAAGCCGACAGGATTTCGTAAAGCCTATTCTAGCATAGAATAGCCCTCAGTGCCCGCGTTTTTACACATTAAATCTGAAGAGCATAACATCGCCGTCTTGAACGACATATTCTTTGCCTTCAGAACGAACTTTGCCGGCTTCTTTTGCCGCATGCATGCTGCCATAATGACTCAAGTCATCGTAGGAAACTGTTTCTGCTCGGATAAAGCCCCGTTCAAAGTCAGAATGAATAATCCCTGCTGCTTGCGGAGCTTTCATGCCTTTTTTGAAGGTCCAAGCCCGCACTTCTTGTTCGCCGGCGGTAAAATAAGTCGCCAAGCCTAAGAGATCATAGGCTGCTCGAATCAATTGATCCAAACCAGATTCTTCAATGCCTAACGCTTCTAAAAATTCAGCTTTGTCTTCATCGTCTAATTCAGCAATTTCTTCTTCCGCTCTGGCGCTGACAACAATTACTTGAGCATTCTCAGAAGTCGCAAAATTGCGGACCTCCTGCACATAATGATTACTGTCGCTGTCCGCCACTTCATCTTCGGCAACGTTAGCAACATATAAAACTGGTTTTGTCGTTAACAAAAACAGGCTCTTAACTAATTTTTCTTCTTCTTCTGTAAATTCAATACTGCGGGCAGAAATACCTTCTTCTAAAACTGGTTTGATTTTATCTAAAATAGCCAGTTCAGCAACGGCGTCTTTATCCTTAGTCTTGGCAACTTTGGCCACCCGAGTATAGCGCTTGTTGACAGATTCTAAATCCGCCAACACCAATTCCAAATTAATCGTGTCAATATCAGCTAAAGGATCAATCCGACCTTCGACGTGGGTGATATTATCATCATCAAAACAGCGAACCACATGACAGATGGCATCCACTTGACGAATGTGGCTTAAGAATTGATTCCCCAGACCTTCGCCTTTGCTGGCGCCTTTGACGATGCCGGCAATATCGGTAAATTCAAAAGTTGTCGGCACTGTTTTTTTCGGATGCACTAGTTCTGTTAAGCGTTGCAGGCGTTCATCAGGAACTTCTACCACACCGACGTTCGGGTCAATCGTTGCAAAAGGATAATTTGCTGCTTCTGCTCCAGCTTTTGTAATTGCGTTAAACAACGTTGATTTACCGACATTCGGCAAGCCAACGATACCAGCAGTTAATGCCATGAATTCTTCACTCTTTCTCTTTTTTCTCTAGAATTTTTTTTAATTTCTTTTCAAAGTCTCGTCGAGTCAGCATGACAATATGCTGACAATGCAGACAGCGGATTTTGATATCCGCCCCCATCCGAATGATTTCCCAGCGATTGGTTTGACAAGCGTGGGGTTTTTTCATTTCGACGACATCCCCTAAATCATACATGAGGACTCCTCCTTTTTCATTATAAAACCGCAAAAATTTATCTTTTTCTTACTTTAAGCCTCATCGTCAAAATGGACATCTAAAATATCCAAAATCCGTGTTAAATCAGAGGCGGATAAATATTCAATCTCAATGCGGCCCTTGCCTTCTTTTTCTTGGATTTCAACATTGGTGCCGAATTTATCCATCAGGCGTTCTTCGCTCTCCCTCAGGTAATAAGGTTTTTCCTTTACCAGACGCGGCGTTTTCTTTTTAGGCTTTTCTTTGTTTTCATTTAAGTCCGTCACAATTTGTTCCAATTGTCGCACCGTCAAATTTTCTTTGATGGCCCGATTGGTTAATTTAACAATCAAGTCTTTGTTTTTCAAGCCCAATAAAGTCCGAGCCTGTCCCATCGACAAGCGCTGCTCTTGAACCATATCCTTCACAAACTTAGGCAAGGTCAATAGCCGCAAATAATTGGCGATGTACGGGCGGCTCTTACCTAAGCGCTCCGCCACTTCCGCCTGCGTCAGCTTTAAATTTTTCATCAGCATGTCATAGGCTTCGGCTTCTTCCATCGGGTTCAAATCCTCCCGCTGAAGATTTTCCAACACCGCCACTTGCATCATCGCTTCTTCGGTGAAGTCCCGCACGATGGCCGGAATGGTTTCTTTGTTGGCTAGTTTGGACGCACGGAAGCGCCGTTCGCCTGCGATAATTTCATAGCCTTTGACCGCCGACTTACGGACAATAATTGGCTGAAAGACGCCCGATTGTTCAATCGAGTTAGCTAGTTCCTGTAAAGAAGCCTCTTCAAATGTTTTGCGGGGCTGGTAAGGATTCGGCCGCAAATCACTTAAAGGAATATTGATGACTTCTTCTTTTTGCACGTCGACATTTTCCAAATCAGCAAAATTCTCAAACAAGGCATCAATTCCACGACCTAAACCTTTTCCTTTACTCATGGGCTAACACTTCCTCTGCTAATGATAGGTAAACCTCGGACCCGCGGGAGCGGATATCGTAATCGATAATCGACAAACCATGGCTCGGTGCTTCTGACAGACGGACATTGCGGGGAATAATTGTGTCGTAGACTTTTTCTCTAAAATACTTGCGGACTTCTTCAACGACCTCCGCCCCTAAATTTGTGCGGGCGTCATACATCGTCAACAGCACTCCTTCAATTTTCAGCTCTGGATTAAAATGTTTTTGAACCAAGCGAATCGTATTTAACAACTGGCTTAACCCTTCTAAAGCATAATACTCGCACTGAACCGGAATCAAAATTGAATCGCTGGCCGTAAAAGAATTAATCGTCAAATGCCCTAATGAAGGCGGGCAATCAATCAAAATATAATCGTAATCATCGCTGATTTCCGCTAAAGCTGTTTTTAAACGAGTCTCTCTGGCCATCATAGAAGTTAACTCAATTTCCGCACCTGCCAACTGAATGGTCGCCGGTACAATTGACAACCCTTCCCGGGAAGTCGGTAAAATCGTTTCTCTAATCGGCGTTTCATTCACCAAGACGTCGTAAATATCTTGGGCGACATCAGGTTTGCGCACGCCGATACCACTAGTGGCATTGCCCTGAGCATCAATATCTACCAATAAAACCCGCTTGCCATTATACGCCAGACAAGCCCCTAAATTGACTGTCGTGGTGGTTTTTCCCACACCGCCTTTTTGATTCGCTACTGAGATAATTCGTGCCATTTTCTACGTCCTCCTATATTGATGTCACGTCACTGCTATGTAAACATTTATCCCCGTGAATAAATGCGTCTAATCCAAAAATGTAAAAAAATTATTGAAGCGGCTGCTTATTCGGCTGACCGGGCTTACGGGGATATTTCTTCGGGGTGACTTTTTTCTTTTGAATCACCAAAATATGCCGCTCATCTCCCGTTTGTGGTAATGCCAAGTCAATTTCTTCAATGACTTTGCCCCCCAATAAAGCAATCGCCGGCTTCGCCTCCGTCAATTCCTCTTGGCTTTTAGCCGCCTTTAAAGCTAAAAAGTAGCCGTCCTTTTTGACTAACGGCAAACATAATTCCGCCAATACATTTAAACGGGCCACCGCTCTGGCAGTCACAAAATCAAAGCTCTCACGAAACGCCTTATTTTGACCAAAGGTTTCTGCGCGGTCGTGGTACAAAAACACGCCCTCCAGTTGCAAGCTCGTTGCGACTGTTTTTAGAAAATTAATTCGTTTATTAAGAGAATCGACAATCGTAATCTGCAAATCCGGAAAAACAATTTTTAAAGGAATACTAGGAAAGCCCGCACCAGAGCCGACATCACAAAGACTTCCTGTACCAGAAAATTGCGGTGTAAAGGCCGTCATCACCGAATCATAAAAATGCTTGAGATAGACATCATTTTTAGCGGTAATCGTGGTCAGATTTATTTTTTCATTCCATTCTACCAGCAATTGAAAATACTGCTGGAATTGGTCCATCTGCCGCTCGCTCAAGGTAAAGCCTTGCTGGGTCATTTGCTGACGAAATTCTTCAGGTGTCATAGTCGTTCCTTTCTTCTGTGAAACAAAAAAATGTTTCACGGTTCTTTCCTACTTTAACGCATATTGCCGCTGTAAGCAATGTTTTTAAAACTTCTTAAAAATTCTTTTGGCCCGCTGCTTTGCCGGGAAAAAGTTTTGTTTGCATTGAGCTTTTTTCCGCTTGCAGTTAACCCTTGTGGTTCAGCTTTTGCAAATAAAAAACCAGAGGGCCATCTATCCGACAGCCATCTGGTTTTTCCTAGTCACTTGATAAGGCGGTGACTAAACTGCCATTTCTGATTTTGTTTAACTAAGGTGTGCTCTACTTGATTGACGCCGAGAATTTTTAGCTTTTTCGCATCGACAATCAGCAAAGCCGAACTAGCATGGGCCTTGGTCGCACTAATGTCTTCTATTATAACAGAAGTTGTCAAGTGTTGGGTCAAAGGTTCTTTTTCCCAGGTCTTCGTTAAAAACTTTTCCAAATCCCCTTGGCCCTGTGCAGTTCCTTCAGCGCCGGTAATCGCTCCGTTTTCCGTGAACAATTGCAGATAGGCGGCAACATTTTTTTCGCTGGCTAATTGGTCAGCTTGGTTGATTAAATTGGTAATCAATTCAAAGTCAGTCATTCTTGGCCACTCCCCTCAAGGAAATATTGATTTGTGCTTGTAGATGTTGGTCAAAAACATCTCTCGGAATCAACGCCTGTACAGCTTTAGGCGGCTTGGTGGCATAGGCGCTATGAGTCTGATTGGCATACTGATTAACCTCAAAATTGACTAACATGGAGGAGAGCGCATAGACTTCTGATTTATCTAAGTCTGTTGCCCCAGACAACCAACTGATCACATTTCTGACGGCATTAACCAAGGCCTCATCTAAATTGTCATCGGAAAAGCCAAAGACCACCCAATGAGTTGGCGTTTCGACAATTGGAAAATCAATTGTCGTTTTATGCAGGCTTAATTCCAAATCAATCCGTTCAGCAGCGGTTTCGATACCGGTTTGGTCCACCACGCCCCCTGCCTGCCGAGCATTAACATTACTGATCCACAACCGACCGCCGGGTTTTAAAACCGGCAAAAATAATGACGTGCCTACGCCTAAGTCGGGATAAATCAAATTGCCACCAAATTTCCCTGCAAAATTGCCGCTAGTTTCCTCATCACCGGCCGGTTCAAGTGCTACATAGCCTAAAAAAGTTTTTAGCGGAAAACTTACCCCTTTGACAAAATGAGTATGGGTTCTAGCCTCGTTAAATTTAAAATAGTGCAGATAAGGTTCAGTAAAATCCGCTGGCAATGCCCCAACGCCTAAGGGAAAAGAATTCCAACCCCAGCTAATCGGCCGCAGCTTTTTTATTTTAATTTCAAGGGTATCACCGACCTGTGCATCCGTCACACTGACTGGCCCTACCATTGAAAAAGGGCCCTTCGGAAATTGATGTCGCAAAGGCTCCCGCTCGGCAAAATTCATTCCGTAAGTCGCCCCGTTGCCCCAATGAGTCCAAGTATTGACATAACTGACAGTCGTCCCGCTGGCAACCTCAGCAATGGTTGCCGCCGTCGGATCTAAATAGCCGACCCGTACGGTTTCCGGTGTTGAAGGAATTTCTAACATTTGAACCACTTCTCTCTGCTAGTTTTTAAAGAGCTGCTTTTTCTAAATTATAGCACTTGCCTGTGAAAAAACTGTGACTGAAGCCCTGTTTCCTGTTCAAAACTATTTTGGCAATTGCAAACTACTACTCATCAGTAAATCCAGAAGATTTTTTAATGCAAAATTTCCGCAAAAAAACTTTGATACACTCAGCTTTTCACTTCTTAGAATTCTATAACCCCTTAAGGAAAAAATCGCCTTCAAAAAAAAACGGGACCGCTGCTTAAATTACGCACCTGATTTTATTTCAGCAACACTGATTGAAAACAAAAAGGACCCAGGAAGCCTTCTGTAAAAAAGGGGGCGGCTTCCTGAGCCAAAGTATAATGGAAAGTGGCGGGTAGAAGCGCCACTTCGATTAATGTGATTGTATTATTATTATTGATATTTGCGGTTGTAATCCCACAACAGTCCTAATAAGCCGATGAGTCCCAGCATCATTACACCGAGGCCGGGATAGCCTACGTGTTTTTGACCCATAATCATCATCGCTAAAAAGACAAAGAATAAAATGACTTTAATGATTGTTTTCATCTTTGCTTGCCTCCCATCGAATCTCGCCGGCCGTTAATTCTACAACTTTCACTTGATTATCGACATAGATGACTGAGCGTTGCGGCAGGTCGGTATTGTTGACGATAGCATATTCCTGCACCTCTGGATAATAATGAATTTCCATCGCCGGATTCTCCGCGTACCATTGATACAATTCAGCAGACTTGCCAGCCGCTTTAAACAATAATTTTAACAACAGCTGAGCATTTTCCGTTGTGTAAGGCAGACTGGAAAGATAAATGCCTTTACCCTTGCCAAAATCATGAACTGAAATTTTGATATCATCTTGATCCTCCAGCAAAATTTCCGTGTCAGCTGCCAGCGAATAGATGTGACATACTGGCTCGCCATCGGTAAATTGCGAGACATCAATTTGACTATCGACACTAGTGGCTTTGAAATATTTATCCGTGGACAAACTAAAGCCAAGCTCCTGATCGACACCTAAGACGTGGGCCATTTGGAAGAAACGGCCATTTTTTAAAGCGGCACTCGGTTGACCGACGCCGACAAAACCGCCGCCGTCTGCCACCCATTTAGTTAGCTGTGCGACTAATTCTGCATCCAGCCACTTGTCACCGCCGGAATAAGCGGTGCCGGCCATGCCGGCATTGATAACTACATCGACATCCTTCAAGGCGCCATTTTTTACATCTTCGAAATCCATAAAGACTACGTTGACTTTTTGACCACTTAAAGATTCTAAAATACCCGTGTAGCTATAAATTTGTTTGTACCATAAAGCATGGGCGACCATATGAGTTTGCCACGAGCGAAGCTTGCCCCAAGCATTCAAGACGCCGACCGTCACACCCGTATAAGCTTTTTTACCAGCAATCTTATCGTAAATATTGCGGAATTCTTCGGTCACCTCTCCCACATAATCGACAAATTTAGGGAATTGATTGGCTAAGCTAAGATAGCCGCCATAACCGATACGATCCACCGGCTTGCGTAGAATTGCCCGTCGTGCCGTCAGCCAATTTTCCTTGGCTTCAATCGTCGGATCATTGCCCTCGTAAAAAGTATCTGGGAAAAAGTATGGCAAAAAGCGGCCTTCTGTATATTTTACATGGGGAATTTCTGAAATCATCCGCAGGGTCGTGCCGTTGCCGACTGAACCCACAACGGCATCCAAACCGATGTCGCCAAAATATTTGCCATAAGGCTCTGTACCAATCCAGTTGTCCCCTAAAAACATCATCGCTTCCCGATTGGCATCGTGGGTGATTTCAATTAATTTGCGGGCTTCATCCGCCACAAATTTTTGAATGAAATCAATGTAATCCAGATAGGCTGGACTCGGCACTCTAAAGGTTGAATTGTAATAGCCCTCGTCGACAAAATCTTCTGGACGCAACGCATAGCCTTTAGCTTTTTCAAAATCCTCTAAAGCTTTGACAGAAACCGTCGCCCCATAGCCAAACCAGTCAACAAATTTTTCCTTTTTAAGATTATTAAATACCAAAGAAAAATGATAGAAGAAGGTCGTGAAGCGCACCACGTTGACATCAGGATTTTCCGCCAGCCATTTTTCTAAATAGCTGGACATAAATTGATTGGATTGCGGTTGTCGCACATCAAAGGGAATTTCATGGGGCTTGTCTCCCCAATCGTTGGTGATGTGATTGTACATTTGCGTCGGATCCCAAATCATACTAGCCAAATAGGCCACTGTATATTCATGATAAGGAATGGTATTTTGAATTGTCACTTCTGTGAAATCAGCCGACACCTGCCACTGCTCAACAGCAACTACCTCACCAGCGGTTCGGTCAATCACTTCCCAATATTTTTTGACATCGACTGCCGGATTTGGTGTAACTTGTTCAGTCAAGTAACCTTTAGTAATGTCAATCACTAATTTAGTCTCAGTCGCCAGCGTCCGTTCGCTCATCAGATACATCTGTTGAGCTTCTTCTGGAAATTTTTCAATAAACTCATTATGACTGCGGGCGACAAAATAAGTCGTATAAATTTTGGCCCCAATCGTTTTTAATTGTTCATCTAATTTTGTGCCATCGCTATCCCGAATGGCATCTGCACCCCACAGCTCCATTAAGCGCTTTGTTTCTTCAAAGAAATTGGCTTCACTGGGAATCGTTACGCGTCCTTTACTCATGGCGTTTGCTCCTCCTACTTGGTTTTAAGAAAATGATTGGTCAGCTGCCTCAAATTTTTTTTAATTCGCAAATTAGCTGAGCCTCTAGCGACAATCCAGTTGAATTTCGTCCTAAATTCCCGCTGTTAAACAATGCTGATTGCAAATAATTTAGAAAGTTCAAGACAAGGCGCACCTCTTAATTGCTGAAGCCAATCAAATTTTCAGGTTAATCTTATTCTTTGTTCCCGCCGACGGTCATGCCTTGGGTTAATTGACGTTGAACCATCATGTAAAGGATTAAGGTTGGCAGCATCACAATTACCAATCCAGCGTACATTTGGCCGTAATTAGCAGCTGCCCGCTGACCAGTCATCAAGGTCATCAAGCCAACTGGCAAAGTTTTCTTGTCATCTTGAGTGATCAAGGTTAAGGCGATGACATATTCATTCCAGAAGCTTAAAAAGTTAAACAGGATAACTGTGATAATACTTGGTTTTGCTAAAGGCACCATGACTTTAATAAAGGTGGAAAAATAACCCGCCCCATCAATATAAGCCGCTTCTTCATAGGCTGAAGACAAGGTGCGGAAGTAATTGGACAATAAATAAATGGTAAATGGCAGCGCCGTTGCTGCATAAATCAAGGCTAAGACAAACAGATTATTTAAAAAGAAGCCATTGCCCGTCAGATTTCTCAGGAAATTATCCCCGTCTAATAACATCAAAAAGATTGGAACCACAATGTAGTTGACGTTGATAAACAGACCCATCATAAATAAATTATTTAAAAATCCTTGGCCTCTAAATTTAAAACGGGCCAAGACATAGGCCGCTGGTAATGCGACCACGACTAAAATCGCCAAAGCTAAGAAAGTCACCAAGAAGGAATTAATTAAATAGGCTCCCATATTGGCTTTTTCAAAGGCATCGACAAAGTTTTGGAAATAAAAGCCTTTTGGCATCGCCCAAGGGTTGCCATAAAACTCTGCATTTTCTTTAATTGACGCTAAAAATACCCAAGCAATCGGAATCAGAATTGAGACTGCTAATGTAATTAATGCCACGTAGACAAAAATTTTATATAATTTATTTCCCTTACTCATAAGCCAGTCTCCTTTCTACAATTCGTAAATTGGTCGTTTAGTAATCCGTTTCAAGACAGCAGATAAAGTGAAGGAGAAGGTAAAGACAATTACCCCGATAGCCATCCCGTATCCGTATGATGAATTGGTGTATGCTTGTTTATACATATAGCTTAAGAATACTTCCGTTGATCCATCCGGTCCGCCGCTAGTCATCGCTTTGACTAACTGGAAGGACAAATTGATGGTTGAAATCACAAAGAAGGTTAACGTCGTCGAAATCGTGTTCCAAGTCAAAGGCAGCGTGATGGAAAAGAATTGACGAATCGCCCCAGCCCCCTCTAAAGACGCTGACTCATAAACACTTTCAGAAATCGCCGACATGGAGGCCATGTACATGACCATGTAATAACCGATTGCTTGCCAAATCAAAGCGCCAGCAACGGAATAAATGACAATATTTTGGTCTCCGAGCCACAGAGTTTTCAAATTGAACAATGAATTCAATAGGCCCCGTTCTGGATCGTAAATTGCGGAAAAAATTGCCGCAATGACAATGATTGACAAAATATTCGGAATGTAAAAAACAATTCTAAAGAAATTTTCGCCTTTAAATTTCACACGGGTTAAAATCCCCGCAAAAATGAGTGCTAAGCTCAAGGTAATGACCGTGACAAGCACGATTAAGACCAGCGTATTTTGGAAAGAACGAATAAATTGCATATCCCCAAGCAGCGTCTTAAAGTTGTCTAAGCCGACAAAGGTTTTATCCGGTGAAAAACCGCCCCATTTAAACAAGGACATATAGAAGACATTCAACGTTGGATAAAACATAAAAATTAAGACTAATAAAACTGCCGGGACCAGGCAAACAGCCATAAATATTCTTTTTTCTTTATTTCTTTTCATCTGAATCCCACCTTTTTTCATAAAAAGGGACTGTGACGCCAGTCGCCTTAATAATTGTTTCCCGAAGTCAGTGCTTTGCCCCTCTGCATTGCAGTGGCTACTCGCCGCAAAAGGCCAACAAGCTAAGAATACACTTATGAAAATTCGCGAATCATTAAGGGTTGTTGACTAAAGTCACAGCCACTTTCAAACTTATTCAGCTATTATTCTGCTGCTTCCCGCAATTGATCGGTAACACTAATAACATCATCTTGCCATTCTTTTTCTGTCTTCGTGCCACTTACGATTGAATCATAAGTACCGAATAACGTATCCCGCACGCTGACGCCTTCAACAGTCGCAGTGTTTTCAAAGCCGCCCATTACTGCTTTAGCGCCATTGTCATAAATACTGTAGAACAATTGATTGTCGCCAGTTAATTTATCACTCATGCCTTCGATTGGTTGAACGGCGCCGGATTTAGCAAAGATATCTGCCGCTGCATCTGAATACATCCAAGCGATGAAGTCTTTCCCGCCATCTTTGTTTTCAGCACCAGTTGGCATCCACATTTGTTCAAAGAATGTGTAAGAATATTGGTCGCCGCCAGCTTCTGCTGCTGGTAAAGCAGTCATGCCCCAAGCAAAACCATCTGCTCTTGGTGCATTTTTCATTTCTTCAACTACCCAAGTTCCATTTGGCATAAAGATTGTTTGATTGTCTAAAATCATTTGTTGGTTCTTAGTAAAGTCTTGGTCATTAGCATTTGCTGGTGTTGTTTCAGCTGTGTAAGATGCTAATTTAGTCGCAATGTCGAAGGATTCGGTAGCATCAGCTGAAGCCCAAGTTCCATCAACATAAGACATTGCATCATTATAAAAATCGAGCCCGCCAACTGCTGGTAATAAGCTAAAGAAGAAGGAATCTAGGTAACCAGTGGTTGGATAAGTGAATAAAGCAATATCTTCAGCGGCTGCTTTATCGCCTAATTCCCACATTTCATCCCAAGTAGTTGGCACTTCCCAGCCTTTTTCTTCTAATAAGCCTGAGTTATAGAACAAACCAGTTGGTGAGTAGAACATTGGTGCTAAATAGGTTTTGCCATCGTTATAAGGATTTGTTGCTAACGTGTCGATAAAACCAGGAATTAATTTTTCTTTGACTGTCACGTCTTCTCCCGGCACTGTCATATCAAAAACATCTGTTAAGTCTTCTAAGTTTTTATCTTTAATAAAGGTTTCTGTTAAACCGGCTTCCCGGCCAGTTGCTAACAAAATAACATCTGAATAGTTGCCGGCCTTCATATCAGGGCTGATGACATCTTCTAATTTTTTGTCAGTAGTAAGCTCAATGTCTACATCTGGATTTTCTGCCTCGTAAGCGGATTCAATTTCAGCCCACATGTCAGCCCCATAAGCAGATTCTAAAGCGGCTACCTTCACAACGGTTTTATCACTTGAACTTCCGCCAGAACTGTCAGTACTGCTACCACTGTCACTGCCTCCGCCACATGCTGCCAATAAAACTCCTGTTGCTGATAATGCCAATAAAGATAAGATTTTCTTGTTTTTCATAAAGTTTTACCCCCTTTGATGAATTCAGTATAACATAACGTGTAAGCGTTTTATTTAGTTAAGTTGCACTCTTTTTTAGAAATATTGGTCAATTTCCAAAAGAGTAATATTTCATAATATTCCTAAATAAAATTCGCAATTATTTTTTCTTGTTTCCGATATTTGCCCGGTGCTAGCGAATAGGCCTTTTTGAAGGCTTGATTAAAATAGGATTGCGAACTGAAGCCGACAATTTCGGCAATTTCGGCGACTGAATAATCGGTATTAATCAACAATTCCTTGGCCTTCATCAGGCGAACCTTCAACAGATAATTCATCGGTGTATCATTGTAGGTCTGTTTAAAAATATGAATGATGTAATACTTATCTAAATGTAGACTGTTGCTAATCGATTCCAAACTAATCTGATCTTTAAAATGATGGTCGATATAATCCTTAATAAATGCGCCATCTTTGTTCAGCCGTTTATTGTCAACATTTTCCACAGAAAAATCTTCAAGCTTCATCAAGTCAATCAGAAATAGCTGGCATAAAGGCTGCTTACACAAATCATGACTATTGCCATTTTTAGCTTCTTCTAAAATCAGTGGAATTAAATTCTTAAAGACCTCTTGAGTATGCTTGATGGCATAAAAATTTTTCTGCTGATCTTCATTAGTAAATTGAACCTTATTAATCCCGATAACAAAATATTCCAAAGGCGTGTTCTCACTGGAAACCTCCGTGTGGGAAACATAAGGGTTCACGACAATCAGACTGCCCTTTTCAATCGGCGTGATTTGGCCATCCGCCAAAAAACCGCCCTGCCCGTTCAGCACATAAAGAATTTCCGAAAAATAATGGGTATGCAGCGTACTGTGCCAATCGGTTTTTTCATAGATGGAATGATGGATGTAAATCGGCTCCATCTGCTTTAAAATATCTTCAATTTTTTTCATGCTCCCAACCCCTTCTTGCTAAATCTAAAAAATCACATCCTTAGCACCTGATATGGCTAAAATTTATCCAGGCCACTCAAGCCGGCACCAATCAAGCCAGCATTATTGTCGTAATTAGAAATTTTTATCTGCTCGAGACTGCGGTACTGGGCCGGAATCATTAATTTTTTAATTTCTTCTTTAATAGTAGGCAATAAATCTGGATTTAATTTAATGATGCTGCCGCCAAGTACGATGACCATTGGATCTAAAACAGTAATCATCGCATAAATGCCATAGGCAAAATCGGCAATCCACTCTGTTACAATTGCGGTTTCTGCTGGCTGCTGTGCAAAATAGCCGGCAAAAATTTCCTTGGTGGTAATCCCTGGACGATTTAATTTTTCAGCGGCTCTTTTAGCTAAATTATTGCCGCCAACGGAATCCTCCAGTGTTAAATTTTCACCGTTTTTCGGCCGAGGCAAGAGGCCGATTTCACCGGCAAAGCCCTGCCCGCGAATAAAAGCGCCATTAGTCAATGAGGCGCTAGAAATACCGGTACTCGCCGTAATAAATGTTAACGTATCACCAGCCGATAATTTAGCAGCTTTCCATTCCGCATAGGCAGCTTGATAGACATCATTATCAATTGTCACCCCTAAAATTTCTGGATATTTTTCCTTTAGCCGGGCAACAATTGGAAAATTTTCCCACGGTAAATTATTTTGAAAGACAGCAATCCCCTGCTCCCGATCAACTAAGCCCGGCACGCCAATCCCAAAAGACAGCTGTGAAAGGGGCACATCGATTTTTTCTATCAGTTGGTCAATCGCTTCAGTTAAACTGGCAAACATCGTCTCTTTTGTAGAAATATTGCTGGTAACTTTGTTTTCTACTAAAACGCTTCCATTTTCATCAATTAAACCAACGGCAATTTTCGTACCGCCAATATCTATTCCCAATGCTTTTTTCATTCTGGAACCTCCCATTTCTTGTTAATTGTAGCTTAACAGGCTTAATGGGGATAGTAAAGAACAATCTGGTTGTAACCAGTTAAATTTTTTATAAATATTTGAAATTTTATCTATCAAGGGGATTTTATAATTATTCTTTCATCCTTTTACAATGAAAATAACTCAAGTAAAATTTGTAAAAGTAATTTAGAGACGGGCCGCCCTCCCGCTAGGCGGCCTTTAAAATAATTCATCAAAAACCTTGATCCAGCAAGGTTTCTTTTTAATTTTCCAAAATAATTGGCCTCGCAAATTGTATAACAGCTTTTTCTCCGCAAGGATTGGCCTTCAATGATTAAGAAAACTTTTCCTTTTATAATTTTTACTTAAAAGGATTAAGAGTCGGTAATGACCGCTAGCCGGTCTAAAAAGTTGTGCTAAGCTAAACAAAAATAACAAAAGACGGAGAAAACAAATGCGCAAATTTATTATCTTTGCGGGACTTATGATTGTATTCGCTCTAATCCTTGTCGTTTATGCCTTTAAGATTGAACCTTATCAGCTGACTGTCAAAGAGGTGGGCCTCGATCATTCCCCAACTAACGAAACAGACAGTGTGGAACTTAAAATTGTTCAAGTTTCTGATATTCACTTAGCAGAAAATTTTACCATTCAAAATCTAGCCGCTGTTACTGAAAAAATCAATCAACAACAAGCAGATATTGTTGTTTTTACCGGAGATTTATTTGATAATTATGCCCGTTATGGTGTTGGTTTGGAAACGGAAGTCAAGCAACAGCTGGCCCAAATCCAAGCGACTATCGGCAAGTACGCCGTCAAAGGCAATCATGATTACGGCGGCGGTGCTGCGCGGGTTATCGATGAGCTTTTACAGGAGGCGAATTTTAATCTGCTGGAAAATAGTGGCGAGACCTTGACCTTAGCCAATGGCCGACAACTTTTTGTCGGTGGCTTGGACGATGCTCTCCTAGGTAATTCTGATCCAGAAGAAATGTTTAGTTATCAGAGTCAAGCGAATTTTTCATTGCTTTTAACTCATGAGCCGGATGTTGCAGACGCCTTAGTGACAGCCACCCCCAGTTTAATTTTAGCGGGCCACAGCCACGGCGGACAAATTTGGCTGCCCTTTTATCAAGTAAAAAATCAATTGGCCAAAACTTATTCTAAAGGCAGTTATCAGCTAGCAGACAACACACAACTCTATGTGAATACCGGTATTGGTACTACGATGATTCATGCGCGCTTTTTAAATCCGCCGCAGCTAAGCGTTTTTCGCTTAAGTATTTAAAAAACTATTGTCATTGTGAAGCTTTTAACGCACAATAAAGTAAAAAACGGAGCTGGACCTATGACAACCATTCATCAAACTTTTTACCAAGCCGCCGCTAAAACTCTTAGCAAAAAATTGTTGCACCGAAATTTTCAAGTGGTCATCTGTGAAAATCTCACTGAAGCCAGAGAAAAAGCTTTAGCTCTGATTGATCCCGAAAAAGTTGTAGCCTTCGGAGGCTCCGAAACACTAAAAGATTCCCAATTGATTGAAGCATTGTACGAACGACAGCAGCCGATTATCAATCGGGAGCTAGCCAAAGACTTAGCCGAACGTCATCAATTAATGAAAAAAGCGCTGACAGCGGATTATTTTTTAACCAGCATCAATGGTATCTCTGAAGATGGTGAATTGGTCAATGTGGACAGCGTCGGCAATCGGGTTGCAGCCATCACCTATGGGCCAGATAAAGTTTTGGCCTTTGTTGGCATGAACAAAGTCTATGGTGATTTAGAAACCACGATTCAAATGGTCCGTAAAAAAACTGCGCCCCTCAATGCTACACGTTTGAATTTACAAAAGACGCCTTGCGTTAAAAAAGGCGTCTGCGGCGATTGTTTTCTTGAAGAATGTATTTGCAACACAATCGCTGTCACCCGTCGTTCTTGGCAGGCTGAGAGGCTGATTATCTTTTTGATTTTAGAAGATCACGGCTATTAAAATTTCCATAGAAAATCTGTTTTGTAAATTGACTGACTCACAATAGTTAGATGAAAAACTAACGACTGATGAGCATTTCATTATCATGAAACAGATTTTTTTTGTTGTGAAAAGCTAAAAATCACTGCATTACCTTCAATTAATCTTCACACTTTGCTGTTAATTTAAAATAAACAGCAGGAGGGATTTGATACTTGGGCTTGGGACAGCAAGCAGCTGCGGGGCAATTCGGATGGGATTGCAGCTGGATTAAATTGGAGGATGACAATATGGAACACACTTTACCAAGAAATTATTCAAATCATCAGGAAATTAAACGGACCGGTTGGATGCTCTGTCTATACACACTGATTTTCAGTGGAGTATCGTATCTTGTAACAAATTTTTTAATTCAGCAGGCGGCGGCCGAAAATGGTGGCATGCTTTCTCAAGCCGCTTGGGAAGCAGTTAGTGAAAGCGGCTTGCCTTACTTGCTAGCCTTAGCAGTTGGGCTGCTGATTATTTGGGGCTTTCGCCGGCAGCAATTTTTTCAAGACATCACCAGTGTCCATCAAAAAATCAATGTCAAAGTTTTTCTGATTTTACTCTGTGCATTTGTTGGCATTCAATTTATTTTTCCTTATTTCAGCGCTGCTATGGAAAGTTTATTTAATCTGTTTGGCCTTTCGTTGCAAAGCCAAATGGAGGCTGCTTCTGCCAGCAGCACAACGCTTTCGATGCTGATTTATTCTTCTCTGGCAGCGCCGATTTGTGAAGAATTAGTTTTCCGGGGAGCCGTCCTGCATTCACTGGAAAAATTTGGCCGTCCCTTTGCCATGATTGTTTCGTCGGCTCTTTTTGGTATTTATCACGGAAATTTCACTCAAGGCGTCTTTGCTTTTTGCGCTGGTATGATTCTTAGTTATACGGCGCTGCGTTTTTCTTTGAAATGGGCCATTGTGCTGCACATGTTCAATAATTTTGTTTTAGGCGACCTCTTTAGTTTTGCAACTGCTAACCTGCCGGCCACTACCCAAACGCTCCTTTTAGTCGGCATCCAAGTGATTGGCCTTGTGATTGCCCTTTATTTTCTAATAAAACAGCGCCAGCAAATCGCCGCTTTCTTTAAAAATCAACCGACAGAGTCTGGTGCTGTCAAAAGCGTGCTGACTTCTGCAGGTCTTTTGATTTTCACCGGTGTAAATTTATACATGGCCATCGGTTCGGTACAGCCATTGCTGCAATAAACTTTACTGAATAAAAGTTGAGAATCTGACGAAAGGCTACTTCTAAAAATTCTTTTAAATGGAAAGTTGAAAGTTAAGCTTCTGTAGTTTTAAGGAACACTTCAAAGAAAAATTAATCTCATCGCAAAAAAACCGCCAACTTGTGAGTTTTACAAGTTGGCGTTTTTTGACTGTGGATATTAGACACGTCCTGATATTTCAGAAATGAACAGGCCATTTAAATCCTACAATTTTTTCGTTTTAAATTATGCTAGTTCGATATCGCCAGCATTGCCGTGTTTGGCAAATTGACTATTATACAAGTTAGCATAGAAGCCATCTTTGGCCATCAAGGTTTCATGATTCCCTTGCTCAATGATATCTCCGTGATTCATCACTAGGATGTTATCAGCATTACGAATGGTCGAAAGGCGATGGGCGATAACAAAGGAAGTTTTTTCCTCCATTAATTTATCCATTGCTTTTTGAATCAGTTCTTCCGTCCGGGTATCGACTGAACTGGTCGCTTCATCTAAAATCAGCATCGGTGCTTTTTTAATCAAAGCCCGGGCAATGGTCATCAATTGCTTTTGCCCAACTGACAATTCGATGCTGTCGTCTAGAACGGTGTCATAACCCTTTGGTAACGTGCGAATAAAGTGGTGAATGCCGACTGCTTTAGCGGCATTGATAATTTCTTCATCAGAAACGCCAGTTTGATTAAAGACTAAATTTTCTTTGACAGTGCCGTCGAACAACCAAGTGTCCTGCAGCACCATACAAAATTGATCATGCACTTCTTCGCGTTTCATTTCACTCAAAGGCTGATTGTCGATAGCAATCGTTCCTTTATTGACCTCATAAAATTTCATCAGCAAATTGACAATGGTCGTCTTACCAGCACCGGTCGGCCCAACAATTGCCGTCTTTTTGCCGGCTTTAGCTTCAACGGAAAAATCGTGGATAATCGGTTGTGCCGGGTCGTAACCAAAGTTAACATGCTCAAAGGTAACATCCCCTTTAGTATCGGTTAAACGTTGGCTTAGATGCGACTCATCAGCCATTTCCGTTTCATCTAAAAATTCAAAAACACGGCCTAATGCTGCACTTGCTGATTGCAGCGTGCTGAAAGCCTGTGCCAATTGTGACAAAGGTTGAGTGAATAAACGGACATAAATCATAAAGGCCACGATGACACCAAAGGAAATCGTACCGTTTAAGGCTAAAATCGAACCAATTACACAGACCATCACGTAACCGAAGTTACCGATAAAGCCCATCATCGGCTGCATGATGCCGGATAAAAATTGCGCCCGCCAAACACTGCTGTATAAGTCGTCATTTAATTTAGAAAAATCGCCTTTGACTTCTTTTTCAGCATTATAAGTGCTGATCACACTATGACCGGAATAAATTTCTTCCGCAAAACTGCTGACTTTCCCAAGTTTAGTTTGTTGAGCCGCAAAATGTTTTTGGGATTTTGTCAAGATGACAACCACCATGAAAAAGCCCAAAAAGACAGAGAGAATCGTTGTGACACTCAGCATCCAGTCGTTGTGGAACATCATCACTAGACAGCCAATGACTAAAGTAATTGACGGTGCTAATGTGCCCAAGCTTTGATTGAGGGATTGACCCACGGTATCCAAGTCATTGGTCACGCGACTTAAAGTATCCCCTTGAGGATGGGAATCAAAATATTGCAGTGGCAGGTTATTGATTTTTTCAGAAACCTGACCCCGTAATTTTTTGGAAAAACGTTGGGTGATGGTAGCCATTAAAAATCCTTGGCAATAGCTCATCAAAAAGCCCACACCGTATAAAATAGCTAAGTACAGACAAATTTCCATAATTTTGTCAGTGTCGATGGTCGTGTAAAGACCAGCCGTAATTGTATCGGTAATTTCACTTAATTTATCTGGACCTAAAATCGAAGTAATACTGCCCACCGTCGCAAAAATCACAGCGGCAATTAAGGGAATTGTATAGTTGCCAGCATATTTTTTAATATTGGCGAAATTAAGATGCTCCGCTGAACTATTCTTCATTTTCTAATTCCTCCTTCGATAATTGCGAATAAGCAATTTCTTGATAAATTTGGTTGCCCGCCAGTAATTCCCGATGGGTACCCTTGCCGGCAATCCGACCTTCATTTAATACAATAATTTGATCAGCGTCCATAATCGTACTAATCCGCTGAGCGACAATTAATTTTGTCGTTTCCGGTACTTCTTCTTTTAAAATGCCCCGCAATTTTTTATCTGTTTGATAATCTAAAGCCGAGAAGGAATCATCAAAAATCAAAATTTCTGGTTTACGGGCGATAACTCGCGCAATCGCCAGCCGTTGTTTTTGACCACCGGAAAAATTGGTTCCGCCTTGAGCCACTTCTGCGTCTAATTGACCCGGTTCTGCTTTGACAAAGTCAGCAGCTTGAGCAATCTCCAACGCTTGATAAATTTTTTGATCATCTAGCGGAGAATCGTTGCTCGTTCCTAAATCCATATTCGAGCGAATGTCGCCGCTAAACAACACAGCTTTTTGGGGAATATAGCCGATAATATTATTTAGCTGTTCCTGTTGAAACTCTTTGATGTCCTGACCGTCCACACGAATCGTACCAGAGGTAATATCGTACAAGCGAGGAATCAATTTCAAAATGGTACTCTTTCCGCTACCGGTTGAACCGATAAAGGCAACTGTTTCACCTTTTTTCGCAGAGAAACTAATGTGATGCAAGACATCTTCGCTAGCTTCTGGATAGGCAAAGGAAACTCCTTCAAAACTCACAGTGCCAGTCTCTTGCAAATCCTCTGTCGCTTCAGCAACATATTCAATCGAAGGTTTCAAATCGAGCACTTCATTAATTCTCTTAGCAGACACCAAGGCCCTCGGCAAAATAAAGAAAATCATCGTCATCAGCATAAAGCCCATTACCACCTGCATAGCATAAGAAGTGAAGACAACCATATCACTGAACAAAGTCAGCTTGTCTGCAGCTGCGGCATTCTGAATTAAGGTGGAGCCTAGCCAATAGACCGACAGCGTTAAGCCGCTGGAAACTAAAGTCATCGTCGGACTGATAAAAGACATCATCCGTCCAGTAAATAAATTAACCTGCGTCAACTCATCATTGGCCGTTTCAAATTTTTGATTTTGGTAGGCTTCGGCATTATAAGCACGAATCACACGAATTCCTGTTAAATTTTCCCGCGTCACACTGTTTAAATTATCCGTCAAGCTTTGCACTAAAGTGAACTTAGGGCGCACCCATGTCATAATCACTGTAATCAAGACTAGCAACACACCAACAGCGACAGCCGTTGCTGTGGTCCATTCCCAATTTTTATTGGCGATTTTGGTAATCGCCCAAACAGCTGTGATGGGGCCTTTGATTACTACCTGCAGTCCCATTGCAACTAACATTTGAATTTGCGTCGAGTCATTGGTGGTGCGGGTCACCAGACTAGGTACAGAGAAATGTTGAATTTCTTTAGCTGAATAATCCGTCACCCGGTCAAAAATTTCGCCCCGCAGCCGCCGTGTTAAACCGGCAGCAATTTTAGCGGCAAAATAACCGACCACAACCGATGCCGCAAAACTGGTTAGGGACATCAAAATCATTTTAGCGCCGGGAATCAAAATATCACTGGTTTTAGTGCCGTCTTCTTGTAATAACCGCGTTATTTCCGACATGTAATCGGGAATCTTTAACTCCAAACTAACCTGTAATAATATAAATAGCAGACTGACGAGGACCAGCCATTTTTCGGTCTGGCTCATCTTTTTAAAAATTTTAAACATAAGTTCCTCCTGTAACAAGTTAGTCAACTAACTATAATTGCTTTTTCTAATTTAATCGGCTGCAAAATTGGCTTTGATTTTTCCGGCAATTTTTTTAAATGTGGCAATTTCTTCAGCAGACAAATTTGCTTTGATTTTCTTTTCAACAGAGGCAATAAAACCATCCACCTGTTCCATTTCTTTTTGGGCCTTCTCTGTTAAAATAATCTGCTTCCAACGTTTATCCGTTGTAGAAACGACCCGTTTAACAAAACCTTTTTGCTCGAGTCGATCAATTAGGCGACTGGCGGTAGGTTTGCGAATCGACAATTCCTCCTCCAAATCTTTTTGATAAACCGGACCCGTTTGATTTTTTATAAAACCTAAAGCCCAAGCCTGTGGACCCTTCATATGCTGAACACCCATCTTCGCACTTTCATTTTCAATATAGCGTCCCAGTAAAATCGATAATTCGCGAATTTCATAGCCCAATTCGTTGCGACGTTCCTTTGGCGGATTCATCTGCACACCTCCGTTCATCTCAATATAGTTACCTGACTAACTATATAGCTGCTTTTATTTTAAGTCAAGGAAAAGAGTGTGAAAAAAGACTGTTTTTCTATTTTTTACAGAAAAACAGTCGCGAGAGTTTTCAATTTATTATTTTACGCTTCATTGCAATAACTCAATATTTATTTTCCGTCGAACTATTTAATTTGTTGTCGAAACTGCAAAATTTATTGAGCACGCTTAACTTTTTGGTTGTTAACCTATTGAGAAAAATCCAACAACTCTTAGTGTCGTTTGCTATACTGGATAAAAAAAGGATTTTCAGCCATGACAAAAATTATTATATCCGGTAGCATCACTTTTCAAACAGACTTTCAACATTTAGCCCAGGCACTCCAAGCGCAAGGTTATCAAGTGTTAAATTATCCCCAGGAAACCGATAATATAGTTGCAGAGTACCCACAAATTTTCACACAATTTTTTCGTGATATTGAAGCTGCAGATATTTTCTATTTGTATAATAAAGAAAAAAACGGTATTTCTGGTTACATCGGTGCTGCTGCTTTTGCCGAAGCCACTTATGCTTTAGGCCAAAAATTACTTCATCAAAAACCGCTTCAGATAATTTTAAAGGAACAGCCGAGTCCAGCCGTGCCTTGCTTTGCGGAAATCGAACTATGGCAGCAGCAAAATTGGCTGACAGTTGGCGAAATGGATGGAGAGTTTGGCGAAAAGTAGCGAAGTGTTTTGAAAATTCGGAGGATAGCAGCCCACATCTGAGCTGTGACATTAATCTTTTTACAGATGAAATCTCGAACTATGTCATATTTGCTCCTGCGGTCCAGTAATCCTCGTCGCAAATTAACAATATCAAGTAGTTTTCACTAGATGTCCTTCGTAAAAGTTCGGCTTTGTTCTAACTAATGTCTCAGGCTTTATTTGTATCCTTTTGGAACATCACTTTAGTTTTCACCAATAGTTCCTGAATCAAATCATCGGGGACACTTTCAACAAAGATATAGCCTCGTTCTTCAAAATCTAAAGTTACCAACTGATCCAGCAACACCTTGCCGCTTGTCTCTGTTCCTCTCAACTCAACATAAAGTGGATAATTTCTTTTAGTGTTGCTGATAGGAGCAAAAATAGCCACATTGGAATATTTAACTACACCTTTATAACTTAGACAAATACAAGGGCGATACCCTTGCTGCTCATGTCCTTTTTTAGGATTCAAATTAATTTTAATAATATCCCCTTGTTTAATTACCATTGCTCATTGCCTGTGCTTTCACCAAAATCAATCAATTCCGTCTTAAAGCTTTCGCCATTATAATCTGCAAAAAGCTCCTCAAAGGTCAGCGTTTTTTCTTCTTCAACTGTATGGGTAATGATTAGTTGATTATCTTTAATTTCAATATTTAACTTGTCGCCATTCTCAACATTAAATTTTTGCGAAATATCCTTTGGAATGCGAATTGCCAAACTGTTTCCCCAATTATTTACGGTAATTTTAGTCATCGAATTGGTCTCCTTTTTTCTTTAGTATATCACGAAAGATATCTTCTGGATATCTTTTGCTAAATCCTCTTGAAAGTTAACCCTACAAAATTAATTAACAGGCTAACACTGTTTCTTGATGATTTTCTAACAAAAAAATTACCTTTAGCGCTACTATCTCTTTATAAATAATAATTTTCCCGCTGTTTTCATTTGAGGAGTCTATTTTTTAAGGTATTTTAAAAAGGTCTTAAAAGTGAAGGAAAACCAAGCATCTCCTGAAATCCTGCTATTTTTAGGTTATTCAAAATAGATTTCAAAAATAAAATGCCTCAAAAAAAACACCCTGCCAACCCAAACAGATTAACAGGGTGTTGATTACTGACAAAATTTTTTATAAAAAAATCTTTACCAACTCAACTCGCTTAACTCATCAGGTAAATATTTCCAAGCCAAATTGATTTAACAATTTTTTTGAAAACCCGACTCACAAAAAGAACAAAGCATAAAACCACAATCCAAAAATAAAGATGAAGATGATCAACCAGATGAACTTGCCGATAAAATGATTGGGATTGATGGCGAGGCCAACGCCATATGCTTTAGGTACCCATAGCGGCTGCAGCGGATTTGAGTCATCTTTGAAATAGGTTTTGTAAAGTAAGTAGCTAAAAATTTCCAGCGGCAGACACAGCGTCAAGATAATAACAACCAGCCATTTTTCACTTAAAATTTGCTGATTAATCAAAGTGGTCCCGCTTAAAGCTATTAGTATTACGGCGATGGTTAAAGCAGCAACAACTCTGCCCAACTTTCTGGCTTTTTTCTCGCGAGCAATCATGGCATAGTCCTGTTCAACTTTCTTCATATAATTGGCATCTCCCTTGAGTAAATAGTCGAGGGAAAGTTCCAGCTGATCGCTGATTTGAATAAGTGTGGGAATGTCCGGAAAATTTTTACCATTTTCCCAATTTGAAATGGTCTGACGGGTCACAAATAATCTGTCGGCTAAATCCTGTTGCGTCCAGGCCAATTCTTTTCGACGTTTCTTAATCATCTCGCTAAACATCTGCATACCTCCCTAGCTACTTTTACTCTAACAAAAGTCCTTCTAAATACTAGCAAATCTCTTTTGCTCCCGCAAGCAAGAGTCGCTTGCAATGTTGTTAGAATGGGATTTTCTGCATTTTTCATTTTTGTGAATCCATAAATTTCAGGTCTTTTATTTTTTAAACGGAAAGCTTTCTTGAACCCAAAAAATCTAACACTATTGTCATATTAATGGCATCCCCTTGAACTTGCTTGATATCGGAGTAAGCTGAGACTAGGAGCTGATAATTATGTCAAAAGAAAAAATTGAAAAGACGATGGATTTCTTAAGTAGCACGTATCAGGACCCCCAAGTGGAGGGAAATCCCGAGTTAGAAAAAATGATTTTTGCAGCTGCCCACGATTTAGAAAAACAGGGAGATGCAAATCTTATTGCGGCACAGCTGTGTGATGAAATTGCAATTTATGTTCTTGGACATCAACGGGACTGTCCTCGGTCTTTGATTGATTTATTCAATCATCTGAAACCTGCGGCTGCCAAATACAAAGGCATTGCCGTTTCCTGTATGATGATGCCGATTTGGTTTTAAATTTCTGTGGAAGTTTTGTCCTCTTACCTACAAAAAAACATCGCTTGCTTTCATCTGTGACCTGCAAAAGGTCACTAGATGTTCTTAGCAAACGATGTTTTATTTTGGTTGAAAAGGGGGGTTAATTTTGGCTTACCCCTATCGGAAAATCCAGCTTTTAAAAATTTAAAACTTTTTCTAGTATTCAATTACCTAAATTAACGAGTGGCAACTAGTTTAGAATTAGATGATTCAAATTCCCTTACTTCAAGTTTTTTTGGTATTTGCGAAGTTTTTTCCAGGCCCAGTCATAATGGCTTGAAGCGGCGGAAACACTATAACTACCCAGAGAAGTGGTCCCCGTCCACGGAAAATATTTTTTAGTGAAAAGTTCTTCGTCACTGAAACGGTCAAACTCGGCCATCACAGCCTGGTGACTCTCAGCCAGTAGTTTTTTCGCTTCTTCAAGGGAAGTTTCTTGGTGCTGCTGCCAAAAATGCTGATTCAATTCCGGTGTCATCTTCATCGTATAAGGTTCCGGTAAAAATTTGGTGCTGATGCCCTCATCATAATTTTTATGAACCCAAGTCAAATACATCTGATGCCATTCGTATAAATGAATCAGGACATCCCGCAAATTGCGGTCCCGGTCATCAAAAGGAAAGGTGCCGGCTTGTTCCGCCGGTGAAAAACTTTCAATTAAATTTATCAGACGCTCATAGTATTCCTGTGATTGGGCAATTAGTGTTGCTTTATCCTGTGGTCTAGCCATTTTTCTCATCCTCTCCATTAATCGGCGCAATAACGATGCAGGCTTCGGTCACCCAATTTTCGGGATTGGGATCTTGAGCGGGGGAAACATGATTGATGTTCAGCATCGGGCCAGCTAAACGATAGTGATTGATTTCTAACCACTGACCCAAAGCGGCCATCACGTCGGGCATTTGTTCATAAGGCCCGTTAAAAGTAACCGAGGCCACTGGCAATGCTGGTGTTTCAAAAAATTTTATGGTTTCAGTCTCTTGGTAGTCCCCCAAGACAGCCATCTGAATTTCTAAATCAATATTTTCTTCATGGTATTCTGGATCATGGTAGATGCTAAGGGCCAAAGGTGGTGTCGCAAATTGAACCTTTTGCTCCTCGGCAATGGTAAATAACTCCTGCCACAAGACGCTTTCCCCAGCGGCATCAGTAATTACCTGCCGAGTGCTCATCACAAAATTGGCGGGCAGCGTTTTTTGGACCACATGATAATCCAGCGCTTTTTCTGAGCCTAAAACCTCCTGCAGACTATTCATCAAAGCTTGCTGCTGCTGAATTTTTTTTAGTTCCTCCGCCGCCTCTACTTCCCGAATTGCCAAATGTTTTTTTAATACCTGCGGGTCCTCGTCTGATAAAATCTGCTGAATCACTGCTAAGGACAAGCCCATTGCCTGCAATTTTTTTATACGGTTGATTTTTTGCAGCTGTCCGGCATTGTAAAAACGATAGCCGGTGTACTCATCCGTTTTTTGCGGTTGTAGCAAGCCCAACTTTTCGTAGTGCCGCAGCATTCTAGTGCTAGTACCGGACAATTTTGAAAATTCACCAATCTGAAACATTTCCCCACCCCGTTTAACTTTCTTTTGATTTGTTAAACCTATTGTAAACTTTGACATAGTGACAAGGTCAAGCTAAAAACACAATATTTCAGCGGGAAATAAAACAGCTCTAAATTTGCAGGTTAAGTAATTTTTGCAGATATTATTTTCATCAACGAGGCGGCAATTGCTAAATGCCGCCCGCTAAATAAATTTTCCGTTGGCAGCTGCGATAACTTTTCACCAACAGTCCGCTTAATAATAGTAACAACAGCAGATAGACGATGACTTCAAGGGGTTCCCAATTGATGACACCTTCTAAAATGGCCGCATAAGTAAAGTATTTAAAGGGTAAAGTTTGGAAAACTAAACCCGATAGCATCAAAGATAGCGTATTGATAAAACTAACGGCAGTGCTGATTCTTTCAAAATATTGCGCCCACGTTAAAAGCAGCAAATACATTAAGAGTAGTAATGGGGCATTTAACAGCACCATTTTCAAACCGTTGCCGCTGACAAGAAAACTGCCCAACTCCGGTAGTGAAGCAGGTCGCACCAAAAATAATATGCCGACAAATAATAAGCTGCCAAACACTAAATAAATTAACCCTCGATACAGATAAGTGCCAAATAAGTTGTTTTTTAAACTCAGTAAATTTTTCATTTGATTGCGGCGGATTTCCAGCTCCATCTCTTGAATTCCTTCAAAAATCAGCACCCAGCCGACATACCAGATAAAAAGCTGGCCTACAGCGACTTCTTCTTGGAAGGTCAGGGCCGTGACAATCAGGCCGGCCACAAAAATCCATTCTCCAATCCAATCAAAAAGTGTGTCCAAGCCATAATTTTTCTTCATTAAAATAAAGCGTTTGACTTCAGCAAAGAGCTTACGTCCCAAAAAGTTTCCCTCCCTTGATGGCCAACTTCAGCGCCCCGCGAAAAATAAGTAGCCCTAAAAGCCAATAGGCGACCACTTTTGCCAATAAAATCAACAAAATTCTCGTTGGCACTTGGTTTTGCAAAATACTGCTGATTAAAAGATTCAGCTCTTGAAAAGGGAACAAGTCGGCTATTCCTTTTAAAATCGGTGACAGTTGCCGCTCATTAGTTAAGCCGCTGAAAAACAGCATGTAATAACTTAATAAACTAACGACACTAGAGGTGCGACTGAAAAACAGCGTAAAGCTGCTGAAAAAAATCCCCAGCCCATAGAGTCCAATAATCACCAGGTAATCCAAAAATAAAATCGACAGAATGGACCAGATGCTGATGTCGCCTAAGGAGGCCTTTGTGATAAAGGCTAATAGGACAAATAGTGGAATCGCTTTGAGGGTATCGACAAAAATCTGGACACCGCAGCGCCAAAGAACTAGCCGTTCAATGGAATATTTGCTTTGATAAAGGGAAATAATTGTCCGGTCATTTATTTCATCTTCAATAATGAAGGTCGGTACCGTCGTACTGTGTGTAGCAAAATACCAAGCAAACAGCAGAAAAAACATGGCATTCGGATTGCCGCTGCTAAAATAATTCGTAAAGCCCCAAAATAAAACGACCAATGACAGATTAGCAAAAATTAAATTGACTCGATAATTTTGTAGCTCGCGAAGCTCCCTTAAGGCTTCATACCAGAAAAATTTACCCATAGGTCAGAACCTCGCTAAAAATATCCTCCATCGTCCGCTCTGCTAAACTCATGTTTAAAATGTCAAAGTGGTTTAGCAAGAAGCGCTTATCCTCTTCGCTTAAACAGATGAGCGTCGTAATGCCCCCCTCTGTTTGCTGAACACGAATACTTTTACGATTAGCAATCAACGAGCTTTTTTCTAAATATTCCTGATAGTGAATTTGAAACTCAAATTTCTCCAGCGACTGATTACGAAATAAAATTCCTGGCGCATCGTCAAAGGTAATCCGCCCGTCCTTTAATAAGAGAATCCGTGTGGTAAATTGCCGTAAAAATTCCACATCATGGCTCGTCAATAAAACGACTGCCATATTTTCTTGAATATATTGCTGCAAGACCCGCACTAGTTTTTGCTTGGTGGGAATATCCAAGCCATTGGTCGGCTCGTCTAATGCCAAAATCGGCGCCCTTTGCAGTAAAGCAATGATCAACGACATTTTTTGCCGATTGCCCTGTGAGAGCGCTGAAACTTTTTTATCCATGTGCTGAGAAAAATCCAAATAATCCCCCAAACGCTTGGCCTCGGCCTTGAGTTTTTGCAAAGAAAAACCATTGATGGCTAAAAAATAATCCATATTTTCCCGAGCTGTCAGATAATCATAATAGCCCTGGCCGCTTTCCAAAACAAAGCGGACCTTCTCCTTAACCCGCTTATGCTGAGAACTGTTGCCCAGAATGCGCACGCTCCCCTGATTTGGATACAATAGACCGCTGGCAATTTTTAATAGCGTTGATTTGCCTGAACCATTTTTCCCGATAATCCCGACTGCCTGCTGCTGGTAAATCTGCAGCTGTGGGATTGATAGCACTATTTTTTTATTGAAACTTTTCTGAACATCAATAAAATCAATGACCTTTTTCATTTAGCTTCCCCATACAGTCCTTCATCTTTTTCTTATAAATTTAATTATATCGAATACTTGCACAGTTGGGGCTGTTTTCTTGAAAAAAGCCAAAAATAAATCTTTTTGCTTAAAATAAGTCGTAGTCTAATAATAAAAATGACCAGAATTTTTGCTGATGTAGAGTCATTCTAATGAGCTTTCGGTTTAGTTAAGCGGAAATTTTTTTGGGGTAAATAATTCTGAGCCATCATCTTAAAAAATTTTTTCACGATAAACTTCTTGAGCTATTTTTTATATTTGATACGCCCGGCAACCTTTTATTCTTTTAATTAGGCAGGTCCTAATTAGACCTTTATAACAAAATTAATTGAAACTAACAATGTTTATTTGAGTAGAACCTTTTGATTTTGCTTCAAAAAAGAACTGCTACTCTCTACTGGCGGTGGTTTTAGTTGCGAAGTGACAAATTTATTTGCTGGAGAAATACGTCTCCTTTTAGACTGCTATCACGTTTTATAACTAGCAGAGTCCCCTCTCTGGGATTATCCAAAATAGCTCATTTTATCAAGCGTGTTTAGCAAAACACACAACTGTCTCTAATTAGTGCCAGAAAAAGAACCCACAAATTGCCGAGAAAATTTTTTAAGCTGTTTGTTCTGTGAAACGCTACTCCAAATACCCTTTGAAGAAACCTTATAGGCTTACTTTTGACTTTCTACAGCCGAAGGGTGCCCAAAGGCAAACTGTCATACTCACTTTTTCTTCACAATATAAAAACTACTTATTTCTCTTTACGCAGCTTTTAAAAATTTGCAGCAGCTAATCAAGTATTAAAAATAGTTTTGAGCCGAACTATTTGGTATTTTTCTTTTTGCTTATTGCTAAGTTTTTTTGTTATTTTAAAAATAATTCTTTTCAATTTTACGCCTTCATAACCACTGGAGATATGATGAGCTGTTGCAATTAAAATAACAGATACCCAAGACAAGAAACCCTAGGTAGAAATATAACACTCCCCTCCCTTACTTTTGGTTAATTTTATTAGCTAAAAATTATATAGGGGATTATTATTTTACATTTTAATGAGCTTGGCAAATATTGTCCAAAATATTAAAATAACTTGTTATTTTAAGACAAATAAGTTAACATAAACATAAATGAAAATGAACGCAGATATATTTGAAATAAGAGGGAATTTATATGCCTAACCGAGGTATTCTACACGTAACTGTCCATTCAGCTCGGAAAAATCCGAAAAATTTATTGATTAGAAAAATCGAAATCGAGTCCACCAACCCGGCTTTTCTTGAAATTGAAGAGGAAGATTTACTGGGCTTGGTCCACGAACTGAACCAAGCCTACAATAATTTTAAATTGTATCGCTGGAAATTAGAATCCAATCAGCAGCAGGAGTATTTTTTGACGATTCTCTTACGGGAGCGTGCGTCTTTGAATGCCCCTGATTTGAAGTACCTTGTCTATCGCCATTTTTCTGATGAATTGTATCAGCAGACTCTCCAAAAAACGCAGGAAGAGTTGGCTCAGCTGCAAAAGAAAGCTAGTCTGTTGACGACTAAAAATGATTTATTGGAGGAAGACCGCAAACTGCTGGATGTCAAAAACCAGCAGCTAGCTCTGGAAAAAGACCGCCTCGCTGCAGAAAATCAGCAGCAGCTTTTAAGTCCACTACCGGCTGAAACAGTAGCTTCGCTTGCTGACACTAACCAGCTCAACGAAGTTAAACAACAGCTAGAGGCCGAAAAAGCTGACTTGGATACGCAAAACCAAAAACTCACTCGGGAAAAAGAGCTGTTGGCCTCTAAAAATGAATTGCTTAAGACTGAAACCAAAGCCTTTAGTATGCAAATCAGTCAATTGCAAAAGGATAAAGAACAGCTGGCCGCAGCCAATGACGACTTAAATAAATCAGAGCAAGTTTTAGCCGGTACGATTCAGCAATTATCCCAGGAAAAAGAACAGCTTCAATTGGAAAAACAACAATTGACTGCGACTAACCTGCAGCTGGACAATTCCGAAAAAGTTTTAACCAATAAAATTCAGCAATTAACACAGGAGAGTGAAACGCTCCAGCTGGAAAAACAGCAGCTGACTGCCGATATTTTACAGCTGAATAACGCTGAACAAACGTTAACAAAGACGCTTCAAGAGCTGCAGGCTGAAAAGGAACAACTCACGCTAGAACTTCAGCAAACAGCCCAGACTGGTCAAACTTTGGAAATCCAAGTTCAGCAATTGCAAACTGAAAAAGCGCAATTGATTGAAACGAGTAATCTTTTGCAGGCAGAAAAAACTCAGCAAGCCCAAGAAAAGAGTCAATTAGCCGAGCAAATTCTCCAATTGAAAAACGAAAGTCAACCATTGGCAGAAAAACTTAATCAATTGACGGCGGAAAAGGCCCAGCTGACCCGCAATTACAGTCAATTGGAAAGCGAAGTAGAACGCTTTGCTTCCAAAACCGAGCAATTTGAAATTGAAAAGGAAATTCTTGAAACTAAAAATCAGCAGCTAGGCTACGAAAAAGAAATGCTGCAGCAGGAAAATCAACGGCTGCAAAGTGAAGCCGGCCCTAACAGCATTGAAGCGCAGCAATTAAAAGCCGAACACGATTCGTTGAAACTAATGAACCAGCAATTAATCGCAGACAGAGAAACTCTGCAAACTGCTAATCAAGCTTTGTCCGCTGAAAAAGAAACCCTGAACAGTGCTAATCAGCAGCTCACTGCTGAAAGAGAAAGCTTGCTGACCGCAAATCAGCAATTCACAACAGAAAAAGACAGCTTGCAGGCGACGCGCCAGCAATTAAATGCAGATAAAGAAACCTTACAAGCGGCAGCGCAACAAATTGCCGCTGAAAAAGAAGCCTTACAAACAGCTAGCCAACAATTAGCAACAGAAAAAGAGGCATTGAAAACTGCTAATCAAGCTTTGGCAACCGAAAAAGAACAGCAACAGGCCTCTGTCGAGCAGCTTAGCCAAGAGAAGGAACATTGGCAGCAACAGGCGACTCAATTACTTGCAGAACAGCAAAATTTCAATCAGCTTGAGACTGATTACCAACAATTGCAGGCAGATTATTTACAGCTGCAGCAATCGCAAAATCAATTAGCCGCCACTAATCAGCAGCTACAAGCAGAAAATGAAGAATTTTCCGCTGCTGCTCTCTTGCCGGTGACTGGTCCAAGAACAGCTGACCCTGAAGTTGAAGAATTAAAAAATGAAGTTCAGCAATTACAGGATGCCAATCAGCAATTAGCTGAAGAGAAACAACAATTAGCATCTGCCAACCAACAATTGACAGATGAAAAAGAATTATTGGCAAATGAAGCGGCACGTTTAGAAATGACTCCGCCGCTCGCAGCAGATCAGCAGGAAGCCCAGCAAAAATTACAAGAGCTAACAGCCAGAAATCAGCAGCTCTTAGGACAAAAGGATGATTTTGATACCATCGTTCAACAATTACAGGCTGAAAAAGAATTACTAGAAGAAAAGAGCCTGCAATTAGCCCAAGAGAAAGAGGCCATCGAAGAGAAAAATCAACGGCTCATCGAAGAAAGCCACTATTTGGAAAACGAAAATCAGCGGCTGCAAACTGACCCTAGCGAACTCCTCAGTGAAAATACTAAACTTTCGGAGGAAAGGGAATTTTGGGAAATGGAAAGACAGCAGTTGGAGGATGAGCGCTCGCTATTAGCTTCAAAAAATCAACAGCTGGTTTTAAAATTCGAAGAGCTCAATGATAAATATGTCCGCCTATATAAAGCCGACCGAACAGCTAGTTTGAAGGAAAAAGTTCAAGAGTTAGAAGCGACTAATCAAGATCTTGAATCACGTTTGCTGCAATTGGCCAACAAAGAAATTATTCAACAGGATGAAATTGTTGAAGCAACTGAGCCTGCCAGCAGACAGTCCCGCTTAGAAACGACTCAGGACATTGAAGAGCTGAAGCAAAAATTCAAACGAGCTCAAGGGGTAAAACTGCGGACGAAAAAGCGAGTTAAGGCGCAATTTTTAAAAAGTGATATGTCCAAAGTCGAATATTGTAAGTATTATTGGGAAGTTGTCGATTTAAAAAATATCTGCGACCTAGACAATCTAACTTATATTTTGTTCAATTCTTGGATTAGCAATATTCCAAATTTTATTGAAAAAATCGAGATTGAGACCAATTACAAGCATGCAGAAACCAAAGGTACCTTCAAAATATCCAGCCAAAATGCCGCTTATATTGAAGCCTATACTGCCCTATATGACTTTTTAGGCACCTTTTATAAATTATAAGTAGCTCTTCAGCGCACCTGAATTTTTCAATAAAATTCAGGTGCGCTGCTTCTTTAGAAACAAAACAAAAAATTTTCAAACTATTAATAATGTTATTTATAAAACCCAGAGGAGAACATTTCTTATTTTCTGTTTTAATAAAGATAATTTTTTAAAACCTAGCTGAGTGGGTTCTTTTCTAAAAATACAACGGTAAGGCCTATTCAGTAGGAGAAGCCTTAAACCAGTTGAATTAAATTCTTGTAAAAAATTTTTAAAGTCAATCTAGAAAACTATTATTTTTATCAGCATTTTATTAAATTTAGCTAGTCATTTATCAAAATATAAAATTAACTTGTTATTTAACGACCAATCATGTACCATTAAATTGAGGCTAAGCGATATCATTTTCGAATTTTTAACGTTAGAGGGAAAGCTTATGGTTATTGGGAATTTATTTACAGTAAAAATTTATCATCCCCGCAAGCGTTCTGATAATCTAGTTTTACGGAAAATTACCGTTTCATCCTCCGAAACTATTTTACAGGAAGTCACGCAAAAGGATGTACAGCGATTAATTAAAGTGCTGAATCAAGCCGACGGTCAACTGCGTTTGTACCGGTGGAAGCTCAAGGAAAGCGACGACTTTTCTTTGATCATTTATTTAGAAGATGATTCTGCGTTGAATTTAGGAGAATTCAAGCCGCAAATCTATGAATTTTTCTATCAGCTTTTTTACAGCCATGCCCAAAAAATGCTGCAAAAACAGCAAAAGTCCACCAAAAAAGCTGACCGCCTAAATCAAAAATTACAGCAGGAAAAACAACAACTCCACACGGATAAAAAAATATTAGACAGTGAAAATCGGCAGCTGATTTTTGATAAAGCGCTGTTGGACACCGAATTAGATGAGTTAAATAAACAAAAAATTACCCTGACGCAAGAAAATCTTCAGTTAAAGACTGCCAACCAGGAAATGCTGGCAGTTGGCAATTCTTCACCAAACGGAGATTCGGCCGTTGATAATGAATTACAGCTAATGGCGGCTCAATTAGAAGAAGAGAAAAGACGTTTGCAGACAAAGGATCAGCAGCTAACTTTATTGGAAGTAGCCTTATCTGAAAAAGAACGCGGCCTTCAAGGGAAAGGGACTGACGCAGATGAACATTTAGCGTCAAATTCAAAGGAGCAAGCAGACTTAGCTGGCGTTGAGACCGCCGCTCTGAGAAATGAAAAGCAAGAGTTGTTAACCGAGTTAGCACTTTTGAAAGCCGACCAGCTGCAGCTACAGGAAAAATCGCAGCAGGTATCCACTTCTCAAGAGCAGCTGATTATCCGCAAAGAGGCCCTGCAGGCTGAAAATCGACAGCTGAAAATTCTCCAGCATCAAACTGAGTTGAAGCATCAACAGCTGCAAAAAGACAATCGCCAGTTCGATATTCAAGTGCATAATTTGACGGTACAAGTAGAAAAATTAGAAGCTGTCAATACGCAGCTGGAATTAAAAATCCGCGAATTGACTGTCGAAAATCAGCAGCTGAAGACCTCAGCTGACATTCCTGAATTTAATTTTGCCGATATTATTGACACAGAGAGCAGTTTGACACGAACTGCTCCACCACCTGAAAGATTTGCGTGGGACCCCCAGATAATGGCTGGCGATCAGGAAAAAATCGACTGCGTCAAAGAAATTAAGCATCTAAAAAATAAATTTGAGATTGCTAAAAACACCCAGAATCGCAGCAAAAAAAAGATTCGCTCCTGCATTCTTAAAGACGGCATTTCAAAAATCGGCTACTGCAAATATTTTTGGGATGTCATTGACTTAAAACAATGCACCACATTAGATAGCGGAACTTTTGAGCTATTGGATTCTTGGATTGCCGCAATCCCAGCGCTCGTTACTGACATTAAAGAAAATGCCGGCACCACCGATTTAGAGAGCGGTGGCTACGGACGGATTTCCAAACGAAACCTGGCCTTTCTCGATGGCTACCGAGCATTTTATCATTTCCTTAACAGCTTTTATAAATTGTAAAAACAGCTTTTCCCTGATTGGCGGTTGCTTTAAGCCAATCAGGTGGAAAGCTGTTTTTGTAACTATAAATTCAAAAATTTTAAAGAGCCTATAATAGTTTAAAATTGATTCTTAAAGGTAATTAATCATAAGATAACTCAGCTTGTTTTTGCATAATTCGTTCGCTAATCTTCATAAAGGGTAGATAGAGCAGGACGCCAATTACAATAACTAGCAATTGCCATAGAGGTGCGCGCCAATCACCAGCTGTTGCTAAATAAGAATTTAATAACGGCGGCGTGGTCCAAGGAACCATCACCACTACTTTGTTAATCCAGCCCAATGAAGTTGCCACATACTGAATAGTCAACCCAATAGCTGGCTGTAAGACAAAAGGAATAATCATGGGAATATTAAAAACAATTGGATAACCAAAAATCATTGGTTCGTTAATATTAAAAATCCCTGGTGCCACTGATAATGTGGCCACATCTCGGCTGGCTTTCATTTTTGAAAACAATAACGTGGCAATAATCAAACAGATAGTTGACCCGCTGCCACCTAGCATCCCAAATTGGTCCGTGTTCACCAACGTGTGGGGAATCGTTTCGTGGGCAGCATAAGCAGCCATGTTTTCATTTAAGTTTAACAACATTAAAGGGTCTAATAAAGTTCCGTTGATTACTGTTTGATGTATCCCTAAAGTAAATAGTAAATTGCCCGTACTATAAATTAGAATAATGCCCGGCAGGCTCGTGTTCACTCGTCTCAGTGGTTCCTGAATCAAAGTGGTAATCAAAGTAATCAAATCTGTATTAAGAAAAACAAAAAGTAAAGTTGCAACTAAAGCCACGATGCTCAAGGTAACGGTAGCTGGAATCAAAGAACTGAAGGATGCCGAAACAGCTGGCGGCACATTTTTACCTAAATTGATGCGCAACTTTTTAAATGCCGATAGCTTCATGAAAAGTTCTGCTGCTAAAAGCCCCACAATAATTCCTGAAAACATCCCTGTTGTCCCAATATTATTGAAAGAGATGACACCGGAAACGGTCTGGGCAACTTCGGATTCTCCTAAAACCATTGAAATGGACTCTGGATTGGTCATAATCAAAGCCGATAATGCAACGATACTGGTAGCCATTGGGTTACTGAAATTTTTATTTTTTGCCAGCAAATAGCCAATTGCTGGTGCTAAAATTAAACCCGCCACACTGAGAGTCCCCCTGGTAATCGTATTTCCCCAGTATTGCAAGCTCATCAAGGTGTCTCCACTGGAAATTTTCGGGAACAAAACATTATTAAACAAAACAGCAATACCGGCTAAAATAAACAATGGCATAATTAAGGCAAAGGAATCTCGCAACGTTCGCAAATGTACCTCATTACCTATTCTTCCGGAAACCTCTGCAAATTTGTCAAGAAATCTGGCACCGCGGCCCTCTTTTTTCATCATGATTATCCCTCTCCTTTTCGAATAATTTCCCCATCAGACGCAATCACTTTTTTAAACCAAGCATAGCTTTTCTTTGGTATCCTCTTCATATCTTTTAAATCATGATTGGTCCGATTAACGTAAACTAACCCATATCGCTTACGCATATCCCCTTGTGAGCTTAAAATATCAATCAACCCCCAACCAAGATAGCCCATTACTTCAACGCCATCTAACTCAATTGCATCATACATGGCTTTTAGATGTTCTCGGTGGTACTCAATCCGATAATCATCAGCAATCTGGTTTTCTCCGTCCCATTCTTCTTGAACACCGACACCATTTTCAATCGGAAATACTGGCAGGCGATATCTTTGGTACATTTTATTTAAGACATCGCGAAAACCTAACGGATCAATTTGCCAGTTCCATTCAGTCGTAGCGATGTAAGGATTATCCTTCTTGCCAAAATCCATATAAAAATTCGGTACTGTCCCCTCCGGAATCATCTCAGCCGCAATCGTAGACGAAGCATAGTAGCTAAAGCTGAGAAAATCATTTTTTTGTTTCTTGATTTCGGCAAGTTCCCCCGGCAAAATATTCATATCAATTTGATTTTCCGTTACAAAATGCATCATCTCATGGGAATACTCACCTTTCGTGTAAGCATCTAACAAAGTAAAATTCACAAACTCATCCCATTTGCGGGCAACTAAAATATCCTGCGGTTTACAAGTGGCTGGATAAACTTCACTATAGGCCAGCATACCACCGATTTTAGCCTCGGTAGTTTCGTGTAAATAATTGGCCAGTGTTGCGTGGGCAACCATACAATTATGAGCGATTTTGTATAAATCGCTGGCTGTTTTATCGCCCCTCAAATACCCACTGATTTTAAAAGCCTCCGGTACATGATACAAATTGTGCTCATTAAAAATAATCCAATATTTGACTTGACCGGAAAAGCGGTCAATCATTTCTTTGCCATAGCGAATGAAGGCTGCCAAGACATCTTTATGAATCAGCCCATTATATTTTTCCGCCAAATGCAGCGGCATATCAAAATGATACAAACAAATCATCGGCTCAATTCCGCGAGCAATTAAGCCGTCGATAAATTTTTGATAATAAGCAATCCCCTCTTCATTGAAGGAACCATCCCCATCTACCACTACTCTTGACCAAGAAATCTGAAACCGATACATGTTCATGCCTAAATCTTGAATATAATCTAAATCCTCTTCAAAATGATGGAAGTTATCATTGGCAAAGTGCCAGTCGCTGCTCGTTTCTGTTGCCGGCCTTACATCATAGACAGATAAACTCTTGCCGCCTTCCTGCCAACCGCCCTCTGTTTGCATACTTGAGACTGAATTGCCCCAAAAAAATTTTGTCATACCATTCTCTCCTCTTTTGAAATCGCTTTAATTTCTT
Source organism: Enterococcus sp. LJL90 (assembly GCF_056924355.1). NCBI lineage: Bacteria > Bacillati > Bacillota > Bacilli > Lactobacillales > Enterococcaceae > Enterococcus > Enterococcus sp. LJL90. The sequence continues at coordinate 106,257 of NZ_JBXPBQ010000009.1, read as the reverse complement.
TTAATTTAATCAATTTAAAATAGTTTGTAAAGACTTTGTCATGATATAATAGGTTATATGTAAAGTCGTTCTTTTACAAACTAAACGAGGTGCGTACGATTGATTAAATACAGTGAAATTGCCGAAGATTTACGGGAAAAAATTGTTACTGGTTTTTACACCAAAGGCAAACTTTTACCTAAACAAACTGAATTGGTGAAAATCTATCAAACTAGCCGTGTGACTATTCAAAAGGCTCTCAACATTCTCAGTAAAGAGGGCTTGGTCTATTCTAAAAGAGGGGTTGGGACTTTTGTCGTGGAAGAAATTCCCGAAAGTTTTCTGCTAGATAGTAAAGTCAATCGTTTTTCTGGTGTCACCAATGAACTGCGGGGCAAAGGGAAGCTTTCCAGCGAAATTATTTCCTTCGAAGTCCGTTTTCCAGATGAAATAGAATGTGATAAACTCCAAATTTCTAGTGAAAGTCCTGTTTACGATATTATTCGCTTGCGTAAACTCAATAAAGAGCCGATTCTTTTAGAATATACAATTATGCCAATCAAAGTTATTCCTGACTTAACAAAAAACGTTTTGCTGAAATCCATTTATGCCTTTATTGAAAATGACCTGCACTTAACAATTGGCTCAGCTGTCAGACGCATTCATGCTGACCGCCCCGATGCTTACGATAAACAGTTTTTAGATTGTCGCGAAATAGATCCTATTCTTGAAATCAATCAAGTTGCTTATCTGAAAGATGGCCGGCCTTTTGAATACTCTCAAACCCGCCATCGTTTTGATAAAGGAGACATAATCTTTACCAGCTCAGCTATCTGATTTGCAAAGAATTTCATTTACAAACTTGTGCTTTTTAATCTTTAAAACGGATTAGCGCCTTTAAACTAAAGGCTGTTAACAAGTTAAAATCCACCTAACAAAATTGTTCGTTGCGTGTCATCTGATTCTATCGAAGCTACCAGAAAAATCTGTTATTTTATTTAAAGATTAAAAAAGGACTGGTGCTCACAATGAACAAAATGCTCAATGGTTTTCAAATGAAGATGCTCGGTGTCGTCACAATGGTGATTGACCATCTGGCTGAATTTTTTTCCTTTCTAGGCGTGCCCCTCTGGTTTCACTGGATTGGGCGAATAGCTGCTCCGATTTTTTTATTTGAAAGCTCTGAAGGATTTGTCTATACCCGCAATCGCAAGAAATATATGCTGCGCTTACTTTACGGCTTTTGGATTATGGGAATTGCCAATCAAATCCTCAATACGTATTTTTCTGTCGACAATGAAATTGTCCTTAATAATATTTTTGAAACATTATTCCTAGGAACCATTTACATGCTCAGCGTTGACTATTTTAAAGCTGGCTTCAAACATAAAAAAGGCAAAGATATTGCAAAAGGACTGCTGCTATTTCTATTACCGATTGTCGCTAGCGTTATTCCATTTCTTGGGATTCTGATAGCTCCCGGCAATCAAATCGCCGGTCGAATCACACTGATCTTAAGCATAATCATTCCGTCACTGCTGACTACAGAAGGTAGCGTCGTGTTCGTCTTATTGGCGGTGTTGTTCTATCTATTCCATGGGAAAAAATTCTGGCAAATTGCTAGTCTGTTATTTATAGCTTTATTAAATCTAGTGCTTGGCAGCGGCAATCCCTTCACGGAAAATTATCAATGGATGATGATTATCGCCGCCGTGCCGATTATTTTATACAACGGTGAAAAGGGCCGCAGCATGCGCAACTTTTTCTATTATTTTTACCCGCTGCACATCATTGCCTTCGCTGTGATCAGCTTTTTCTTACGACAATAATTTTAAATTAAACAAAGACCGTCGGAGCAATTTGGATTGCCTCCAGCGGTCTTCTTTTATTCTGCATCAGAAAAGTTTAAACAATGAAAAAATAGATTAGGCTCAAAGCCAAGATAATCTGGAAGCTGCCAACACAGAGAATGTATTTTAAAAAGCGGGGCCCTTCCTTAAGAAATACAGTAAAATCCAGACGCAATCCAATCGCCGCGAGGGCCGTCAGCTCCAACCAACTGCTGGCATCGTGGGCGCCGGCTTTCAAAATTTCAGGAAAGCCAACGACACTGTGAAACAGACAAAGCGCCAAAAAGCCTAAGATATACCAGGGCAGATTAATTTTTTTCTGCCCTACAACAGGTAAAGCTTGTTTTTGGTTGACAAATTTTTCAAACAAAATCACAACCGCAACAATCAGCACCACCCGTAGCAGCTTGAAAATCATCGCAAATTCCACCACGGAGTCATTCACCATTTTACCAGCCCCCACCACTTGACCAACTGATTGCAGCGTACCGCCTAAAAGTGCACTGCTGGATAAGATATTTTCTTGAAAAAAACTGGTCGCAATCATTGGCAGCACTAGCATCATCACCGTCCCCAAAAGATTAACCAAGGTAATAATCTGCCCTTTTTCAGTATCTTTAGCGCGAATCACCGGCGCAATAGACGCAATCGCCGAAGAACCGCACACGGCATTGCCACCCGCCATCATTAAAGACATTTCTTGATTAAATTTGAGTCTGCGGCCCACTTGATAGGTAAAAATAATTGTACCCGCCATCTGCAACAAAATAAAAGTCGCTCCACTCAATCCAAGTTGGCTAATCGTCTGAAAGGTCACACTAGTTCCCAACAGTACCACCGAAATTTCCAGCAAACGACTTTCTGCAAATTTTGTACCCTGTGCTAGTCCCTTTCCTTTAAAAAAAGTATTGCCTAAAATAATGCCTAAGAAAATTGCGATTGTCGCCGAACCAAATTTGGGAAAAATTGGTTCCAGCCACTTGCTGATTACAGCCACGGCGACTGCGAGGGACAACCCCGGCAAAATTTTTTTAAAATGCGGAACTAACTGGCTTGGTTTTTCCTTCAAAAGTATCATCCTATTCCCTCCTCGACTACCACTATACTTGTAAAATTCTGTCACTTGGATAGACTACTATAATGAATAGGAAAAAAATTTTTATGGAAGTGATTACATGATGCATTATCTGGAAACCTTTCGCAGTGTCTATGAAACTAAAAGCTTCTCCCTCAGCGCTGAACAACTTTTTTTATCTCAGCCAACTGTTTCCAATCAAATAAAAGCCTTGGAAAATGAGCTGGGGGTCAGCCTCTTTGTGCGCAACGGTCGCTCAAAAATTATCGCTACCCCACAAGCGGATTTATTGTATCAAAAGGCTTTGGAAATCTTGGACCAGTGGCATAGTACCGTTCAGTCGCTACAACAAGAAAAAGCAGCTTTAACCCCCTGCAATCTAGCAGTCTCGCAAACTTTTGCCAGTTATCTGCTGCCGGATTTATTAAATTATCTGTTGGAAAAATTTCCCAATCTGCAATTTCAAGTGACCATCTGCAATTCCTTTGAAGCCTTTGATGCTGTCACCAAGCACTCCGCTGATTTTGCCTTTATTGAACAGCCGCTAGTCTCCCGTGAGCTTGAACGGACCCTGCTGCAACAAGATCAATTAGTCTTAGCCGGCCAAGCCAATCAAAATTTATGGCTGATTCGAGAAAGTACCTCCGGCGTTTTTCATTACACTAAAGCTTTTCTGGAGGAAAATAATATCAGTGGCCCCTTTATGGAAATCAATAGCAATGCAGTCATCCTCCAATTGTTAAATAGAGGCATCGGCCGCTCGATTATCTCGCAATTAGCCGTTGAAGATTTTCCTCATCAAATTCTTCCTGAAAAATATCAGCGGGCCTTTTATCTCCTCAGAAGAAAACAAGCAACAGCTGATTTCAGTGATGATTGCCAAAAAGCAATTTTGCATTGGTTTGAATTGCGGAGATTAGGACGATGAGATGAGTGGTTTTAATTATAGTGAGTCAAACGTAATGGCTGTGAAGAGTAGGGTTTACATGTGTGAAGCGCAGCTGATTTTTTTCTGAAGACAAAAAGGAAATCCATCGGCGGGGACCGATGGGCTTGGGATGCTAGTTCAATTTTCATCAATGCTAAAACAATTCACTGCTTCACTCCTAGTTGAACTGTATGTGACCCGTTGTATCTGAGAAAAAATTCTTTTTTTCAGGACAAAAGGGAGCCCGCCAGCGGGGACTGGCGGGGTTAGGATGCTAGTTCAACTTCCTACAGCACTTATACAATTCTCCTCTTCACTCCTAGTTGAACTGTATGCGACCCGTTGCTCTTCAGAAAAAGCTCCCTTTTCTGAAGACAAAAAGGGAGCCCATCGGCGGGGACCGATGGGCTAGGAGTAAAAAATGAAAAAGTGTTTTATTGGGTTTGTTTTATTGGGATGAGTTCATCATAACCGGAAATTGTGAAGATTTTGTGTTTGCTGCTTAGCAATTATTGGAAGATTTTGTAAGAAAGTTTAAAGCGTGACTGTGGATGACTTTAGCACAAATAAGTTTAATCTCCAATTGCTTGCAGCCTAATAATCAAATCTGTTGGTCTTTAATTAAAAAAAGCCCACTGGTGGAGACTAGCGGGTAGGAGTAAAGATGAACCTCCTAAATTTAAGAACAAGAGTCTTACTTATTCCTTTGGCTTTCGCTGACAGCCGAACAACTTCTATCTTTAACTAGATCCAGCGAGCAAAAGCTTTTTTGGAATGAAATTATCATAACCTGTGATTATGATCTTTTTGCATAGAAGTTGATATAGAAAGTAAAAAAGATTATTGTCGTTGAGTAAATTCTTTTGAGGAGATTTTTTCCAAGGAAAAATCTCCATCATCTTATTACAGCTCTTTATTCAATTAATTTTATCCCCGCTATTGTGGTATCCTTGGTTTAAGATGGCGGATAAAGAAGCTTATGCGCTGGAACAAGCAGCACTCAATCAACAAAAAAATGCTTAAAGAGTGCTATTAACTGTTAGAAAAGAGGAATATGATGCTTTATCAAAATCCGATTATTAAAGGTTTTCACCCCGACCCCAGTATTTGTTTTGACGGAATAAATTATTATTTGGTTTGTTCCAGCTTTGAATATTTTCCTTGTCTACCGATTTTTAAAAGTCAGGATTTAGTAAATTGGGAGCTGAATCACTATGCCATCACTGATGAAACCTACTTAGATTTTTCTGGCATTAAAAATTCTATGGGCCTATTTGCGCCAACGATTCGTTATCATGATGGCACTTACTTTCTGGTTTGTACTAATATCAGCCAAGGAAATTTTGTCTGCCATACAAAGAATCCCGAAGAGGGCTGGTCAAAACCAATTTGGTTGGATGTCCCCAAAGGAATTGACCCTTCTTTGACTTTTATAAACGGAAAATGTTTTTACCAGCTTTCTGTTTTCGATGCTGCTGGTCAAAATCAAATCATTCAACTAGAGATTGATCCCTTCACAGGAGATACATTATCAGAGGCGAAAGAAATTAGTCGTGGCTGTGGCGGCCGTGATGTTGAAGCGCCCCATATCTTTTTTAAAGATGAGTGGTATTATCTTGTTCTAGCTGAAGGTGGCACACGGGAAGGCCATATAGTAACAATTCAACGCAGTAAAAGGATAGACGGACCTTACGAGGGCTTTGCCGGCAATCCCGTTTTATCAAACCGAAATATAAAATCACCTTTACAAGCGGTCGGCCATGCAGATTTCTTTTGCGACAAATTTAATAATTGGTGGCTAGTGGCCTTAGCGACCCGCCCCCGCAAACATTTCACCTTATTGGGCAGAGAGACTATTTTACTGCCAGTAGATTGGCAAGATGGCTGGCCGATTGTCAATCAAGATGGTCATGCTACAGAAATCGTTGCGACGGAAAAATTATCTGCTGAATTAAAACAATCAGCAGCAAATGCTTTTACCGCTGATAAGCTTCAAACAGTGCGGTTTCCTGTCAGCTATCAATTTGACGAAACTCTCACTTTAACGAATTATCCTGATTGTCTCGGTGAAACACAAACTCAAGCAATCAGTTTTGTATCTGTTTCACAGGAAGACCTTTCCGCCGAATTTGAAGTTTCTCTAAATCTTCTGGAATTAGTAGAAGGAGCATTTGGCATCGCTGTTTATAAGGATGATGACCATTTATATCAAGCAGGGATTAAAAAAAGTTCAGCGGACTATCAACTTTTTAGCGAAAAAAAAGTTTTCGATTTGCAACTTCAACAAGTTACGCCGCTTTCCCTTAATGGAAATGAAGAGCTGACCATCCGACTGACAGCTGCTGAAATTTTTTATACTATAGAAGTGTTTAACGCTAGTCATAATCTGATATTTACCGATCAAATTGCGACCCGTCACTTTTCAAATGAGGTGGCCAGCTCACCTTTTACCGGGGTGCAGCTTGGATTATTTGCTGAAGGTCAGGCCGGCACAACAACCTTTATCAATCCCCAACTAATGTATCAATAGAATTCAAGAAATAAAAACGAACTATTTTTGATAATTTTTAAGAAATAAGGCTGTCTTCGAAGATAGTCTTATTTTTGTTGCCTTTATTTACTAAGTTTAGGTATTATAAGCAATATATTACTCTTTTTAATAGGAGGTTCCCTAGATGCAGCATGAGAAAATCGTCCCCAACAAGAACTATCCATTTAAAATTTTTAAATTCCACTCGAAAAATGTCAATCGTCAAATTTTGCCCCACTGGCATACCAGCTTAGAAATTTTGTGTTGTGTTTCAGGTGAGTTGGTGCTGACTTATCGGACTCAGGAAATAATCCTTAAAGCAGGTCAGGTCCACTTAATTAATTCGAATGTTGTCCATTCAACGAGAACACCAATTCCTAGTGAGGTGATTGTCTTGCAGATTCCCTTTATTCATATTGAGCAGCTGACAGAAGGCCAATATGGAAATACGATTCTCTTTGAAAAAAATTTAGCGAAGGATAGTAGTTTGTTTGCGTTGATTGCGTTAATTTATCAAACTTATTCCAATAATACTTTAGTTAATCGCGTGAGGGTTCAAGGGGAAATTTATCAATTATTTAGTCTTTTATTAGAGAATTATCAACTTCCCATGGCCAGTGTTAAAGAAATCAGTACACAAAAGAATCTGCGGAAGATTACAGAAGTGCATCACTATATCGCTGCACATGCGAATGAGTCTTTAAAGCTGACGGAGGTTGCTGAGCATTTCAATTATAATCCCGCTTATTTTTCCCGCTACTTCAAAAAATTTGTCGGTATCACGTTTGTTTCTTATTTAAAATCAATTCGTTTGGATTTTGCCTTTCCTCTATTAGTGGAAACGGACCTGCCAATTTTAGATATAGCCAATGAATGCGGCTTTGGCAATGTAAAATCTTTTTACTTGGCTTTTAAAGAAGCCTATGGAATGTCACCGCAGCAATATCGCTTGTCCCATCAAAGGTAAAAAAATTTCCGATTTCCCGTATAAAAGAGAAAAGAATAAAAAACGCTTACATATTATGATAAGCATGTGTTAAATAAATCATGATTGGAAGTGCGACAAAATGAAAGAGAAAGTCATTAATTTTTTTGAGCGGGTGAATCCTTTTTTTGACAAGCTAGGAAATAATGCTTATTTAAAAACGATTTCCGGTGCGATGATGGGGACTCTCGGACCAATTATTATTGGATCAATTGCAGTCTTGTTAGCCGTATTAAGTGCAAATGTCCCGTTTCTAGCAAATTTTTCTGAACTTTATACCAAGCTGAATACAATCACAATTGGTTCCATGGCATTATATGTTGTTGTGTTAATGGCCTACCATTTAGTCAGACAGTTGGACCCGAAAGAAGATGCAATTTCTCCAGCCATTATTGCTTTATTAAACTTTTTAATTATTACTCCGCTGGGAACAACGACTGATGACGCTGCAGCAATCCCGACAACTTGGCTCAGTGCCCAAGGGGTTTTCTCCGCAATGATTGTTGGTCTCGTCTCTGCTCGTCTTTTCTTAGCAATTAAGAGAAAAGGCTGGACAATCAAAATGCCAGCTGGTGTACCGCCGATGGTTACCAAAGTCTTTGAAGCGCTCTTGCCGACCTTTATTGTTGGTTTCTTATTTATCGTCGTTTCTTATTTATTTGGTTTGACGTCATTTGGCAGCATGCATCAATTTGTTTATACGATTATCCAATCACCATTACAAGGGATTGGCGGATCCATTTGGGCGGTAATCATTATTTCTTTAGTCCAACAATTTTTATGGTTCTTCGGGATTCACGGAACTAACGTGGTCATGCCAATCGTCTCTGCTTTGTGGCTAGCGATGGACGTTGAAAACCTAAACGCTGTGGCGGCTGGTCAAACACCGCCAAACATTGTCGGCTATGCCTTCTTCAATATTATCACTTGGGGCGGATTAGCTTTAGGCTTAGTTATATTAATGCTCAGAGCAAAGAGCAAACAATATCGTGAAGTCGCAAAAGTTTCGATTGTTCCAGCGCTATTTGGAATTACCGAGCCAGTTATTTTCGGAACACCTTTAGTGATGAACTTCCGTTTAGCTGTTCCTTTTATTACGAACAATACGATTGCCATTGTCATCGCCTATCTCTTAACGCAATTTGGTGTGGTCGCCCGCTTTAATGGCGTCCAAGCAATCTTTGGTTTACCATTAGGCTTCCATGCAGCAGTTGAAGGTAGCATTTCCATTATCCTGCTGCAATTATTTATCCAATTAATCTTGTCGCCGCTACTTTGGTATCCTTGGTTTAAAGGCCTAGACAATGAAACTTATCGCAATGAACAATTAGCGGCACAAGAAGCTGGCGAACAAGCCGCTGAATAAACGTATCTGGAGGTAGTATCGTGCAGGAAAAACAATTACAGACCTTACTTGATTCCTTAACTTGGACAGAAAAAGTTGGTCAATTAATTCAGCTTTCCGGTGAATTTTTTAATACAGAAGGCATGGCAGTTGGTCCGCAGCAAAAATTAGGAATTAGCGACGAAATTTTAGCCAATGTCGGCTCCGTTTTAAATGTCACCGGCGCTGAGAAAACCAAAGAAATTCAAGAACATTTTTTAAGCCAATCAACCCATAAAATTCCATTAATATTTATGGCCGATATTATTTACGGCTATCGCACAATTTTCCCAATCCCCTTAGGCTTGGGTGCGACTTGGAATCCCGAATTAATTGAATCTGCCTATCAAGTCTTAGGCAAAGAAGCTCGCTCTGGCGGAGCCCATGTTACTTTTGCGCCAATGGTTGACCTCGTGAGGGATGCTCGTTGGGGACGCTGTTTAGAATCCACCGGTGAAGATCCATTATTAAACAGCCATTTTGCCAGAAGTATGGTCAATGGTATTCAACACCAATTCGACTCAATGGGAATTGCTTCTTGCATCAAACATTTTGCCGCTTATGGCGCCGCAGAAGCTGGTCGTGAATACAACACAGTGGACCTGTCAGAAAGACGGCTGCGGGAAGATTATTTGCCAAGTTACCAAGCCGGTGTCGATGCCGGCGCCAAAATGGTGATGACTTCCTTCAATACTTATGACGGTATGCCGGTGACCGGCAATGAATTTCTTTTGAAAAATGTTTTGCGGGATGAATGGGGCTTTGACGGTGTGATTATCTCCGACTATGCGGCGGTCAAAGAATTAATTGACCACGGAGTTGCCAAAGATAATTTTGAAGCTACCACTTTAGCGATGCAGGCCACTAATGATATTGATATGAAATCACCCTGCTACGCCAATGCGTTACTGCCATTAATTAAAGATGGCAAAATTGACGAAGAGTTAGTTAATCAAGCAGTCTACCGCGTATTAAAATTAAAAAATGACTTAGGTCTCTTTGAAGATGCCACTCGCGGTGCTAGCGCCGCCAAAGAAACAGAGCTGTTATTGCATGACTCTCATCGCCAGTTGGCTAAACAAGTCAGCAGCGAAGCGATGGTTTTACTGGAAAATAAAAATCAGCTGCTGCCTCTGACACCCAATCAAGATAAAGTTCTGTTGGTAGGTCCTTACGGTGACAATCAGGAACTAATTGGCCTATGGGCCGTCCATGGCAAAACCCAAGACACAGTTTCAATTTTAAGCGGCTTAAAAAATTATCTCGATGACGAACATTTAAGTTTTGAAAAGGGTAGCGACATGCTGGATTCCTATGATTTTCTTGGGGAATTTGGTGCCCCTAAAGAGATGATTGACAGTCTGAAAATGACTCCTGAAGCACAAGCCGAAGCTCTTGAAAAAGCACTGACACTAGGTGAAAAAGCGGATGTCATTATCTATGCTTTAGGCGAGCATACTATGCAAAGTGGTGAAGCCGGCAGTCGAACTGATTTACGCTTACCTGATGTTCAACGCCGCTTCTTGAAAAAAATGATAGCCCTCGGTAAAAAAAATATTTTAATCGCTATCAGCGGTCGCCCACTAATTTTAACTGAAGAACAAAAGCAGATGGACGCTATCATCGCCGCTTGGTTCCCCGGTACTGAAGGTGGCAGCGCTCTTGCCGACATTATTTTCGGCAAAGTCAATCCAAGCGGACGCCTGTCAATGAGTTTCCCTTATACCGTTGGGCAATTACCAATTTATTACAACGGCTTCAAGACAGGGCGGCCTGCAACAACTTCCAATCACTCAGGTCGCTTTGTCTCTAAATATCTCGATGCACCAAACGAACCGCTCTATCCTTTTGGGTATGGCTTAAGCTATCATCAAAGCCAATTATCTGAATTAACTTTGAGCGAAACAGAAATAACCGACAGCTTGACCATCAGCTTGGAAGTAAGTAATTTGTCTCAAGTTGCTGGCACTGACACCATCCAATTATACATTCAAGATGTAATCGGTTCTGTAGTGCGACCTGTCAAAGAATTAAAGCAATTCAAAAAAATCACATTAGCAGGTCACGAAACAAAAACTATTAGCTTTACCTTAACCCGTGACGAACTACGATTTTACACCAAGAGCATGGCCTTTGCCGCTGAGCCCGGAGAATTTCTAATCTTCGTCGAAAACGGACAGCAACAAGTATCAGCAAAATTTGATTTAATCTAAGCCAATATAAAAAGCAGCTGACATAGCTCTGTTTCTAAAAATTATTTTTAGAGATGGGCTGCTATGCTGAGCTGCTTTTTTATTTTGCTTTTTAGAAAACAAAAAGGGAACCCGCCAGCGGGGACTGACGGGTTTAGGATTCTAGTTCAACTTTCATCAACACTTAAACAACTTCTTTGCTTCACTCTTAGTTGAACTGTATACGGCCCGTTGCTCTTCAGAAAAAAATCCCTTTTCTGAAGACAAAAAGGGAGCCCATCGGCGGGGACCGATGGGCTAGGAGTAAAAAATGAAAAAGTGTTTTATTGGGTTTGTTTTATTGGGATGAGTTCATAATAACCGGAAATTGTGAAGATTTTGTGTTTGGTGCTTAGTGATTATTGGAAGATTTTGTAAGAAAGTTTAACGTGCACCTTTTTTTGCCCCGATGAGAAATGAGAAAATTAACTCACTCGAATTATCGCTGTCAATTGCTTGATAAAGAAGATTGGAAGCTCTCAAGCATAGGACTGAACAGGCTGCAATATATTGATTGAAAAATTCATAATATTTATCGGAGGAAGCGGATGGTTTCTGAGCCTCAAGCTCAATTCTTTGCAAAATTTCTGAGCTGTCCTGCCTCTTTTTTAGCTTCATCCCAAAGAATATCCCTTCTTGAATCATAATATCTTCACTCATAATAACCCCTCCACCTTAATTTTTGTCTCTACATTTGAAAGAGAATATTTTATGAAACGCTGGCAACTTAAGCTTCATTTCAATTTAAATCCAAAAAGAAAGATGCGTATATCTCAGCTTTGCCAAAGTTCTGAAGTGATTCATACACCATTTTCCTACAGCGGGCTAAAATTCAAAAGGTTTGACCTGTTTCACGACATCTAGAATTGTCCCATCCCTTGATTCGACGACTGCGATAACTTTGTCTTCCCATTCCAAATTATCCGGAGTTCCGACTAGTTCGTATGCTTTTTCCTTCAGCTCTTCAATAGTGACATGGGCGATTCCTGCGGCGTCAAGATTTTCAATTAAATCTTTTCGCAATGGATTGACCGCAATGCCATAATCCGTCACTAAAACATCCACGCAATCACCTGGTGTAGCAACAGTCACCACGCTGTCACAGACAGTTGCCATCCGCCCGCGGGTTAGTGGTGTAACGATGATACAGCATTTACTCCCGGCTGCTGTATCAGGATGTCCCCCAGGGGCGCCCCGCAAGACACCATCTGAGCCTGTGATAACATTGACGTTAAAATCTGTATCTATTTCCAATGCTGAAAGTACAACAAAATCTAAATTATTTACATAGGCGCCCTTATTTGCTGGATTAGCATACTCACTCAAATCAATTTCTAAATGATCAGGATGTTTAAAAATATGACTTATTGCTCCTTGATCAAAATCCTGTGTATCTAAAATTTTCCCTACCAGACCTTTATCCTGCAGTTCACAAATTGCACTGCTTGTGCCACCTAAAGCGAAACTCATCTTAATCTTACGCTCGACCATATATTGTTCTAAAAAGCGATTGACGGCCAAAGACGGTCCGCCAACACCTGTTTGAAAAGAGAAACCATCTTTAAAATAAGGCGTAGCTGCGATAACTTTAGCTACGTCTTCAGCCATCATCAGCTCCCGAGGATTATCTGTCATCCGCGCTTCTTTAGTCGAAATTTTTGCGGCATCCCCGATATCCTCGACAAGACAAACGCAGTCGACATCAATGGCTGAAATGGATGAAGGCAGGTTGGGAAAATCAACTAAAGTATCAGTGATAATTACTGTGTGATCTGCATAGTGAGAATCGTGAACAGCAAAGCCCATTGAACCACAATTGTTTTTTCCATCAACACCTTTAGCATTACCAAAAATGTCCGCTGTTGAAGCGGCCAGAAACGCAATATCGATATGAACTTCGCCTGCTTCGACTGCCCGAGGCCGTCCCCCATGACTACGAATAATAGCTGGTGTTGCTAATTTTCCTGCAGAGATAGCTTCGCCTATTTTTCCACGAACGCCAGAAGTTTGCACGCCGATAATTTTTCCTTCTTCGATATAGTCAGCAATAATTTCTTGGGCATTACCTAAAGAAGTGGCGGCTACTGTGATATCCTTCAAGCCCATCTCCTCCACTAAAACTTTTGCGACCATGCTAGCCACATAATCCCCTTCACGAAATTCTGTATGAAATGAAAAAGTCATACCATCATGAGCACCGCAACGCTCGCAGGCCTCACGAATACTTTGACATAGTTTAGTCTCGACAGGTTTGACACTGCGACGGCTTCTTGGAGAATCTTTTTTAATATATTTCCCATCCATATAATATTTTCCTTGATAAACTTCTTTACCGTTAGTTAATACCGTGTCTGGAATCTCTCTATTTACAGCATTCTTCATCTTGTTTTCCCCTCCTCTTAAAGGTCTCCGTGATAAACACCAGTTGCTTTTGCCAAGGCCAATACCCGTCTAGCATCTTCAAAAAATGGAATATCCACCATTTTTCCATCAACGGTATAAACGCCGACACCAGAATCAGCCTGCTCGTTAAATGAGCGAATTAATTTTTCAGCGTAGGCAATTTCTTTTTTCGTCGGAGCAAACGTTTCGTGAACGAAACGGATTTGTTTTGGATTTACCACGCTTTTCCCATCAAAGCCCATTTTTCTATTTTGAATCACTTCTGCTTTAAATGTTTCCATGTCATCAATATTCGGAAACATCGTATCAAAGCATTGAACACCCGCAGCCCTGGCAGCTAAAAGCATTTGTCCTCGAGCAGTCAGCATCTCAATACCATCTTTTTCAATTTGAACATGCATACTCTTTCTAAAATCGCCACCAGAAATCGCACAGCCAAACATTCTGTCTGATGCAGTAACAATTTCATAAGCATTCAGAATTCCTAGCGGGCTTTCCAGAGCCGCCATTAAAAGTGTGCGACCAACTTCGATACCAAATTCCCTTTCAGCTTTTTCTACATGTTCTTCCACCAGCTTAACATCTGCCGCACTTTCACATTTGGCAATGCGGATGCCATCCGCTCCGCCAGCAACTACACACCGAATATCTTCCTGCCAATGGGGGGTGTCCAGACCGTTAATTCTTACTAACACTTCCGTTGTACCATAATCGATATTTTTCAACGCTTGATACAGCGAAAACCGAGCAGCATCTTTTTGATTTTCAGCTACGGCATCTTCTAAATCTAAAATGATACTATCGCTGCCGTAGATGTAGGCGTCTTTGATAAGGCCGGGCTTTTGGGCGTTCATAAACATCATTGTTCTTCTTAAACGGATTTTTTGAGGTGTTGGTCTAGTTATCATCTACATTACCCCCCAAGAAATATTTTTTTCTGATTGATTGACACTACGAAAAATTGCACATTCAATTCTCGCTTTTAAGGTACATTCCAAAGCTCCCTTATCAACAATTGTCACCGAGGCATTTTCAACTTCCAATTTTTCTAAGGTTTCTAGTGCGACTTTTTTGATTTGCCGTCCGTATTGATTCATCACACTGCTTTGAATGGACACATCCAAGCCTTGATTTAAAGGGCGAATCGTCACTTGAACATCACTAGATTCTAACGTTCCGGCAATAGCATTCTTTTCAATTTTCATTCATTACCAGTCCTTTCTCTTCTTACTTTTAAGTAAACAACAAAGTGTAAAAAGTGTAAAAGTCCGTTTTTTCTTCTTCAGCCATTCCGAAAGAGAATTGTAAAAATATTCGATATTCAAAGCAAATAAGTTATAATCAAAACAAGAAAGCGCATAACAAAAAAATCATTCCATTACTAAACGGAATGATTAAGTGGTTTTATAAATATAAAAACTAATAGCTAGGAGTGATATTTTATGGATGAGAGAGACTTTGAAATCTTATTAACACTAGACCGAACTAGAAACATTACCCATGCCGCTAAACTTTTATATGTCTCCCAATCCTCTTTATCAAAAAGAATCACTGCAATTGAAACGGAATTGAATATCACGATTTTAATTCGCTCCCGTAATGGTGTCTACTTTACGCCTGAGGGAGAAATCGTCTTAAGCTCATTACGAAATATTGCACAAGAATTGCAACTGATGAGAGAAAAACTTGATTTATCCAAAAATATTATTTCAGGATTTCTCAAGGCAGGCATCTCCTTAAATTATTCTTTGTATAAGTTACCGCAAATTTTAACAGAATACCGGAAAAGATTTCCTGAAGTACACATGCATGTCACTACAGATCACAGTCGTAAATTATATAATCAGCTTTTAGAAGGCAGTATTGATGTCGCTATTGTCAGAGGAGATTACCCTTGGAAGGGCGAGAAAATTCTTTTAGACCGAGAGAGTATCTGTGCCATTAAAAGCAAAGGTAACAGCTCGATTCCTTTTAGGGAGCTTCCTTACATTGGCAGAAAAACAGACTTGGCCTTTGAGCGAGAATTGCTCCAATGGATGCATGAAAATGATTATACGAAGCAAATAAACGGACTCTACGTCGATAATATTACCACCTGTGTTGAGATGGTTAAAAATGATGGTGGCTGGGCGATTGTCCCAGAAATTTGTTTGCAGGATTTTGACGGTGATATTTTACCGTTGAAATTTGCCAACGGCGAGCCCTTCGTCAGACCAACATACTTAATGTTTTCACCGATTGTTTTGAAGCTACCACAAATAGAAAAATTTATTGAGCTTGTTCGTAGTTTTTCAAATTAACCGTTGTTCTTCAGAAAAAGGAACTTTTTTCTGAAGAACAAAAGGGAACCCGCCAGCGGGGACTGGCGGGTTAGGATGCTAGTTCAACTTCCATCAACTCTTATACAATTTTCCGCTTCACTCTTAGTTGAACTGTATGCGACTCAATGCTTTTCAGAAAAAGCTCTCTTTTCTGAAGACAAAAAGGGAACCCATCGGCGGGGACCGATGGGTTAGGATGCTAGTTCAACTTTCATCAATACTAAAACAATTCACTGCTTCGCTCTTAGTTGAACTGTATGCGACCCGGTGTATCTGAGAAAAAATTTATTTTTTCTCAAGACAAAAAGGGAACCCGTCAGCGGGGACTGACGGGTTAGGAGTAAAAAATGAAAAAGTGTTTTATTGGGTTTGTTTTATTGGGATGAGTTAATAATAACCGGAAATTGTGAAGATTTTGTGTTTGGTGCTTAGTGATTATTGGAAGATTTTGTAAGAAAGTTTAAAGCGTGACTATGGATGACCTTAGCGCAAACAAGTTCAAACCTCAACTGCTTGCAGTTTGCTTATCATAATTACTATTCTTCAACGCATATAAAATACTTTTTGCATCCCACATGGACTAACGATTTCATTTAACTTTAACAAAAAAATTTGACTACGATTAAAATGATGCGTAGAATTTTTATTAATATCTCATTTAAGGGGCGCTTATGAAAAATAATTCTTTAAAGCAAGTAGGAACTTGCCTGCTCTACGCTATCATTCCAATAATAATCGGCATCATCCTTTCACTGCTAATAAATCAGGACTGGCACCTGACAACTATGGCTATCTTTGTGATTTTCATCTTCTTTTTAATTCCCAAAGGTGGGCTATTTTCCTCCAGTGTCGATTACCAGACACGGAGCGTCAATCCCGAGTTCCAACCAAAGCATGAACGCATAAGTGCAGGAACTTGGGAGATTATCCACTTACTTTCCGTGGTGCTGGCTGCATTTGTCATTCTTCTAGAATGGACTATCTCAGCGGTTTATTTTTAATTCTGAAAAATATTTCCCAATCCCCCTATCCCCAACAAAAAAACCATCCAAAAATTGGATGGCGTAAAAATTCTATAGTCTACTTCACCAGATAATCCAACAAGGTAAACATCAGCGCTTTATTTTCTTTAGGCACTGCCGTCTGTAAAATATCAGCGGCAGTCTGATTTAAAGCATTGTTTTCCTGTGGATAATCCACATCATTCAAGGCTATTTCTCGGACGTCTGTTGCCTGCGGTTCAAAATGAAATTGCAGCCCCAGGATTTTCTCCCCTAAAATAAAGCCTTGATTTTCAACTAAATCGCTGCTGAATAACAGCTCAGCTCCATCAGGAATCTCAAACATTTCTTCGTGCCAATGTATAGCAGTGAACTTCTCTGAAAGGCCGGTAATTTTCTGACTTTTAAGATACACCGGAGCCCAACCGACTTCTTTATAAGGGGCTTTGGTGATAGCGGCGCCAAGAGTTTTGGCGATTTGTTGAGCGCCAAAGCAGGCTCCAAAAATAGGGACGTTCTGTTCAATTAGTTCTTGGATTAAGGTTCGTTCTGCAATAATCCATGGGAACTCATCATTGGGACTCATGGGTCCGCCCAAAATAATTAACAAATCAATTTGATTGGCAGTCGGCAAAATGCCAAACTGATAGGGATGATAAATAGACAACTCGTGTCCGTGAAGCTGTCCCCAGTCTTTAATCGATCCGGGGCCTTCGTTTGGTGTGTGCTGCAAAATAGCAATTCGCATAAGCATCCTTTCTCAACAACGGCAATGTTTGACTTAGGTTTCGCCTGCAAATACCTTTTGATATCAAAATTTTAACAGCCAGCTAATATTTCGTCCACCAAAGAAATTTTTAATAAAAATCCATGTTAAAGTCTACAGAAATTAGTTTGACACGACTAAATTTTTAAAGAATCCTTCTGTGCCTAAATCTACCCACAAACCAATAGCACCATGTTGATTTTCGCCGTGTTTTAAATCTGTGACGATGAAGGAAGGCTCTTGGGCATCATTGATAAATAATTCAGCAGTCGTCCCTTTAACTACAATTTTGAGATGAATC
Organism: Enterococcus sp. LJL90; assembly: GCF_056924355.1. Classification (NCBI taxonomy): domain Bacteria; kingdom Bacillati; phylum Bacillota; class Bacilli; order Lactobacillales; family Enterococcaceae; genus Enterococcus; species Enterococcus sp. LJL90. Next base: position 88,503 of record NZ_JBXPBQ010000009.1, on the reverse strand, counting down.
CATTGATCGATATCAATGTCGGCATAGGTTTCATACTCACCGGGATTTTCTGCCCGAAAGCGATCAAATTTATACTCTGGATAAGAAAAATACTGGACAGTTCGGTTGCGCCGCAGTTGATTTTTAGCTCGGCCATTTGTCGGACGAACGTAAATGCCTTCAAAATTTTTCTGGCCATCAATTCTCAAAGCAACTCCGATAAAGCCCCGGGCATGCTCTGGCGCATCTGGCAAAAGCCGACTCAAAACATCAACCTCAATGGTACCATCTTTAAAATCTGTTTCAAACTGGGCAAAAGTTGCCTCATCATCCGCTAAAATTTCGGGATTTTTCGTGACCCGCAACACTTGCTCTCCTGCTAAAACTTCTTCCGTGAAAAATACATCATTGGCAGTAAACAGCTCAGCCTTCATGGGAATTTTTTCTGATTTCATAATCTCGCTCCTTAAATTTATTTTCTTATTTTGCTAGTTACGGAATTATTCCGCAAAAAATAATCTGTAACTAAAAGCCTTTTAACATTTCAAAATTAGTTTAACACCTTTGCATAACTTGCGACAGTTTCTTCGCAGACTGCGCCAAAACCAACCAAAATTTCTTTAACTGCTACATTAGGATTGCCATAGACTTTTGTGCTTAAGATTTGGCCCAATGATAATTTAGGACACCCGTTTTTTAGCTGTACTCGCCATTAAAGCTTCAATCAGCTGGCTCATCTCCGCTTCTTCTCCCGCCGCTACTGCAAATTCAATACCGTACAATACTTGGTCCTTCATTTGAATAGCTCCTTTATTTTACAGATTCATAATAGTCTTTAGCAACCGTGGCATAATCTTCACCATCTAAATCAACTTTAGCGTTGAGTTCGATTAAAGTATCAGTGTCCATGCCCGCATCAATCTGGTTAATAATTTCGGCGACTTCTGGATTGTCTGCTAAAACAGCTTGGCGAACAACTGGCATTAAATTATAAGGCGGCCAAAATTGTTTGTCATCCTCCAAAACGGTGAACTCAGATTTATCTGATAGTTGGCCTTCTGTGGTGTAGGCGGGGGTCGCATCGGCTTCATCACTTAATAAAACTTGATACTTCAAACTATTGTCATAGACCGTTGAAGAAGCAAAATTAAATTCCCCGTAAGCCTCCGCTAAACCTTTGAGTCCATCTGCCCGTTCGTCAAATTCTCCTTGAGAGGCAAAGCGAATTTTATCAGCATTAGCTTGTAGGTCGCTGATGGTGGCAATGCCGTACTCCTCGGCCACGCTAGTTTTGATGGCGATCCCTTGGCCGTCATTTCCCGGTGCATAATCTAGAACAGTCAACACGCCATCTGCTTCATGGGCTGCTTTAACCGTTTCAAAGACCGCATCTGGATCCGTTTCTAAAGGTAAATCAAAAATACTCAAGAGTGCCGTGCCGGTGTATTCAGGATAAATATCAACCTCGCCAGCTTCAATTGATTGGGGGATAACGGAACTGGCAATATTTTGGACCCGCTCCACTGTATAACCGTGGTCCTCCAAGGCATCGGCATAAATTTCGCTGATTACCAAACTTTCAGTGAAATCCTTTGAACCAACTTTAATCGTTCCTTTTTCAGCAGCTGAACTGCTGGCAGTACCGGCGCTATTTCCGCAGGCGGCTAAAGCCATTACTGCTAGGGTGACAAGCCCGCTGATGATTAATTTTTTCATTTCCATTTCTACTCCTCCGTTTCGCTAAAATCATCTTAACCGGTGGAAAATATTTTGAGAAGTAGGCACTTTTTTATTAGTCACTTACCTTTTAGTAACTATCTAATAAAAAAGTGCCTACTATTTTTCTGATTATTTTCAAGTTATGCTGAGAACAACAATAGCTAGCTAGTAAAAATTTCAGCTAAACGAATACGATGTATTGATTTAATTCTTTAATTCACTCAACGATTTTTTCCGCTGAAATTATTGGAGGAAATAATTAGTTAGCATTGCTACTAAATAGATGCACTAAGGAGCAGGCACATGAAGCCAGAGGAACTTTTTATTACGATGATTGAACCGCGGATTAAACTTTTCATTTTAAATTTTTTAGCTTATCAGCCGGCTCAAAGTCTGCAGGCTATTCAATTGCATTTTTGGCGAAATAGAAAAGAAGCCTCGCAAGCCTTGTGGGAGCTTTGCAATGCTCGTTTAGTCAGCAAAACACTAACTTCTACCACTTGTTTTTATCAGCTAACCGACACGGGCCAAGACTATTTGAAAATTGTCGGCCAGCTGCTGAACTGGTCAAAGGAACATCAATTTTATGGAGGCTATTAGTCATGTTGTCAGAAATTTTAACCTATTTTGAAACCAGCAGCCCGCAATATGGCGGCTACCTTATTACCCATTTACTCATCAGCGGTAAGGCTCTTTTCTTTGCAGCTCTAATCGGCTTGCCCCTTGGTTTTTTAAGTTATCGCATTAAACCGCTGGCTGAATTATTTCAAACGATGTCACAATTATTGCGCATCATTCCCAGTTTAGCGGTGCTTTTTTTGCTAATTCCGCTAATCGGCGTGGGGGAATTGCCGGCGCTGATTGCGCTAATTTTTTTGGCCATCCCTTCAATTTTGATTAATACTGCATTGGGCTTTCATGAAGTGTCCAAAATTACCAAAGAGGTCGCAAGCGGTCTTGGCATGAATCAGCGGCAATTATTTTTTAAAATTGAAATCCCGTTGGCCCTGCCCTTTATTTTGAACGGCTTAAAATTAGCCTTGGTGGAAATTTTAGCCAGTGCCACTTTAGCAACTTACATCGGTGCTGGTGGACTGGGGACATTAATTTTTACCGGACTAGGTTTGTATCGTATGGATTTACTTTTGATTGGCGGCGGCTCAGTCACTCTGTTGTCGCTGCTTTGCATTGCCCTCTTTGACCTGATGATTAGAAAGGTGAAAAAAAATTATGTCTAATGTAGCAGTTTCCTTTAAACATGTTCAAAAAAAATTTACCGGAGCCGCAGAAACGGCTATTGACCAACTCTCCTTTACGATTCATCAAGGAGAATTTGTCACCATTCTTGGCACTTCCGGCTCTGGAAAAACCACCACTTTAAAAATGGTCAATCGCCTGATTGAACCAGACGCTGGTGAAATTGAAGTCTATGGTCAAGCTGTCGCAAGTTTTGATGTCAATCAACTGCGGCGGCAAATCGGTTATGTTGTCCAGCAAATTGGCCTCTTTCCCCATTACACAATCGAAAAAAATATCGCCACTGTTCCTGATTTATTAAATTGGGAAAAAACAAAAACAACGGCTCGCATCAAAGAATTGATGGCGACCATCCAACTACCCTACGAAGAATTTGCCAAGCGTTTCCCTCGTCAGCTTTCCGGCGGACAACAACAGCGAGTCGGCGTGGCCCGGGCATTGGCGGCAAATCCCGACATCCTTTTGCTGGATGAACCATTTGGAGCTGTCGATGCGATTACTAGAAAAGAGTTGCAAAAGCAGATAAAAGAATTGCACCAAAGTTTAGCAAGCAAGACGTTTCTTTTTGTAACTCATGATATCACCGAAGCATTTTTCCTCGGCACGAAGGTGATGATTATGCAGGCTGGTCAAATCGAACAATTTGACACCCCTGAAAATATCATTCGCCAGCCGAAAACAACATTTGTAAAAAATCTTTTGGCCACTGTCTATGCCGAAGAAGAAATTTGGAGGCAGTATCAATGATTGCTTATTGGGTAAACTTTCACGGGCATTTAACGACGGCCCTTGTACAACATTTACAACTAGTCTTGTTTTCATTAGCAGTGGCTTTGGTGGCGGCCGGCCTGTTGATTCTTTTTTTCTCAGCCAAACCTAAATGGCTGACTACTTTTACTTATTTCTTTTCCGCTTTATATGCAGTCCCCAGCTACGCCTTTTTTGCACTGCTGATTCCTTTCACCGGTTTAGGGAGCACAACTGCTATAATAGTCTTAAGTCTTTATAGCGAATATATTTTGCTACGCACCTTTGTCACCAGCATCCAGCAAATTGACCCGCTTTTACTTGAAGCGGCCACCGGTATGGGTATGACTGAGAAGCAAGTCTTTAAAAAAATTCAACTGCCTTTAGCTGCGAGAGGAATTTTCAGCGGCATTCGCTTAGCCTTGACCTCCATCATCGGCATCGCTACTATCGCCGCCACCATTAATGCCGGCGGATTAGGCACCATTCTTTTTGACGGCTTGCGAACACAAAGCTTGATAAAAATTGTTTGGGGAACGTTGCTAACAATTTTGCTGTGCCTCTTAAGCAGCAGCATCTTAAAAATTATCGAATATATCACCATAAAAAAATTAGCACTGGAGGAAATTTAAATGAAAGCTATTGTCGTTTACGAAGCCGGCGGACCGGAAAAATTAATTTACACAGAAGTGCCTACGCCCAAAGTCAAACCCGGTTGGTCATTAATCAAAGTGAAGGGCTTCGGTGTCAATCACTCGGAAATTTTCACCCGCCAAGGTCTCTCTCCGTCAGTAAAGTTCCCCCGCATTTTAGGTATTGAAGCAGTCGGGGAAATTGCTGCAACCACCGATGAGCAGCACCTTCCTGTTGGCCAAAAAGTCGTCTCGATTATGGGGGAAATGGGCCGAGAATTTGATGGCGGCTATGCCGAATATGTTTTACTGCCGAATAAACAAATTTTTCCAGTGACCACTCAGCTATCATGGGCCGACCTAGCCGCAGTGCCAGAGACTTATTACACCGCTTTTGGCTCCTATTTACGCCTGAAAATCAAAGCTGAAGATAAAATTTTAGTGCGTGGCGGTACTAGCGGCGTTGGCTTGGCCTTTTTAAAATTAGTTAAAAGCCAATTTCCCGATATCGAAATTGTCGGCACCAGCCGCAGCCTCAGCAAAAAAGACAGTCTCTTGGCTGCTGGTTTTACCGAGGTCATTTTGGATCAAAAAGGCCAACTGCAAACAGAGCAAAAATTCGATAAAATTTTTGAACTAATCGGCCCGGCCACAATCAAAAATAGTTTTCAGCATATTTTGTCGGAGGGCATTGTTTGCAACACCGGATTATTAGGCGGTCAATGGTACCTAGAGGGCTTTGATCCGATTTTTGACACCAATAACGCATATCTGACCGGCTTTCATTCCGGCGATGTCGATGCCCCCCGTATGCAGCAACTCTTTGCTTTCATTGATAATTATCAGCTTACTGTCACTCCAGAAAAAATATTTTCTTTAAAAGATACTGCCAAAGCCCATGAATATTTAGAGAGCAGCCAAAGCTTCGGCAAAGTGGTAGTGCTCCCTTAAAACAAAAAAATGTGAGACAAGCTTATATTTACGCTTGTCTCACAATTTTTTACATTAAATTTTCTTGAATATAGGCCGTGCCCCAATCACTCATTGAGCTGATAATCGGCCGTAATGACTCGCCTAAGTCCGTCAGAGAATACTCAACACGGGGCGGAACTTCAGGAAAAACTTCTCTAGCAACAATCCCGTCCTGTTCCATTTTTCTTAAATTTTCCGTGAGCACCTTTTGACTGATGCCATCAACTGCCTTGTGAATCGCATTAAAGCGCTGCGTTCCCTTCAACAACTCCCGCATAATTAATAATTTCCATTTATTTCCAATCAAGTCCACCGTTGTGGCTACCGGACAATAGGGTAATTCATCTTTTGTAAGCATGCATCTTCTCCTTGGTTTCAAAAAGTAAGTAACTAACTGATTTTATATTAGCAATTCTTTTTGACTTTTTCAACTGGGAGTTGTGAACAGAAACTAAAGTCAAAAAATTTCCATCCTTGCTGTGAATTTTCTTCGTTAATTCTCCGGAAAACTTAACGCCTTCAAAGCCGCTTCATTTAAAATCAGATAGCCTTTGCCCTTTTTTTTCAAGTAACCCTCCGCGACAAATTGATTGAGAATCCGAAATAGATGGCGATAGCTGAGGCCCACAGAGGCTGCTGTGTCTGTTAAATTATCTTCAAAATAATTTTTGTAGGCATTTTGCCAGAGATAAAAGGCCAGGCGCTCTTCACCAGCATAAAAAGAAGAGGCCAGCTGATTTTTAGAGGTGGTCACAACATTTTCCGCCAAACCTTTGGCTATTAGAGTCACAAATCCTAAATTATTCAACAACCGCTGTTGATAAATATTTTTTGGAATACCAATACAGACAAATTCAGAGACAGTGATAATCGTCGCTGTAGCGGTTTGATGCTCTGAAATCAATTCGATATCACCAAAAATCCCTGAAGAAATGAAATAACTTAGCACCAAATTTTTACCATTTGTGGTGTAGTTGCAGACCTTGGCCCGGCCAGAAACCACCAGAAAAACATAATCGACTTGACTGCCTTCTTCTAAAACAGTTTCCCGTGGTTTATAGGTGAAAATTTCACATTTTTGATAATCAATTGGATTTAACTGCCAGCGAGTTAACACATTTTCATATTTTTTTGAAAATTTCTCTCGTTTCATCAAATCACCTCGCAAAAAGTATGACATATGTCCTAGTTGTTGTAAAACAATTTCCGTTATCATGAACTTACAGGAGGTGAGGGAAATGACCTCAATCGAATTGATACTTGCCCTGCTCATGCTGGCAGTGACTATGCTCGTTGTTAAAGTAGTCCGTGTTAACACGGCCAAAAGAATGTTGCAACAAGCCAAAAAAGTCCAACAAAATGAAATCCGCTATCAAAAGGCTAACGCTTTGAAATATTATCGGAAACAATTACATGCAGAATAAAAAAACTCAGCTTCGGTTTCTTCAAACCTTAAGCTGAGTTTTTTTGTGGGTTGCGTTGTGTGGCAAACTGAGATTTTTAGACAAAAGGGTCTGCATTTTTTTAACTTGTTCCTATCAACACTACAATCGCCATCACAAACTGCGTAACAACCTATCCACTTATTCTTAAACCATTAACATCAATCGTATATTTTTAGACCATTCAGCATTTCTGCGGCACTTGCGTCTAGATAATTGATAGCTTCACTGTGGCCTAAGTCAAGGGCAGCAATGTTTTCCATATCGGTATCTGATAAGTTAAAATCAAAGACATTTAAATTGTCCTTCATGCGTTCAGTATTGGTGGATTTAGGAATTACAACCACGCCCCGTTGGACATGCCAGCGTAAAATAATTTGGCCGACAGATTTTTGATAGGTTTTTGCTAAGTCAACCAAAACCGGCTGAGTGAAAATGCCTTGGCCACCTTGTGACAAAGGTCCCCATGATTCAATTTGAACACCGTATTTTTTCATGGTTTCCAGAGCTGTTTTTTGTTGGAAGAAGGGATGGGTTTCCACTTGGTCTAATGCTGGAGTGATTTGATTATTTAAAATCAAATCAGCCAAGCGGGCATCATCAAAATTGCTGACACCAATTGCCCGCACTTTTTTGGCTGCATATAATTCTTCCATGGCCCGCCAAGCACCATAATAGTCGCCGAAGGGTTGATGAATTAAATATAAATCTAAATAGTCTAAGCCTAGACGAGTCAAGCTGGCTTGGTAAGCCGCTTTTGCTTTATCATAGCTGGCGTCTTGGACCCATAATTTTGAGGTGATAAATAACTCTTCTCTAGGCACGCCGCTGTTAGCGATGGCCCGGCCGACAGCTTCTTCATTGAAATAGGCTGATGATGTATCAAAGGAACGGTAGCCAGCTTTGATAGCTTCACCGACAATTCTTTCAGTTTCCTTATCATCTGTTAGTTGATAAACTCCAAAACCAATAATAGGCATTTGAATGCCGTTGTTTAATATTACATATTCCATAATAAATTTCTCCTTTTACATTCTGACTTCATTAAATGATTGGGCAATGTCTGCCGTTAAATGATCGACAATTTTAAAACCAGTCTCCAATAATTGAATTGCCTCCATATCTGCTGAGCTCAATTCAAAATCAAAGACATCAATATTTTGCTGCATCCGTTGGACATTGGCTGACTTGGGAATCACGACTGTTCCCCTTTGCAGCTGCCAGCGAAGCATAACTTGTGCTGGAGACTTATCGTATTTTTCAGCAATCTTTATTAAGGTATCATTTTGAAAAATATTGCCATTTCCTTCTGCAAATGGTGCCCAAGCTTCCGCCTGCACATCGTATTCCTTCATAACTTCCAAAGCTCGGCGTTGTTGCCGCAGAGGATGAATTTCGATTTGATTGACGGCCGGTTTAATTTCGCTATTCATAATCAGATCGACTAAACGATCCTCACTGAAATTACTGACGCCAATCGCCCGAATTTTGCCGGCTTTATATAATTCCTCCATGGCCCGCCATGAGCCGTAATAATCGTTAAAGGGGACATGAATTAAATACAAATCAACATAATCTAAGCCCAGCTTATCCAATGATGTTTGAAAAGCTTTTTTGGTGGCATCATAACCGGCATCCTGCAGCCAAAGTTTCGTTGTAACAAAAATTTCTTCTCGGGGAATCGCACTTTTGGCAATTGCTTTACCGACAGCCTCTTCATTTAAATAAGTTGCCGCCGTATCAATCAAGCGATAACCAGCTGTTAACGCGGCGCTGACAATTGCTTCACTTTCTTTTAAATCGGGGATTTGAAACACGCCAAAACCTAGCTGCGGCATCTTGATACCATTATTTAAAGTGACATAATCCATTTTATTTTCTTCCTTTCTGTGTTGCTTCGTTGCTATGAACTTAGATTAACACCTTCTCGTTTGTCTGAGAATTTGAAAAATGTTAAGATGGCGTTAACTAACAGTTAATGCAAAGGAGTTAGCTATGTATAATCATCTCTTAGATACCTTTATCAAAGTGGCCGACACCGGCAGTTTTGCCAAAGCGGCTGAAGCACTGTTTATCTCCGCCCCTGCTGTGATGAAGCAGATGAATTTATTAGAAGAACAATTGGATTTGCAATTAATCGAGCGGACCCATCAAGGCATTACCTTGACCGAGGTCGGGCAATCCGTTTACACAGACGCAAAAAAAATCATTGCTTTTTCGAAAGAAGCAATGACTCGTGCAGATAATTTATTAACGGACAATCCTTGGAAAATAAAAATTGGCAGCTCTATTTTGAATCCCAGCCAGCAAATTTCTCAGCTGCTGAATCAAGTGCTAAAGGAAAATAATCGTTTTTCCTTTGAAATTGTCCCCTTCGATGATAATCGTGAAACAATTATCTCGGTTTTGCATCAACTAGGAGAAACTTACGACATCATTCCCGGTTCCTATACCGCCGATATCACCGAAAAACTGGCTAATTATTTGGAATTATATCCTGTCACATTTACTATCGCCGTGCCCAGAAGCCATCCGCTGGCCCAAAAGGAAAAACTAGAAATCAGCGACTTGTTTGGTGAAACGCTAGTCTCAGGAAAAAGTTCGCCTAATCGCCCCGTCGGCCAGTTGCAGGCAGACTTAGCGGAAAAATATCCCGAAATTCAACAGGAAATCACATCAGAATTTTACGACATGAATGTCTTTAATAAATATGACCAGTCCGACAAATTATTACTTTCTTTACCCCAATGGCAATACGTGCAGCCGAATTTTGTGACGCTGCCTATCAATTGGTCTTATCAAAATATCTTCGGCTTACTTTACCCCTTGCATCCCAGCCGAGAGGTGAAAAAGTTTTTAGAGTATGTTGCTTTTGTGCAGAGAAGAGGATAGATAATCTGTAGCCTGATATTTAAAATCATGCTTTTTGAGCTAAGCTAGCGAAAATATCTAACTAGATGTTTAAGCACACAAAACTGATTTAAGGCTTTTTTCATTTGGAAAAAATAGATTTGCTAAAAAAATTTTTACTTGAAAATACCTTGAGCGGCTGTGACATTAATCCTGTTAACAGATGGAATCCCGAATTGTATTGTATTTGTCTCTGTGGTCCAGTGGGTCCTTGAGACAGAATGTGCGTGTACAACTACTGGTAAGTAAGTCTTCATCGTAACTTCTCAACATTTAGTAATGCTTGCTAGATTCTGTTCGGAAAAATCAGTTCTGTTTTCATTAATATCACAGCTTCTCATTTTTACTTCAGTTCATCTTTCAAAATATTTTCTTCTAACCATCTTGCTACCCCATCGTGATTATTATCATCCACGGTAATATTATTTGCCACCGCCTTAACCTCAGGCAGAGCATTTTTCATAGCAACGCCTCTGCCAGCTTTTTGAAGCATTTCACAATCAATCAAATCATCGCCAAAGGAAATTAGCTTTTCCGTAGGCAAATTGTAATAGGCGAGAATCCTCGTTAAGCCACCCCATTTGGTAGCCTGCTCTTTAGTTATCATAGCCAATTTTCCCTCAGCAATAGACAAATGCAGTCCTCGCTTTAGCCAACTTTTATCGAAAAATTGATTTTCACCTAATGGTACTAATATTTTCAAAATATCATCATGAGTAGCAGTTCTGAAATTTTCCTTGGCAAAGGTGACATCAGGCCATAATGAAGAACAGTCAAAATTAGCATAACGATTTGTGATCGTTTCGATGGCCACATTTGCTTGGCCCGTCACCTCACTGATATTTTGAATGATAGCATACGCAGCTTGTTGCTCGATTACAGCGTATTCATCTTTGGAGTCTGCCAACAAGACGTGGGCGCCGTTTTGAAAAATCGCCGCATCAAAGGGCAACTCCCCTATCAGTTTCAAAGCGGCATCCTTCGGTCTAGCAGTAGCTATCACAAAAATAAAACCCGCTGATTTAAGTTTTTCGATAACCATTTTTGTGTATTCGCTTAGTGTTTTATCTTCTTTTAAAAGCGTTCCATCTAAATCACTGACAATGATTTTCTTCATTTTTTTACCTCCATTTTTTGAATTTCCAGTTCCAAAAAAATTTTAAATTATTCATATATTACTAAAGTTCCTGAAAACTTTAAATCAAAAATTACATAAAATGCTGCAAAGCAATTTTTTTCATGACCATTCGGCTTAAAAAGCGGTGATTTGGAAAAAGCAAAATATTTTATGGAACGTTAAAGAAGAGAAACAACCTTTTGCGGATTAATAAATTTTAAAAGAGGTAAAAAAAGCTATCATTACAACAACAGTTGCAGAAAATCCTCTGACTATACTAGAGGACATGGCGACATTTTCCTAACTAATGCGAAAAATTCAAATTTACTTCCCATTAATTTGTTTCAAATCTGAAACATAATTTTTTTCAATTGAATTAAAGCTGTACACTGAATACAAATCAAAGAAGAAAACAGAGAGAAGGAAGACCTATGAATACCATTACTTTAGAAAAAAAATCAGCCCGGCAACTTCATTTAACCGTTTTGAGCAGTTTGTTTGGCGATTTTGGCAGCAGTATTTTTACTTTTGGCTTGAGCTTTATGTTATTAGAGCGAACGGGCTCCGTCTATAGCTTCGCATTATCAGCAATTATTTCTCCGATTATTGGCTTGGTTCTTTTGCCCTTTGTAGGACCGCTGATTGATAAGTATTCAAGAAAATTAATTATTATTCTTAGTCAATCCTTCACAATAGTTGGGTTGCTTGCTTATTGGATGGCTTTTCCTTATATTCAAAATCATCTATTGGCAGCGTCCGTTTTCTTAATCGCTATTTTGAAAATCAGCGATCAATTTACTTCAACTGCACGTCAAGCATCCACCATTCATTTAGTGATTGAAAAACATTTGAGCAAATTATCCGCCTATTCGCAGATGACTTCTTCAACCGCTGGTGTTATTTCGTCAATCTTTGGTGCCTTTTTTTACACGTTGCTACCTTTTTATTTATTTATCCTATTAGAATTAATGACTGAAATCCTAACCCTAATTTTTACAAGTTTACTAAATTTCAACTTCCAAAAAGCGGCTGAAAAAGCCGCTCCAGTAAAACAATCCCAGCTAACCCTCTTTAAAGAAGGCTTGCAATTTATCAAGGGGCAAAAATACCTACTTTTCGGAATGACTTTAGCGTTATCAGTCAACTTTTTCTTAGGCATTTTCAGTGTTGGCTTACCGGTTTTATTTCTCCAAGCTTTAAAAGCCAGCAATTTACAATTTGGTTTTGGTGAAGCCATTAACGGTTTCGGTTTTTTAATCGGCGGCATCCTAATCAAAAAACAACAGGATGTTTCAGAGCCAATCCAGCATCTCTACAATAAATGTTTGCAGTTAGGCTTATTAATCACTCTGTTTGGCTTTGTCGTTTTGATACCTGCTAATTTCCTAGGCATTCTAGCTGTCTACGGTTTGATGTTTATTAGCGGTTATTTAATTGTAACTTTAAATGTGCCTTATACTGTCTGGTTGCAAAAAAACATTCCTCACCAACTGCAAGGTCGGGTTTTCAGCGTCATGTCCACTTGCGGGATGGCCATCATGCCGATTAGTATTTTACTTTTTGGTTACTTGTTTGATCTGACAGCTGTTTCGACTGTTGTTTTATGCAGTATCCTTTTTGTCGCAACAGGCTTACTACTCATTATTTTTACCATCATGACCTCCAAGCTTTCTAAGCTGAAACTTGATGAAGCCGTGATTATTCCTGAATAAATTTTAGCCAAAATATATTTAAACATCCTGAACTTACTACAACAATTCGCATTTGCTGATTGCTGCAATCCAGTTCAGGATGTTTTTTAGTGTAACTATTTTAAAATTTCTACTATTCTAACAAATTTTTGCATTGTTTTTTAAATGCAAAACCAGCGAGCTCTTTTATGATAGAATTTAACTAAGAGGTGAGCTGCATGTCGAATAAACCAGAAAAAAACAAAGATTTAGTTCCGTTACTTTATAAATTCATTTTTGTCATTGCCTTGAGTATTTTAACCTTACAAATCCTTTATTTCTTTGTGTTTCAAGTAACTCCGTTAAATTTTAGTACGCTGACAGGCCTTGTGCTTTTAGCCTATTCGTATAAAAATATCTTTCTAAAAAATTAAATCGGCATACTCCTGCAAAAAAGCTATCAAAACGCACAGTTTAAAGCAGCCGCTATTAATTTACCTGCCAAATGACTTATTGTTCAGCCCACTTCAGCTATTTGCCATTATGATATAATTATCTAAAAGGGGAAATGAGCATGAAACAACTAAGAAGATCTTCTACTGATAAAGTGATTGCGGGTGTCTGCGGTGGTTTAGCAGAATACTTTGGAGCCCCGGCCATCATGTTTCGTCTGCTTTTTCTGTTGCCCGGATTGGTGATTCCGTACATTATCTTAGCTTTATTTTTACCCAGTTCAAATAGTTGGTGATTGCACTAGGCAATTTTCGCTAGACTGAGAGGAGAAGCTAATATGAAAAATTACTATGGAGTTACTGCCGCGATTAATCTGGTTGCTGCGATTATTATTATGATTTTGCCGGGAAACCTTACAAAAATTGCTGGCGTGCTTTTTTTACTGAATGCAATTTTGAACAGCTTTTTCTATGTTAGAAAAGCCAGAGTCAGTAAGTAGCTATTTTTGAGCTTTAGTAAGAATAGTTGAGGAACAGCGCTGAGTGGGTTTGCTTTAGTTATCATGTTTGGTAGCGGAGTTTGAATTTCTGATGTTCTAATTTTTTCGTGGTTGATGAATGATACGTTGAGCACTAGAATAGTAATAAATTAATATCTGAATATTGGTGGAAACGGCTGCTCAGGCCGTTTCTTTTTATTTATTTATTGATGTCCACTTGTTTTATAACTGCTCAAACTTTTACTGAGTTCCACCAAGAAGAAATCTAATGGAAGTTTCCGCAACTAAGCTAAAGCTCCAGCAATTTTCAAAAATAAGTATCACTGAACACATTTAATAGGCTATTGAGCAGAGAAAAAATAAGGTACATGACTGCCAGCCTAACAGTATAACTTTTGTAAATCACCAGTGCCGTTGATAGATAGATCACAAATTCAATAGATAACCGAATTGGAATCGATGCTCTAGTTGTCGAAGCCGGTGCCACAAAAAAGGCCCATAAAAGAATAAAAAGCGTCGGCAGTATAAGGCCAACCAAAATATTTAGCGGAAATTTTTGTCTTGAAAAACCAGCGATGACTAAAATCACAACGCTGCCTATTTCAAGCAGAAACCTTAGTCCGGAATTGATTAAAAAAATGATGTCCATCTGCTTGTCACTGCTCCTTATTGGTTGGGTTAGTCAGCCACGATAATTGCTCGCTTTCGCCAAAATTATTTTCAACCTCAGTCCCATGACATATGCTTAAAAGCGACTTTGGATAGTTTTCTAAAATAGTACGCCCGCTTTTCAGCGCCAACGGTAAATCAGCTGTGTATTTTTTCATTGGTGGCTTTAACTGGCCGGCACGATTTGTTGTAAATAAATCGCCGGCAATTAGTACATCATCCTCGGCATGATAAAAACAATGGTGTCCTGGTGAATGGCCGGGCGTGAAGACAGCCTCGATACCCGCATCTTTTTGCAGCTGTTGACCCGACTCACTTTCCAAACTCAAAAAGGTCGACAAAGGAAAAACTTTTTTCTCTGTTTTTTTCCTTTTGGGATATGGTTTCTCCCCGCTAATATAGGCGAATTCCAGCTGAGAAATAAGCACAGGTGCGTCAGGAAAATTCTGTTTTACTGTGGCAACTCCACTGATATGATCAGAGTGACCGTGCGTTAAAAAGACAGCCTCAAGCTGCTGATTTTCCATAAAGTTGTTTAGCAGGTAGCTGGCCATCTGGCCCATGCCAGAATCGATTAGGTAATAGCGCCCCTCCTGCTCCACTCGCCAACAACTAACTACCATGATGCCTAAGTTGAATTCAAATTTTTCAATGTGTTGGCTAATAATTTTTTTCTTCGTGATGATTGGATAAAATAGTGTAGTCAAGATAGTCCCTCACAATCGTTTGAATTCGTTTCAAATCTTGTTGCTCTTCATTTTCATAGGTCATAATTATGCCATGGAGAAAAAAGAAAACACCCCGCACAATATTGATTTTTTTCTCTTCCGCCAAATCCGCCGGCAGCCATTCAAAAATTGCTTCCCGCAATAACTCTAGGCTCTTCATGCGATTTTTACTCAAAAGAGCTGAATAGCTTGGCAAATCCACCCGCTCTCCTTCATATAGCGAAACCAATTTGTAGATGTTTTTCTGTTCAAAGCCGAAAGAAATGTAGTGATTGCAGAGGCTGAATAATTTTTCCGCTGGCTCTTGGTCATCTTTGGTAATCTCCAAAAGTTCTTCAAATAAATTTTCCAAGGGCTCCAAAGCAATTGCCCGAATAATTTCTTCCTTACTTTTAAAATACAAATAAATCGTCGTATGGGAAATACCAGATTTTTCAGCGATTTCCCTCACGGTAACTTGACTCGCATCCTTTTCAGCAAATAAATTTCGGGATACACTTAAAATTTTTTTCTCTGTATTATTCATCTAATAATCCTTTCAAATTAAAACCTAACCATTGGTTACATGATACGTGTCGAATTACTAATTGTCAATTATTCTGTAACAGAACTCAGAAATTTGTTGAAAATTATTTCCTCTTTCAATCTATTTGAAAAGTAAATTGAGCCAGAAAAGGATAGAATTCATTTAACAAAACTGGCTGATTTTATTTTTATTTCTCAATATAAGAAATAAAATTATTAAAAATCGAGAAATTAAAAGAATTTAATTGAAAAGTTTTCATTAAAGTTGAATTATCAATCTTTATCTTGTTATATTGGCTAAATTTATGCTAAAAGAGTATTTTCTTTCCATGCTATACTGGTGGTAACCATTAAAAATGATAAGGAGGACCTCAAATGTTTAGCACAGAAGAAGAATACTTAACCGTTGAAGCTATTTTGCAGGCTGAAAAATATTCTGATTTGACTAAGAAGCAACAGGAACTTGTGGAATTTGGTTGTTTCTTTTATGCTCCTTGGATAGAAGCCTTCAAAAATGATGAGCCGTATTATATTCACCCTGCTTCTTTAGCAACTTTGTTAGAAGATAAGCCCGACTATTATGAACGCCTGAATCCTAGAGCCTTTAGAACTTATGAAAGTTTGGCAGCTAAATTTTCAGATGCTGCTTTTAGTATGCAAAATTGATTTTGTTGATCTTATTCGTTCTTCCTACCCGTTTTACGCATCCCGTAGCTTAAATTTGCTATTTCCTCAGAACGCTCACAAGTAAAAATCCAATTAAACGTACACTGTAAATAAAAAATTTGCGTAGGTCGCTTTTTAACTATCAGTCTCAGATTTCATCCGATAGTTAAGTAAGTGACTGACTAGACCAGCCTTCACAATCTAGCCGTCTCTGTAAATAGAATGTAAAAAAAACGGCGCTATCTCACGCCGTTTTTTTGTTAGACCTTCGCAATCTTCCCTTGTTCGATGTATATTACAGCTTGCATTTTCTGGTGTTTTATATCATGCTAAAATACTTGTTAAATCAGCATTTCTACCAATTTTATATTTCTTTCAATTGCATATAATTATTTCAAATGCAGTCAATATGCAGTCAAAAAATACTCGTCTAGCGTGGGGCGCTATTACCTTACATTTAACAATTTAGTTATGATCTATGAGTTGTCTCTAAGCTCTGATAAAATAGCATAAATTCTTTCTATATCCGCAGAAGTTCCCCTTAATTCAAAATCTTCTAACATTGGAACATCAAACTGTTGAGCGTATTGTTTTGCTGTTAAACAGTATTGGCGATTGAAGTTCTTGTTTCCACTACCTACTACACCAAGGCAACGAGAAGCGTTATTCTCAAACTCGATATATTCTCTCAAAGTTTCTGTTAATATTTCTTGAGTTCCATTATCTACTCCGTTTCCCCCCTCTAAATAGGTAGGTACAAAAGCTATAAAAGGTTCTAGTTCTGATTCGAATAAGCAGTTGTCATCAATTTCTTTCAGAGTAAAGGTTACAGCATTAGTATTCACTCTTTTTTGTTCTTCTGCAAAACTCTGTAATCTTTTTAAAAAAGAACGAGTATTACCAGAGATTGATATATATAATAAATTCATAAAATATCCTTTCTTTTACTTTAACAAGTTCTTCTTTCGTATAAAGAGATTATCTAAAATAACGTTAAGTCCTCTACTTTACTCTGTTGTAAATCAAGGCATCAGTTTGACCTAGCAAACCTTCTTTTGCGGTCAATATAAATTTCAATTTAGTATCAGATACTTTGATAAATTTATAGGTGGTACCATCGCTTGATTTGTATACTAATGCTTCAGAAGTATTTTTATTTACACGGCTGAGTTGCATCGCTTCTTGATCATCAATAGCCAATGTTATCTCATCGCTATTAGTAGATGTTATATCCAATGTGCTGCTAAGTTCACTATCAGAAGATTCCCAGCTCCCTACAAGCCATTGTGAATCATCGTTTTTTAAATGATTGATGACTAAAATTCCTCCTATGATTAACACAATAATTCCTATGGCTACTACTAATTTTTTCTTCATAATTTATTCTCCATTCAGCTCAATTATTTAAAACCCTTTTTAATCAAATTAAAGAAATGTCCAATTTTTGACTTCCCAACTAAATGTGAAACGTCCTGAGTCACTTCAATACAACCGATATAATTGTTCTCTGAGTCTCTCACCGAGAAAAAACTAATTTGAATTTGTTTTCCTTTTGCTGGAATGACCATAATTTGTTGACTGATTTCTCCACTATGCATTTGCTCAAGAAGTTTAGTTATTCGACTGCTACTTTTTCCTGGATGCACATCTAAAACGTGCTTATTTAAAGCACTCTTATCTCTGTCAAACAAACGCATAGAGTTATTAGAGTACCACCTCACAATGTCGTTTTCATCTATAAAATCAAATTCTTGTGGGATAACTTTAAAAATACCGTTTAATTGGTCAATCGTTAATTTACCTGTTTCCAACTCAATTGATGACATTGATTTTCCCCTTTTCTTTTTAAACTAACTTACTTAAATGTTCTTTAGTAGCATCTTGACTAACGATATATTCTGGTGTTTGGCTTTTAAATGGTATTTCTGATAGCCACTGCATAATTTTCGGCTGTATGATTGAATTAAAATCAATATCTTCCGGATTAAGTTTGATGAGTTGAATCATATTATTTACTACGCCAATCATTGAGCGATTATAATTACAGGCTAATTCTATTTGCCCAGCCTTTAAAAGATAGCAACTAATTTGCGATGAGGAAACATCACTATAGCTAAAAATTTCTTCAATTCCAAGTTTGATATGCTCTTCCAAGTTCTTTTTATTTTTTGCATTTATATCGGCTAACACTACTGGCGAAAGTGTTAGGTCATTATCTAAAACAAGAATTTTCTTCCGATTGACTGTGAAGTAATTTGCGTGCCATGAATAAAAAGACCGTTCGTCATCATTTATTTTCTTCTGCGAATCACGGATATACGAAAACAGAGGAATTGCTTTCTTAGTAGGTATGATTTTCATAGTATAGACTCCTTTATAGACTATTATTTCCTGATGAATCTATAAAGCTATGCATCCTTTCTATTAACTGATCGTTAGTGCATTTTTTTGCACTTTGTAAAGTTATATTTATTTCTCCAAAACCCATTTTTACGTTTGCAGCTATTGCCTTTCTCTGGAAACTGGATAGATCAGACAAAAATTCTTCTGGGTTTTTCAAATACACTGATACAAACGACTGGTTCAGCATATCTTTATTCTCAATTTTTTTAACATCGTCCCATAATATAACTTTATCTTTAGTTGCTAACGCACTACTATAATCATTGAATCCAACCTTTGATAAAACAATCAATTTCTTTCCTAAAAAAACCTGCTTTACTATGTAAATCTCGCAAGCACCGAAAAATAAAAAACCTATTATACCTATCCCTAAAAACCAATATTCAGCTTCTGTTATTCCTATAAGTAATAATACAAGGCTAACTAATACCATCAATAAGCCAAGCAGCGATAACCCAACTTGTTTGCTCTTACTTTGATAAACAACGTACTCTTTTTCCATACTTTCACTCCAACTACATTATTTGAATATAAAGATTATACCAAAAAAAGCCACCTCATAAGAGATGGCAAACAAAAAATAGCCAAGGTTCCCCTTGCAACTAACGTATTTCGCCACTATTGTTGAACAACGCCGTTATTTTCGGTGTCGTCAGCGCAAATTTACTCTTACCTATTCTTAAGCCCTAGCAAAGTTGACTGCGGCTAATTTAAGCTGCTATTAATGAACATAACAACGTTGTCGATATTTTCGACGCTGTTACGCAACAAATTATCAATCGTCAAACACATCACTCAAAGTGATCTGTTTTGTTGCAATGATTCAAGGTCAATCAAATTGACCTCACTTTTTAAATAACTCAGCCCCATTCGTTTTAATAAGGTGTACCAAAAAGTACAGGGTATGCCGATTGTATCGGGCTACCTACTACTTTAACTTACAGAGTATCAAATAGCTCTTTCGTTTATAAAAAAACCACCTCACAGAGATAGATAATCCAGTATGCCAAACTTATTTTCTAAATCGAACTTGCCCTGTTAAAACAACTGATTCAGTTAGAAAAAAATAAGGTTAAAAGTCTACATATATTGAAGATAATTTAATTTTTATTTTTCGTTTCTCTTCATTTTTTTAAAAGTCAAGTTAGGATAATTCTTAACAATCCTGTTCAAGTTATGAAGTCGTAGGTTCTTTGGTCTTTGAGATAATCTTTGAAGGATTCTTGTTCTACCCTTAGAGGATTTTCTATTCTCAAATAAATGCTTTAATCTATATTCCTTGATTGCTGCATTCTCTGTGTCCGATTCGTCTATATTGGCTTCGACTTCTTTTTTAGTAGTCATAGTAAATGTAAATGTTGTCACGACATCCGCTAAAAACAAGATTGCCAAAATAATTGGTCCAATGCCTTTTGTATTATTTATGAATAGCTGAATATACGTTTGGAAAAATGGGTTGATAATTTTTATCAGAATGAGACATCCGATTCCCCAGAAAAGAGAGACAGACACTGCGACTCTACCTCCAATATTTAAAGGGACATTTGTGTAATCCCAAAGTTTCATATTGAAAACTTTTTCAAGTAACCAGCTAGTTATATATTCAATGATTGTCACAATGACAACAACGTTAAAATACAAGTTCAGCAAAGTTCCTGCGTTCTCCGGTACTAACAACAATACTGCAGTTACACCAAAGCCATATACAGGACAGTACGGCCCAAGTAAGAACCCTCGATAGACAAAATGTCGGTCCTTAATTGAACAAAAAATACTTTCCCAAATCCACCCTACAAAAGCGTAGACAATAAATGTCATAAAAATCGTTTCTATACTCAAGGTTTTTCCTCACTTATTATTAATTCATATTGCTGTTAAGAATGTTACGATTCCAAAGATAATCCCAGGGAAATTAGCTGTTGCTAGTGGGATGTCTCTAGGTTTCTTGCATAGTCCATATACTACCCATAGGCTACAATTTATTGCGGCTACCAATGGTTGAATTGGATTTCCTTTAGATCCAGAAAGATTATCCATAATCTGCGGGATATAGGAAACATACATCATGATAGACATCGCTGTAGCTATCCAACTCAAATACTTTATAAATTTATTATTATCCATTTATATTCCTTCTTATACTTTTATTTAAATATCATCTAAAAATAGTATACCAAAAAAGCCACCTCAAAAGAGATGGCCATCTAATTATACCAAAATTTTTTTCTAAAATGGACTTGCAACTTCTCATCATTCCTAGTCCAGCAAGTTTGCAACCTCGCCTACAATTTTCAGTCCGATAAGAAGCTCGACAAAGCTATGTCTTGGCTTTTATGGCAGCTACTCCAGTCAAGCCCATAAACGTTTATTTGTAGTTTAATTATACCATAATTGGCTGGTATTTTAGTAGTCCAATTTAATTGTCATAAAATCACAACGTTAGTTGCTACAGCTCCTTTTTGGTTTTCACCAAGGACATATTCCACTTTTTGCCCTTCTTCTAAATTTTTATATCCTTCACCTACGATTTCTGAATAATGAACGAAGTAGTCTTCGCCATTTTCTCCACTGATAAAGCCGTAACCTTTTTCAGAATTAAACCACTTTACTGTTCCTCTTTGCATAATCAACTTCCTACTTTCTTTTTTTGTTTTCTAATTGCTCGACCACTAGAGATTCAAAATTCTCTTCATGAATATCTATACCACCCACAAGATGAAATCCTTTGAAATTGAATTCTCTTTCAGATTCTAAAAGTTCTTCTTTATATTTCCGCCAATACTCTAAAGGTGTCATACTACTATATGGAAGAATATTATTTTTAGGGTTATCAACTATTTTGGAAGGCCGTTTAGTTTTTTCGTTGCCTTTATGGGAACGCCTTTTATTGCGTGCTTTTTGTCTACATACAGAGCTACAATATACGGCATTACTTCGGCTGTTGGAGAATGTATTACTACATACTGCGCATGTTTTAAATGCCAAATTTATGCCTTCTTTCTTTGTATTGACATAGGACGCGAGAAGAAATGTACAGTGACGGCGTGAAGTACGGACAAACCGCCGGTGGGGTGGGTATCCCCCCCCCCTTTCCATAGCTTCTCTCACTACTGTTGATGATTTATTTAATCGTCCAATCCTTTTAGACCACCTAACAAGTTTCTATAAGAATTTTCTAATTCCATTTGTTTTGTTGACTTAACACCTTTACTTTCATACTTTGCTTCAACCTCAGCAATTGCTTTGGCTTTTTCTTTCTCCGCCTCAATCTCTCGCTTCTTCTCATTCTTAGCGTGCATTGACTCCAACGACTTATTGAAGAGTGACTGGTCTTCTTCTCTCTTCTTTATATAAGCTTCTTGTTGCTTACGCATTCTATTCTTAGACTCCTCCACCCTCGCTTGAAGCTCAGCGTCAGCACGTTTTTTCATGCCTTCAATATCGATATATTTTCGTTCTTTCATAATCTATTCTCCTTTGTCTTCTCTTGCTATTCGTACTCTGCTCCACTTACCATGTTGTCATACCAACTATACGGATTGCCTTGTTTATGTTCTATCATCGTCTAAGCCTTCCTTCATTGTCGGTTCAAACATTGGGGTATCTTTAATTTGTCCATACAGTCCGTAAACCATATCCGGCTTGTACTCGTCTGAGATACTATATACAGGGGCAAAATCACTTCGCAAGTCATACTTGATTAATTTCAATAGTTCATTTGTCAACTCTTTTAATTCAAGCGATTGATCAGAAATCTCTTTCAGCTCTTGTAAAAGTTTAGACGCTCGTCTGAATTGCATTTTTCTAGCAGCATTCGCAAGTGTTAATACCTCTTTGTGCAGTTCTTTAGCTTCTTCTGGTGAGATTATTTTTGTTTGCTGCATCTTCTCCAATTGTTTAATCTGTAAATCTTTTGTATTTGCCTCAGTCCATAGCGCTTTTTTCGCCTCATCATACGCTTTAAAATCCTCATTTTCTTGAGCTTTAACTAAATCATCATTGATAGCTTTTATACATTGCTCCGTCCGCATGATATTATTTTTTTTTGCGTCTATGATTTGCTTGTTCTCGTCTAGCTTGTCGTTCAATAATTCTTTAATTTGATTTAATGTTTTCATGATGATTCTCCTTTGTTTTTTAAGATTAATATTGATATTGTTCACAGAATAGGTTCTCCTCGTATTCTGTTAGCTTCTTGACTCTTTCCATCAAAATATAAAATTCTATTTTTCAGCTTGTTCTTCTCTCCAATTTTTAGTATTGAATATACTACATAATCAATACTCCTTCTTATTCGTTCTATCCTATGCCGCACAAGGCTTTGAGCCGTTTTTTCAAAAATCATTAAAACGCTGATAATGTATTGACCTTTGACCCTGCAGGGTCAAAGGTGTATTCTCGTTGGCACCTGCAGGGGCTATCGAGTATTACCGAGTGGTTCCTCGGACCTACTCGATAGATTCTTCAATATCCCAACACGGCTAAATTCACTGCATAAAATATGTGTACCCCTGTGAAAAGTTAAATTTACTAGCGACACTGGCGACATCTTTCAAAACGCTGTTATATCAACGTTTAAAACTGTTAAAAAAATCCATTCTTACTTTTCAACCGGCGACACTACTAGCGACAGAAAAGAGGGTTTACTTTTTGTCGCCGGTAGTGTCGCCAGTGTTTTTTGCGACTAGCTGGATATCAATCCTTATAAAGCCCTCTGTACCAGTGTTTTTAGCTAGTGTCGCTAATGTCGCCAGTATTTTTACTTTCTAGACAGGGTATACTTATTCTGTTGTCCTCGCGGGGACTGAAGTACACCGATAATATCGGGCTACATATTGCTATGACTTACAGAGTATCAAATAGCTACCTTGTTTAAAGATATTTTTTTTGTTAAATCACACAGAATAATCTTGAATTTCAAGGTGGCTCAAACCCACCGAGTTTTATTTATATATAATGCTGGGGAAACACGTCATGGACTTTTTTGTCCAACACGGTAAAATCAACTGCATAAAAATATGTGTACCCCACTAAGTATGAAATACCCGAACCATTCGAACCACTACTTGAAAACACTGGCATATCAACGTTTATAAGAGTTTATTTGTCCGAACCATGCCGAACCTTACTCGAACCACCCGAACCATTCACTAGTATTTTTTATTATCGGTTCGGGTGGTTCGGTTCTGGTTCGGGTATGGTTCGAGTTTGAAACATTGTTATATCAACGTTAATTGACTATGGTTCGGGTGGTTCGCCATTTTTTATTTTAAAGTGGGGTATACTAGTCAATTAGTAA
This sequence comes from Enterococcus sp. LJL90, assembly GCF_056924355.1. NCBI lineage: Bacteria > Bacillati > Bacillota > Bacilli > Lactobacillales > Enterococcaceae > Enterococcus > Enterococcus sp. LJL90. The sequence goes on along the minus strand of NZ_JBXPBQ010000009.1, from coordinate 64,816 downwards.
ATCTTTTGGCTTCAAAAACAAATGAATATACCGTTTCATTCGCTGTCCATTTATACGTGGATTCTTTTTGAAAAAAGCCTTCCTTAAAATATGTGTACCCCTGTGAAAAGTTGTCTATTGTTGTACCAGTCGTACCACCTTTATTAAACGTTGATATAAAAGCATTTCGATTCATAATTAAGATGGATTTACTCGTACCATACCTGTACCACAACCCGTACCATTTCTAGGTGGTACAACTACTGGTATGGGTTTGGTACAACGATTTTCAGCTTTCTCATTACTAGAGATGTTGTAATATCAAGCTTCCTCGAGACCGGTACAAGCGGTACAGCATTTTATTAATTGTTGATAGGGTACACATTTTTTATTCATTCTCGTAAAGATTTTTAATTTTTAAATGAATATATCTCCATACTCTAGTTCCATTTTGGCGAGCATTATTTTTGTATATTCCCATCTTCTCTAATTGCTTAGTAAATCTTGGTTGCGATAATTCTTTTAGATTTTCTCTATAACAAAAATTTCTATATTCTTCATAAATCATCTTGGACGAATCACCTTCTTTAGATTCCATATCTACTTCACACATTTCTTCAATAAACCGTAAGACGTGATTAGAATCTTTCAGCCATTTTTCTTTTGCTTGTTTCATCTTGTCAGAAACGGTCAGTTCTTTACGGTCTAACGCCTCTTTAAACATACTTATGCAATAGGTGGCGAATAGTGGAATCTCTTTTTCAATCGCCTTTAAATCATGTTTTACTTTGAAGTCGTCATCTATCACACAATCAAAAGGAACAACGTACAACCGTCTTTCAAAGCCGTGTGTGAAGTCATTAAACGCTGGTAACTCATTGGCTGAAAATATCAGCTTCGCAAAGTTCACGAACATAAAATGGTCTTTCCCTTTAAACTCAGCAGATAAACGATCTCCACCAGTAAGGGCTTTGAGTAACCCTGTTGACTTGAGAAACTCTGAATCAACGTCCGCAAAGAGATTGGCTTCTTTCTGAAATAAATTCGCACTGGCAAACCTATTCTGCTTATTGCCTAAGTCTTGCAAAGTCATGTTGCTAACATTATCCGCCCCTAGTAGTTTCGTTAGAATTTCTAAGAAAGTAGATTTTCCATTTTCCCCTGATCCCTGTAAAATGGTGATAGTCTGAAAAGGGGCATAACTCCGATAAAAACAGTAGCCGATTATTTCCATTAAATACTTAGCGCTGTCACTATCACCAGTTAAGGCTCTCAGCCATTCAATTGTCTTGATGGGCGTTTGTTTGGTGGCTAGGTCAATAGAATAATTGTGACTTTGCAAAATATAGTCCTTTGTATCATGGGGCTTTAAAACGCCTGTCTTGATGTTATACGTGCCATTTTTAAAGTTTGCTAAGTATGGCTTACTACGATTGAATGGATTTTCTTTTAAACTGGAATCAAATATTTTAATGAAGATAAATTTCTTTGTCTCACTTAATTTCTGCTGGCTCCACTTGCCAACGGACTCTAACTTTTTTGTGATATAGCCATCTAGAAAGTCACTCAAACTATCTAAGCGCCAAGACCCGATTTTTTTATCGAATCTTGCGCCATAAGATAGTTCACTAGCTCGAATCATAGGAATTTCCTCTATGACTTCATAGCCTAATAATTGAGCGTTGACTTTCATAGTGCCGTTTTCATCATAGTAAATCCATTTTGGTAGATTGCTTTTTTCTTCTTGGCGTTTCTTTTGAAGTTCCATTAAATCTACTATTTCACTCAATCAGCACCAAGCTCCTTCCTAGAAATTGAAAAGAAGGTTTCTTCCACTTCTTCTTCTGGCAGTGGTTCGTCAAAATATTGATTGGCTACTTTCACCAATTCAAAGACAGCCGTAACATTTACCGCCCTTGCTAATAGCCCGCCTGTAATGGCTGCTATTCGATTGTTGCGGTTTCCCACTTCGCCACCAGACACTAGACTTTCAAACAGTTCTGTGGTGGCATTGCGGTAACGTGACCCACCTTTTTTAAACTGGTTTAGGTTCTTAACCGGTTTCCCTTTAGTTTGCGGTACAACCCAATTCCTAGCTGTTTCTAACGTCTGACTTAACGGGAATGGTGTTTCTATTTCGTGGATAATAACTTGCCCCTTGTGGACGTGTTGAGTAAAAACTGGTAGCAATTGAATCTGTGACCAAGTGCCATTGGATAAGTCCACATTCTTTAACACGCTTTTAAGCAGCTTTTCAGAGAAGAAACGAACTAACAGCTTATAATCTGCTTCCTTTACCGCACCATCTAGCGGAATAACTAACCGATAGCGGACACCTTTCAAAACGTGGCTGATAGTCGGATAAAGGACATAAGAGACATCACTTAATAATTTATGGATCGTTTGAATTAAAGTTTCTTCTGATACAACCACATCATCTAAATCTAATATTAAACAATCCCTATAAACTAAATTTTCATTCTTACGGACACGTGCCGACATCTTACCAGCAATAAACCCATCTACGCCCATTGTTTTTAATTTCTTTTGTTCTTCTGGGTCATCAGGTACTTGTACTGTAATTGGTTGATAGTCCTTGAAAAACTCAATCACCTTTTTTTGAGTAGGTTCTTCCATAATAGACGGAATAACTTTTCCTTTATAAATCATTTAACCACCGCCTCACTCTCGATAATATTCGCTAGTCTGTTTAAAAATCCTTTGACAGCTGGAGTATCATTTTCTTGTACTTTATTCCGAATTGAATTTGCTAGAAGAATCTTCCCATCATCATCTAGTTGAATAGCACAAATTAATACTTCTCTAATTAATTCGGTAAGTTCGTTGTTGGATAGTTGTTCAATATTCATCAATTCAACTACCTACCAATTCAAGATTTTTCTCTACTACAATCGTGTTCCCTTGTTCGTTACGGCATAAGAAAATTCCTTCTTGAATCTCCATTACAATCTCAACGAACGCACCTGTACTTAAATATTTTGACTTTATCACTCGGCAAAAATCACCTTTTTTAATTGTTTTCATGGTCTTTCCTCCTAAAATTTGATATAATAGAGAAAAGAATAATAGGTATGAAACCCTATCGTGTAGCCATTTGCTGAACTCGCCAAAGTTATATACAGCAAAAGGCTTTTTTTCTTTTCTCTCTTTCATGTTATTCCTCTATAAATTCCACAAACTCTAGCTTCTCGACTAACTGTTTAGCTGCTTGCAGTTCATCAATTGCAATCTGAATTTTTTCACTACTGAGTTGAATAAGCTTGTCATCTTCTTTTATGGCAGAACTTAGGTCACTGGCAGCTTCAAGATACGCTTTAGCTGTTTCTATACTTTTTTCCCAGTTCACCCATTCTTGATCATATTTTTCTTCATTGATTTTCATTTGATGATTCCTCCTTTAAATCTGTTTGCGACTTACAATTGACTTTGTGACATCTCGATATTATGTGCCCTCATGATTGAGGAGTTTTCCAGCGCCCCACGCTCGATGGTTATTTATTTTGCATTATCATTTAAAAATCTATCAGCTTCTTTTTTGCTGATCCGTTCGTACCCATCAATTAAGATTACTTTTATTAATCCTTTGCGAATGAGCTTTTTTGTCAATGTGTTGTAACTCGTGCCTAAATACTTCGCAGCTTGTGTATAATTCATTGCTACGGGCGTTTCTAGCTTCTTCTTGTACTCATCAATAAAGATACTTGCTTGTTGCCGTCCTTCCTCTGCAGCTGCTTCTAATACCATTTCTTTAAGCGCTGGTGAAAGGTCTAATTCATCAATGCTCAACTTGGCCATACTCTCACCTCCTAAAGAGCTTTCTCTAATAATTGGTCTTTTAAGTTATAGTAATCAAGCTCACCATTTCTTAAATGACGTATCAACTCGTTCTCTTTATCGATATAAGCCGTTCTTTCGTCACTGGTGAATATATCTGCAAACACAGAGCATTCATGCTCAAAACCTCTGTCACGCTTAATTTTCTCAGCAGTATGATCAGCTACGGCAATGTACAACAGATTGGTAAGTAACATATAAATCCTATCTGGTGGGTTATCACCGTATGAAGCTTTGATGGTGTCTCTCAGTTGGTCTCTAAGTCGTTTTTCTAAGTCGTAAAGAGTGTTTCGTTTTATTAACTCCTCTTCCAGTGCATCAAATTGAGCGATATAAGCCAGTTTGAAGCGTAGTGCCTTCTTTCCGTTGAATCCATTAGCAAGTAATGTAAACCCTGTTCGGTTCATGTTATAGCTTCTTACGGTACGACCATCTTTCGTTAAATAGCTACTCTCGAAAAAAAAGTCTTTGAATATTGGAACTGCCCCCAGTTTTGAGCCCAGCTTATTTTTCACTGGGCTGAAAATTAAGCCCAGCTCTTTAGATAATTCTTTCCAATCATCTTTCAGATTATCAATAGTTTGTAATACATTTTTGTGCTGTTTCTGAAAGATATCTGCCGCATTTAAACTACTGACAACAACATTTCTGTTTCTGATGATGACATCAAAAGTTAATTCTTGCATTGGTTTGCCCTCCTTATATTTTTTTCATTTTGTTGTTTCTTTTACTAACCAATCAGTAAGCTTCACAAAAACGGTCTTTGTAGTTTTTTTTAACTTACCTGATTCTATTTTTCTCAACGTCTGTCGAGAAATACCAATCTCTCTAGCCGCATCTGATATACTGAGTAATCTAAACGCTCTCTTTTTTCTGATTTGCCAAGAAAGATCATTTGACACTTCAAACATAAATTCACCCCCTATCGAAAACTAACTTTTGTTAGCTTAAGCACATCATATATTAACTTATGTTAGATTGCAAGAACTTTTTATTAACAAATGTTAATTTTAATGCTAAACTTCTACATAGGAGGTGTTTTTATGAATAGAATCCAAGAATTGAGAAAAGAAGCAAACCTAACGCAGGCTCAACTAGCAACAAAAATTGGCGTTTCGGATGCTTCAATAAATAAATATGAAAAAGGAATGATGATTCCTAAAATTGATAAGTTAGAAAAAATGGCTGAAATATTTACTGCTTCAGTGGCATATATCACTGGTGAAAGTGATTCAAGGCTAAATATCAACAATGGTAACTATGCTGCAAGTTGGGATACACTTGCTAGAAAAATGAATTCTCACAATAATCAACCTAGTAAAACAGATATAACTGATTTTGAAGATTTATCTATAAAATCTTTACTTCTAGATTTCAACAAGCTCAATGGAGAAGGAAAGAAAGAAGCGCTTAAACAAGTTGAAAATTTAACTAAAATTTCTGATTATACTGAATAACCTCCATACATAAGCGCCCCACGCTAGGTACTGGGAGGAAAACACAATGGCAACATTCAAGCAGTATGAAAAGAAGGATGGCAAATATTGGATGTTTAAAGCTTATCTTGGCGTAAATCCAATCACTGGCCAAAGAATCAATGTTACAAAAAGGAATTTCAGCACAAAAAAAGAAGCCCAGCTTGCACTATCGAGAATGCAAGTGGACTTCGATAAAAATAAAACATTAGATAGAGATGCAAGCTCAATGAACTTTGAAGAGCTTTACCACCTCTGGTTTGAGCAACACAAAAAAGGTATTAAAGAAACGACTGAGCAGCGCATCCGTATACATTTTGATAATCATATTTTACCAGTTTTCGGTAATTTAATCATCAGCAAAATAACTCCTATATATTGCCAAAAAGCTTTAAACGAATGGGCGGATGAATTATCAACCTATAAGCAGCTCAGAATATATACTAAGATGGTGCTGGGTTATGGCCTCTTATTAGGAGCGTTAACTGATAATGCTATGGAGCGGACAATCATACCTAAACGAAATACTAACAAGCGTGAGATTGCTGACAGCTACTATACAAAAGAAGAGCTCAAACAATTCTTTGAGCGCTTAGCTCAACTCAATGATAAAAGAGCTTATACCTTTTTTAGAGTATTGGCTTTTGCTGGCTTGCGTAAAGGCGAAGCTCAAGCCTTGCTTTGGAAAGATATTGATTTTAGCAATAAAAGTATCACCATCAACAAAACGTTAGCTGAAATGCAAAATGGGGAACCGCTGGTACAAGATACTAAAACACAAAGCTCTAATCGTGTAGTAACTATTGATGATCGGACAGTTGAGATTTTGAAAGACTGGCGTAATCATATTATCCAAGAAAAACTAAAATTGGGTATTCGTGATGACAATTTTTCAGAAACTGTAGTCTTTAGAAATTCAGTTCTATACCGTGACCGGCAATATTTGTATAAGAACTATGCAAATGATGTTATGGCTAGAATTCATCGCCACTTTCCAGAATTTAAAATTATCAAGGTTCATGACTTTAGGAAAACAAATGCTTCTTTGCTATTTGAAAGTGGAGCGACTATCAAAGATGTTTCTCAAAGACTTGGCCATAAATCAACCAAAGTTACTATGGATATTTACATCAAGGTTACTCAATCTAAGCAAGATGAAACAGCCGAAAAATTTGCTCAATATATGGCTTTTTAAATCAAATGCAGTCAAAATGCAGTCAATAACTAAAATAAGGGTAGTTAAAAAGAAAAGAAACGGCTCTATATCAGGCCATTTCCTCATTTACCCTCGCAATCTTCCCTTGTTCAATGTACACCATTAAAATGCTGATATCAGCAGGGTTAACACCGCTGATGCGGCTGGCTTGGGCGATTGTTTCTGGTTGGATTTTGGTTAGTTTTTGCCGGGCTTCTGTCGCCAGGCCGTTGATGGCTTCGTAGTCAATTTTATCGGGGATGCGTTTAGCTTCCATCCGTTTGAGTTTTTCGACTTTTTCTTGGGCTTTTTTGATGTAGCCATCGTATTTGATTTGGATTTCGACTTGTTCGATTTCTTTATTGTTTAAAGCTTCGTCAGCAGGAATAAATTTCAGCAAATCTTGGTAGCTGATTTCTGGTCGTTTTAAGAAGTCGCTGGCTAAGACGCCATCTTTTAATTCGGCACCGCCGATTTCTCTTAAGAAGGCTTGGACTTCTGCTGTCGGTTTTATGCGGATTTTTTCTAAGCGGGCAATTTCGGCTTCGACGGCCACTTTTTTATTTTGATAAGCCTGATATTGTTCTTCTTTAACTAAACCGATTTGATGACCTGCTTCTGTTAAACGTAAATCAGCATTGTCGTGGCGCAAAATTAATCGATATTCTGCTCTCGAGGTTAAAAGGCGATAAGGTTCTTGCGTCCCTTTAGTGACCAAATCATCAATCATCACGCCGATATAGCCATCGCTGCGCTTCATCACAAAAGGTTCTCTACCTTGGACTTTTAATGACGCATTGATGCCGGCAATCAGGCCTTGACCGGCAGCTTCTTCGTAGCCGCTGGTGCCGTTAGTTTGGCCGGCGGTAAATAGACCGTCAATCACTTTCGTTTCCAAAGTTGGCCGTAATTGATGGGGCACGACGACATCATACTCAATGGCGTAGCCTGTTCGCATCAATTCAACATTTTCTAAACCGGGAATTGAGTGGAGCATTTCCACCTGCACATCTTCTGGTAAAGAAGTCGATAAGCCTTGTACATAAACTTCTTCGGTGTTTAAGCCTTCTGGTTCCAAAAATAATTGATGGCGGGGCTTGTCGGCAAAGCGCACAATTTTATCTTCAATCGATGGACAATAGCGGGCGCCGACACCTTCGACAATCCCGGTGAACATCGGTGCCCGATGCAAATTATTTTGAATAATTTGATGGGTCGTTTCACTCGTATACGTCAGCCAGCAGGGCTTTTGATCGGTTTTATAATCAGCATCCGGTGTGCTGAAGCTAAAGTGATTTGGCGTGGTGTCACCGGGTTGGATTTCTGTTACAGAATAATCAATCGAGCTGGATTTAACCCGGGGCGGTGTGCCGGTTTTAAAGCGGGCAATCTCCAAACCTAAATCTTTTAGGTGATTGGCCAAACCAATTGAAGGCTGCGAATTATTCGGACCGGAAGAATATTTCAGCTCACCGATAATAATTTCTCCCCGCAAAGCTGTACCGGCAGTAATAATCACCGCTTGAGCGGTATAGCGTGTGCCAGTCGCCGTCACAACGCCTTTACAAACGCCATCTTCGACGATTAATTCTTCCACGATTCCTTGGCGCAACGTTAAATTTTCCGTTTGTTCAATCGTATGCTTCATTTCTGTCGCATAGGCATGTTTATCCGCTTGGGCCCGCAAGGCTCTGACTGCGGGGCCTTTACCGGTATTGAGCATCCGCATTTGAATATAGGTTTTATCAATGTTTTTTCCCATTTCACCGCCGAGGGCATCAATTTCCCGCACAACAACGCCCTTAGCTGGTCCGCCGACTGACGGATTACAAGGCATAAAGGCAACCATATCTAAATTAATTGTCAACAGCAATGTCTTACTGCCCATTCGAGCTGCTGCTAGGGCCGCTTCTGAACCAGCGTGGCCGGCTCCGACGACAATCACATCAAAAGTATCTCCTTGATACTGCATGTTTAAATTCCTCCATAAAATTGTTGATTATTTTCCTAAACAAAATTGACTGAATAATTGGGTGATTAATTCATCTTGGACGCTGTCGCCGACGATTTCCCCTAAATAATCCCAGCAGCGGGTCATGTCGATTTGGACTAAATCCACCGGCATGCCGGCTTCAATGCCACTGATAACTTCTGTTAAAGATTGATTGGCTCGATCTAATAAGGCAATATGGCGAGTATTAGAAACGTAAGTCGCATCTTTTTCCCCGACATTGCCGCCGAAGAATAAATCGGCAATCGCTTCTTCTAATGGCGCCAGCCCTTCATTATTTAAAACCGATACTGGAAAAATCGGATTGCCAGTAGCCAGTTCCTTTAACTCGACCAAGTCTAATTGATTAGCCAAATCATTTTTGTTCAATAATAAAATTCGTTTCAAGCCTTGGGTTGCCGCCAGTAAATCACGGTCTTCTTTAGTTAAGGCTTCGCTTTGATTTAAAACTAATAAAATTAAATCTGATTCTGCTAAGGCTTTGCGGCTGCGTTCAACGCCGATGCGTTCCACGATATCCTCGGTTTCCCGAATACCAGCCGTGTCGATTAATTTCAACGGCACGCCGCGGACATTGACATACTCTTCAATGACATCTCGGGTAGTGCCGGCAATATTGGTGACAATCGCTTTTTCCTCATGCAAAAGGTGATTCAGCAAACTAGATTTGCCGACATTTGGCCGGCCGATTATTGCCGTGCTGAGGCCTTCCCGCAAAATTTTGCCCTGCTTAGCGGTCAAGAGCAAAGCATTAATCTGCTCTTGAACAAAATAAGCTTTTTCCAATAATAATTTTGTGGTCAATTCCTCAACATCATCGTATTCCGGATAATCAATATTGACTTCAACTTGTGCCAAGGTTTCCAAAATTTCTTGTCGCAGGCTGCGGATTAATTTGGTTAAATTGCCGTCCAATTGGTTGATGGCAACACTCATCGCCTTATCGGTCTTCGCCCGAATCAAATCCATCACGGCCTCAGCCTGAGATAAATCCACGCGGCCATTTAAAAAGGCCCGCTTCGTGAATTCGCCGGGTTCTGCTAGCCGTGCGCCTTCTCGTAATAAAAGCTGTAGCATTTGATTGGTGACTAAGATGCCACCGTGGCAATTTATCTCAATGACATCTTCTCTAGTAAAAGTTTTAGGCGCCCGCATCACCGATACCATCACCTCATCCAACAAATCTCCGGATGTCGAGTCATAGATATGACCATAATGAATCGTATGACTGTTAGCTTGTGCCAACGTCTGGTTGGCTTTAAACACCCGATCAGCAATCGCAATTGCCTGATCTCCGCTGAGGCGGACAATGCTGATTGCCCCTTCGCCTGGTGGGGTTGAAATTGCGGCAATCGTATCAAATTCTAAGGTAATATTCGCCATGAATTGGGCCTCCTAATTATTTTTGGACACAAAAAAGTGCCTACTCCACCCCTTGAAAAAACGAAATGGATTAAGCACTTTGACTGCTTGTTTATTTGACTGGCAATAGATTATCACAGAATGGCTAAATTTTCAACAAAGTTCTGCCTTTCTTACCTTTTCCTTTACGCCTCGCCTGCCCTTAGGTAAAATTAGAAGGAGAGGATGATGCATTATGACAACTGAAGAAAACTTTGACCGCCTGGAAGAAATTGTACTGTCCACTGGCGACGTCGACCGGAAATACATCGTGCGGGATATAATTTTTTGCGGAACGGAAACAAGTACCAATTTGTTTGCCCCGGAAACGGATTTAAACGCTATTTTAACTCCCTTAAAAAATGATTTAAAACAACAGGCCCTAAGCTATGGAGCAGATGCAGTTATCAATTGTCACTTTGATTATCATCGCCATCAAGATAAAATTGATGTCTTGGCTTATGGGACCGTCGTGCAATTTATTCAAAGTACCATTGGCTAAAAAAAATGAAGGCAGGTTTAGCAGCAATCTGGAAAATTTTGGATTGCTGGCAAAACGGCCTTCATTTTTTTATTGATTTTTTTTAAGCTGCGTCAGCTGTTCATTTAGCTGGCGGGCGGTCAGTTTGGTTTTGACCATCATCACTAGATAAGAAATCAAATAAATTCCTGTCAGATTCAGCCAAAATTGCAGTAAATTTTCGATACGGTAAAAGATTGCAAAGCTGGCAATCACAAAAGCACTGACTAACAGATAATGGATAATTAAAGCCTGCAGGAAATTTAATTTTTCCAAATCAAAGAGTACCGTTGTCAGCCCGACAAAAGCCGAAATAGCAAAGACCATCAGGACGGTCTTTGGACTGACCAGAACGCCATCTCCCAAAAGACAGAGCAGCAGATAGACAAATGAGCCCAGCTCAAGACCGCCGATAATGCGTTTATGCCATTTCATGTTTTTCCTCCAGTAAGTTTTTATGCTTCAACGTATTTAAAATGCCGCCGATAAATAATCCGACTGTAAAACCAGAAATCATTGCCGAGGCGATATTGAAAACGAGCAGATTTAAAAGTCCGGGGTCAACACTTTTGGCTGCGGTTAAACCGTAGCGCACCAGATAGTTTAAGAGGCTGACAATCATCGGAACATTGCTGCCTTTTTTCATCAGCTGACCTGCTTGGCAATAAAATTTTTGTGTGGCTCCATATAAAAGGGATCCGACCGCTAAACCAACTAGCAGCATCCCTAAGTAAACCAGCAGAGCTTCTTTTGAATAGCGAAAATCCATGATGATTTGTTGCAGTCCCAGCAGCATAAAAATTGCTGGCATCAAGATGGAATTTTTCAATGAGACGGGGCGATCTTTTCTAGCAGCCAAACCTCTCTTAATAAAAAATAATAATAAAAGCCACGCCCACAACGGTGTATTGAGTACAATCATTCCTAACATTTCTAAAGCAATCATTTTCTTTTCCTCCTTCATTTTAGTGACTAGTTCTTTGGTCACTTTTAGTATAGAAGGGGTTGTAAAAGAAAAGAAGAGCCTCAGACACATCCGGTTTTTTCCGCTGCACATCCGGCTTTTTTATGACTGACTGTGCAATAATTCCTTTAAATTTCTAACATAGCGGCGGTTGACCACCAGCTTTTCACCAGTTGTCACGGTGATAATCAGATTGCCGCTGCCGGTTGCCGAAAAGTTTTGAATACCGTATAAATTGACGACAACACTCTTAGAAATCTGCACAAAATTTTGCGGCAGCTGCTTGAGAAAATTACTTAAAGACAGCCGCATTGAATAGCCAGCCTCAGCTGTATATAAAAAGATATTCCGTTCTAAATACTCCGCATAGACCAGCTGGGAAAATTTTAATTTCACGAAGGCTTCTGTTTCGATATTTTTTGCCTCAAATAAAAAATCATCCTCTTGCAGTAGCGTAACGGCCGTTTCAATATTGGCCGTCAGCTCAAAAATTTCCAAGAGAGCCGACTCCTCCTGCTGCTGATCAGATAAGTGTTTGATTTCAACCTTCATCGACGACTCTCCTTTAGCCTTACTAAGTTACTAAATTACTAAGTAGCATTTACTTCATTATAAAGGAAAATGTAGCTTGCGGAAGCTTCCTCTGCAAAAATAATTCTAGACATAAAAAAGCCCCCAGTCTCCCGGGGGCTTTTTTAATATCAAAGTATGATTACTTCAGCGTCGTATACTACTTTGATAAGAATGATTTCTAGTAAAATATACTTTGTTTCACAGGCTTTGTCAATCACATTTGCCAGTAAACTAAAAATTAAAAGTATTTTTTGGCGGGTTCGACAACCAAGTAACGATAAGGCTCTTCCCCTTCAGAATGGGTCTTGATGTATTCATCTTGGCTCAAAACAGAGTGGATTTGTTTTCTCTCGTAGGCGGGCATCGGTTCTAAAAAGACCGCCTGACCAGTTTGTTTAACTTTATCGGCTGTCCGCTTGGCTAATTTTTCTAAAATAGCCTGACGTTTTTCTCGATAATCCCCCACATTAATGACTACGGATAATTTATTAGCCGCTGCCCGGTGGATAAAGACTTGGGCCAAGTATTGTAAAGCGTTCAAAGTTTTGCCGTGCTTGCCGATTAAAATCCCCTGCTTGTCGCTTTCAAGATTTAATGTAACCACATCAGCTTTGCGGGAAATTTTTACTAAGGCCGGCACGCCTAATTCCTGCGAAATATTCGTCATATATAAAGCTAATTCAGTCAAAGCTTCGTCATCATTCAAGTTTTCAAAAACCTTCATCTGCGGTGCTGAAACTTCTTCTGCTGCCTGCGGTTCCGCCTCGAAAATTTCCGTTTCCATCACTGCAACAGCTTCTGGATCGGCGGTTTCTGTTACAATTTCTGTCATAACCTCTTCAACAACTGGCTCCTTCGGTGAAATATCCACCTGCGCCATTTTTTTACCTAAACCGAGAAAGCCTTTTTTAGATTCTTCGATAATCGTAATCTTTGCATCTTTTTTGGAAATGCCTAGTTGCTGTAAGCCGCTCTCGATTGCTTCTTCGACTGTCTTTCCTTCAAAAACTGCCATGCTTCTTCGCTCCTTTATTTTCTCCGTTTTTTCTTCGGATTGCGGGCTTTTTCAAGGGCCCGTTGACGATCTTTAACTTTTTGAGCTTCTGCTGCCCGCTCTGCCCGAATTTTAAATGGATTGTTAATTAATAAAGTTTGTCCAACTTGGAAGGCATTGGAAATCACCCAGTATAAGGATAACCCGCTGGCCAAGTTAACCCCCATGACTAAAATCATCACAGGCATTGCAAAGTTCATAATCTTTAATGACATGTTGGATTCCAATTGGCTCATGCTGGATAAATAGGTGCTGGCAAAGGTGAAGATTGCCGCTAGGACCGGTAAAATAAAGTAAGGGTCCCGTTCCCCTAAGTTCAACCATAAGAAAGTACCTTGGCTCAATTCTGGCACTCGCGAAATGGATTGCCACAAAGCCATTAAAATCGGCATTTGCACTAGTAATGGCAAACAACCCATGTAAGGATTAACATTGTTTTCTGCGTAAAGTTTTTGCTGTTCTTCCCGCATTTTACTTTGCGTTTCAGGATCTCTTGAGGAATATTTTTGCTGCAGTTCTTTTAATTTCGGCTGCAATTCTTGGGTCTTTCGCATATTCTTCGTTTGGAAATGCATTAACGGCAAGAGGATGATCCGAATGACCATCGTGAATAAAATAATTCCGACCCCGATATTGCCAAAGGACAGAGCTTGAATCGCCCGGGCAAAATTATAGACGATAAAACGGTCCCAGACGCCGGTGCTGCTGGAATTAACCTCACCAGTTGCGCCACAGGCTGATAAGACGATTACTAAGCCGACCAAAGCCAGCGAAAGTAAGAGACGTCGATGCTTCTTCTTCAAATTATTATTTCTCCTTTGCTTCTATTAAATTTGCAAGTTTTAAAACATGGAGCAAATTGGTTTGGATTTCTGCCATGGGGAGATCTTTGACAGCCGGTCTGGCAATCACGATAAAATCCTGCTGAGGCTTTAACTGATCCTTCAGCTGATAAATTGCCGCCCGTATTTGGCGTTTCACTCGGTTGCGGGTCACCGCATTGCCAATTTTTTTCCCGACAGAAAGACCAACTCTAAAATGTTGATTGTCAGGTTTATCAAGGGTATAGATGACAAACTTACGGTTGGCACAAGACTGCCCCTGTTTAAAAACTTTTTGAAAGTCACTTTCACGTTTAACTCGATAAGCCTTCTTCATTTAATTTCCTTCGTTTCTTTCTTGCATTCACTTCACAATAATAACATATTCAAGAGGTAGCTTCAGCATTTTTTAAAAGCTGAAGCTAAAAACTTATTAAAGTTGCCCGCTGACTTTAACCGTCGCCGCAGACAATAAAAAAGCGGCGACCGCTAAAATGCTAGCCAGCCGCCGCAATCTTCTTTAATTTTTAAATAAAACCAAGGCCGCTCTTGTCGGATCGGTCCCTGTTGGTTTTTGCTCCACGACAAAATCCTGCTGCAAATCAGCCAGATAAGCTTTGGCAACCACGGGATTTTTCGTCAGCACACTGCCGCTGAAACTAACGGCAAGCTGCTCGTGTCGATAGTCAGCATTTTTTAAAAGCTGACGGGTTTGCTGGGCCAGACTTTGGCCGGCTCGCTGAAAAATTTGCTGAATTTCTGGGTACTGCTCAGTTAAAGTCGCCAAAAAAAGCGTGGCTTGAGCAAATTGATCCTTGGAAAATGAATAACTTTTTGCAATTGCCTGTGGTGCCGTTGCGACTTCCAGGTAATCTAAAAAAAGCTGCTGGTAAGCTTTTAGCGGCAAATTTTGATCCAGCTGAGCGGTCAACTCAAGATACAATTGTTTGGCAATCCAATAGGCACTCCCTTGGTCGCCAAATAGATGACCCCAGCCGCCAACCCGATAAAATTTACCTGCTAAATAGCCATAGACAACTGAACCAGTGCCGGCAATCACAGAAATGCCGTCAGCACCTTTAAAGTTTGCCAATAATGCCAATTGCGCATCACTCATCAGCTTCATTTTTGCAGGAGGTAGCGGCAGCTCCTGCAATAAATAGTCTTTGACTGCCTCTTGTCTACCATATGTTGCCAAACCGGCAATGCCGATGACTACACCAGACAATTCACCTGTGATTTCCTCTAAGGTCTGTTTCAAAAGCCCTTTGATTTCTTCCTGCGTGGCTGCCGGCTGCAAAATAATATTTCCCGGTCCGCCGGTCAAAGAATAAAAAGGCACTCCGGCTCGATAGGCAACTAGTTTGGTCTTGGTGCCGCCGCAATCCATTCCAATCACATAAGACATTTTTCCACCTCTTTAAAAAAAGCAGCTGGACTATGCACCCTGCATCGACCCAGCCGCTTTAGCTTATTCAGTAACTGTTTCTGACTTGTGTTCTTTATCCAATTCATTTTTATCATACACTCTAACAAATGGATAATAAATCAAAATAGATAAAATAATTAAAACAACGTTTAAAACAATTGCGCGCCAGTCACCACCGGTTGCCAAGTAAGCACCAATTGGCCCAGGCAGTGTCCACGGTGCAGTGACGGTAACCCGGCTGACCCAGCCAAGGGAAGTCACAATCCAAGCAATCGTACCATTTACTAATGGCGCTAAGATAAATGGCGGAATTAAAATCGGATTTAAAACGATTGGGGTTCCGAAAATTAACGGTTCATTGATATTGAAAATTGCTGGAATTAAAGCCGTCTTCCCTAATTTTGAACCGTATTGTGATTTGGTGCGGAAGGCTAGTAAAATAGCCAAACCAATTGTTGAACCAGCACCACCAATCCAGATAAACCATTGGTAAAAAGGTTCTGCGGCAATATTTGGTAACACATCGCCATTGGCTAGAGCTGTGGTATTGCCTTCTAAAAGCTGCAGCCATAAAGGCCGAGCCAAAGAGCCGATAATTGACATCCCATGAATCCCAAAGGACCAGAAGAAAGTTGTCAAGAAGGTAATCAACAGGACACTTGGTAACGAGTCAGCGGCCTTCACTAAAGGACTCACTAAAGTGGAAATAAATGAATGCCAGTCAAAGCCAATGTAATACGTGATGATGCCCATACCTAAAATAATTACTAAAGTAGGCGTCAATGCTTCAAACGAACGGGCAACTGCCGGTGGTACTTGCTCCGGCATGGTAATTTTGAATTTTGATTTGTCAGTTAAGCGATAGACTTCAACCGCTAAAATTGACGTAATAATCGCCACAAACATTCCTGAACCGCCTAAGTTGGCCATCGGTAAAACAAAACCAACTGCGCCAGCCGCATCGGCCGCTTCTGCGGGAATATTCACGGGTGTAAAGGTTAATAGAAAGGCAATCGTTGCTAAAATCCCACCAGACAAGCCATCTAGTTTATAAGATTTCGACAAGCTGTGGCCAATCCCAAAGGCGGCGTACAAACTCATGATGTACATCGTCATGCGGTATGGCAAGAGAATCGTTGCAGCATTTTCAGACAAGAACTTGTAGATGCCCCAGTCTTGCGGCAATGGCGGAAAGGCTAAGATCATGAAAAAAGAACTAACAATAATTAATGGCAAAGTAGCAATGATCCCATCACGAATCGCACGCAAATGTCGTTGATTCGCTAGCTTTTCCATTGGACCACCTAAATGCAGTTCAACAAAATTGGTAAACTTTTCTAACATTTTTTCTTCCTCCTAAAATATATTTCCTAAAAATTGGTTCAAGTCAGCTAGTCGCTTAGACCTGTCACAATCAAAATGGACTGTAAATTATTTTGCCGAGAATCACTGGCCGTATAGCATTGGTCGCTGAAGGCACGTTACTAGGATTGCCCTGCAACGTTTCATTGCCTAAAACTGCAAAGGCAATCGCTTCTTTAGCTTCACTGGAAAAGCCTAGTGATTCTTGGGTTTTAACAGAAATATCTGGCAGATAAGTCTGCAGACAAGCCAATAAAAATTGGTTGTAGGCGCCACCGCCACCGATAATCACTTCAACATCTGGACCCGTTTGCGGCAAGATAAATTTTTGATAACTATCCGCAATTGAAAAGGCCGTGAAGTCCGTCAATGTTCTAATAATGTCGGCTGGTTTTTCTGCTGCATAGCGTTTTAAAAGTTCCTCGACAAAAAATTTGCCGAAGACCTCCCGCCCGGTAGTTTTGGGGGGTAGCTCGTTAAGATAAGGATGGTTGCGTAATTCTTTTTGCAAGGCAGGAATTATTTCACCGCTAGCGGCTGTCTGGCCTGATTCATCGAAGGCCTTTTGAAATAATTGCCCCATCGCTTCGTCAATCATCATATTGCCCGGTCCGGTGTCAAAGGCGCTAATTTTTGAAAAATCATTTTCTTTGGGGATGACGGTGACATTGCCGATGCCGCCGATATTTTGCAGCAGGCGGGTTTGCTGGGCATTGTGATACAGCAAATACTCAGAATAAGGAACTAAAGGCGCCCCTTCTCCACCAGCCGCCACATCCATCACCCGAAAATCTGAAACAACCGTCGTCTGCAAGCCATAAGCAATCACGGAAGCTTCACCGATTTGCAATGTGTTGGGGATATTGTCCACCGTTTTTTGCGGCTGATGCCAAATCGTCTGCCCATGACTGGCGACAAAATCAATAGCTTGATTGCTGAGCTGATTTTTTTCAATCAGTTTTTGACAGGCCTCTAGAAAAATCTCCCCTAATTTAAAATTTAGCTGACTGACTAGAGGTGTTGTCGAAGCAAGTGGGTCGCAGGCTAGTTTAATTTGCGCTTTTGTTGCTTCCGTCAGTGGCAGCGTCAAAAAATCAAGCAGCTGGACTTTCGTTGTCAGACCAGCACCGTGAATTTCCACCAATGCAGCGTCAACACCATCTAAGCTAGTGCCGGACATTAAACCAATGGCTAGCATAGGTCCCCCCTCCTCTTTTTTACAGTTTTAAAGCTTCTTTGACGTACCCGTCAGCCGTTTTTAAATGATCGGCGGCGGTTGCCACGTCTAAACCAGTTAATAAGGTAATAATCGCGACTTTAACATTGCGATCTGCTGCTAGATAAGCTTGATCGGCTGTTTCAAAATCGACATCCGTGGCCGCCATAATAATGCGGCGGGCCCGATTTTTCAATTTTTCATTGGTGGGTTTGACATCCACCATCAAATTTTTATAGACCTTGCCGATGCCCACCATGCTAATCGTTGAAATCATGTTTAAAATCAATTTTTGTCCGGTGGCGGCTTTTAAGCGAGTAGAGCCGGTCAACACCTCAGGACCAAAATCCACTTCAATAGGAAAATCGGCAGCTTCACTGATTTTCGCCTGCAAATTGCAAGCCAAACTGCCGGTAGCGGCACCAATTTCTTTGGCATATTGCAGGCCGCCAATCACGTAAGGCGTGCGGCCACTGGCAGCAATTCCTAAAACAAAATCATTTTTCTTCAACTGAATGTTTTTTAAATCCGCTGCACCTTGTTCAGGGGAATCCTCAGCGCCTTCGACGGCGGTAATCATCGCTTTTTCTCCACCGGCTAACAAGCCGACAACCATCGTCGGCTCAACGCCAAAGGTCGGGACGCATTCGGCTGCGTCCAAAACACCTAAGCGGCCGCTGGTACCAGCCCCCATATAAATTAAACGGCCGCCAGCTTTAAAAGTAGCAATCACTTTTTCAACTAATGGTGTAATTTCCGCTAAATGTTTTTGAATAACCGGCGCAACTTTTTGATCCTCGTGATTCATCAGCGCCAATGCCTGCTCCACGGTTAGGGAATCAAGAGCTGCGCTTTCGGGATTGCTTTTTTCCGTCGAGAGCTGACTCAAATTTTCTTGCATCTTTCTGGCCTCTCCTCTTTTTGAATGTGTTTTCATTTGCTATAATAATAATTGAAAAGAAATAAAAAATCAATAATTTAATTAAATTTATGAAATGGCATTTCAAGAAAGAAGGATTTTTATGAAAATAATCGCTCGAATTGATGTGATGAAGGAGCAGTATACGAAGGTAGAAAAAAAGATTGCTGACTTTTTGACCGAGAATATTTTTGAAATTCCTAAAATGACCGCCAGTGAAATCGGCGATGCTGCTGAAGTCAGTGCCGCCACAGTCATTCGTTTTATCAAAAAAATCGGCTATCACGGCCTGCCGGATTTTAAATTGGCAATTTTAGCAGAAGAATCCGCTGAAACCAGTAGTGGCTACGACGACATTGCCTTTGGCGAGCCCTTTCATTTAATGAGCAAAAAAATGCTCAACAATGCCAAGCTGGCCCTTGATGAATCCAATGATCTGCAAGACGAGAAAAAAATCATGGCTATTGTTCAACAATTAGAGGAGGTGGACACCTGTTTTGTTTTTGGTGTCGGGGCCTCCAGCATCATTGCCGAAGATATTAAGCAAAAGTGGACTCGCATCGGCAAAAGCATGATTTTTGAGCGGGACGTCCATGTCCTGTTACCACAATTAATCAATCGCAAAAATATTGCTCTTTGGCTGGTGTCCAATTCTGGCGAAACCAAAGATATTTTGCATTTAGCCAAGACTGCTAGAGAAGTTCATGTGCCCGTCATCTCGCTGACTCAGATTGGCACTAATTCACTGGCGAAATTAAGTGACCTCCAGCTGGCCACCTCTGTTCCAAAAGAAACCGCCTTTCGCAGTGCCGCCACCAATTCACTTTTCACACAATTATTTCTGGTGGATATTTTGTTTTACAGCTATATCAGTAAAAATCCCAGCTACGCTCAACAGATTTATGCTTCCCGCGGCCTGATTAAAAAGTACGGCCGCTAGATTAAACCAAAAAAAGGAATTTCGATGACAGCATCGAAATTCCCTTTTTGCTTATTAATAGAGAAAAAAGCGCATAAAAAAAGTCACTATAATCAGTGACTTAGGCTGCAAGAACTTTTCTGCCCTTACGACGACGGCTTGCTAAGACGCGACGGCCGTTTTTAGTGCTCATACGTTTACGGAAACCGTGAACTTTTTGACGTTTACGTTTGTTTGGTTGGTATGTTCTTTTCACTGTAATCCACCTCCACTATACCTACTATCTATCTATACAGACATACCTTGACATTATACAAGGTAGAAAAGTTCTTTGTCAATCAAATTTTGTTAGAAATCCCCAACTTTTCTGATTCCAAGTAAAAAAATTTTTCAAAGTTTATCCACAGATTGAAAAAATTGCTTGGGGATATCTGTGAAAAAAATTTCTGTGGAAAAAGTTTTATTTTAGTTAACCAAAAAGATATCCACATGCAAAAAGACTCTTTATAAGTTTTCCACAGGTTTTTAAAAGGGTGTTAAAAACTCTAAAAAAGCTTGTTGCATCAGGAATTCTTATCCACAAGCGACTGAGATAGACTTGTGTAAAATGCGAATTATGCACACGAAAAGTTGCTTTGTGGATAATTTTTTTGCCACAGTTGTGAACAGTCTTTTTTAACTTTTTCACCCTTGTGGATATCTTTTTAGAGTCTTGATTTTTTTAATTGATTTCTGTGGAAAACTTTTGCTAAACGTGCTAAATTAAACATATCTGTTTGCGACACTTTTTAATTAGGAGAAAAGAATGGTTACTTTAGATGAATTATGGGAACGGCTCAAGGCTGAATATCAGCAAAAAATGAATGCTGCCAGCTATGACACGTGGATTCAGTCGGCTACGCCTTTAGAATTAAAAAATAATCAATTAACAATTGAAGTACCTAGTGAAGTACATAAAAATTATTGGGAAACCAAACTGGCTTCAAAAGTAATTGAAGTCGGTTTTAGTCTTTCTGGTCAAGAAATTATTCCGCAATTTGTGACGCCGGATGCTTTAATGGAGCAACAAGCTGCTGAAATGCCAGTAGCAGAAGACGTCCTAAATAATTCGGCCCATAAAGCCCTCCTCAATCCCAAATATACCTTTGACACCTTTGTCATCGGAAAAGGGAATCAGTTCGCCCATGCAGCTGCTTTAGTCGTTGCGGAAGATCCGGCCTCTGATTACAATCCTCTTTTCTTTTATGGCGGCGTTGGTTTAGGAAAAACCCATTTGATGCACGCCATTGGCCATCAGATGTTGGCCAATAATCCGAATGCCAAAGTAAAATATGTCAGCAGCGAAACCTTCACCAATGACTACATCAATTCAATTAAAAATGGGAAGTCTGAGGAATTTCGCCAGGAATATCGCTATGTCGACTTGCTATTAGTCGATGATATTCAATTTTTTGCGGATAAAGAAGGGACGCAGGAGGAATTTTTCCACACCTTTAACGCTTTGCATAATGAACGAAAGCAAATCGTTTTAAGTAGCGATCGCCTGCCAAATGAAATTCCTAAATTGCAGGATCGGTTGGTCTCTCGTTTCGCCCAAGGATTGTCCGTTGATATTACGCCGCCGGATTTAGAAACGCGGATTGCGATTTTGCGGAAAAAAGCCGAAGGGGAACGTCTGGAAATTCCCGAAGATACCTTGAGTTATATCGCTGGTCAAATCGATTCCAATATTCGTGAGTTGGAGGGGGCTTTGGTGCGGGTTCAGGCCTATGCTACTATTAAAAGCTCTGACATCACCACGAGTTTAGCAGCTGAAGCTTTGAAAACCTTATTGAACACTACAACTTCGGCTCAGCTGACGATTCAAAATATTCAAGAAGAGGTCGCTAAATACTATCATGTGCAAGTCAAAGATTTAAAAGGCAAGAAGCGGGTCAAAAGTATCGTAGTCCCTCGCCAGATTGCCATGTATTTATCCCGTGAGCTAACGGATAATTCGCTGCCGAAAATCGGCGCTGAATTTGGCGGCAAAGATCACACAACTGTGATTCACGCCCACGAAAAAATTCAACAGCTCTTAAACAAAGATCCTGCGATTCAACGGGAAATCAGCGAAATCAAAAATCTGCTAATCAATTAGTCTGTGGAAAAGTAATGAAAACTGCTGAATCTTATCCACAAGTTTTCCACAGCGGATAAATCTGATTCTGCTTAGGCTTTCCAGAGTTTTCCACAATATAAACAGGGCCTACTACTACTTTTATTTATTTTATATACTAATTAACTAAACAGACTGCTTGTCAGCAGGATATTGAAACCAAAAAAACAGACGAACTTGATTCGCTTAATCTTGAAAAATTCTTTATAATAAAAAAGCTATCAATAAATTTGCTATGTTCCATTAAACAGAGCGTGGCTTTAATTGCATCATGAATTTATTACAACAAGGAGTGTCGAAAATGAAATTTACTATGTCCCGCAATGTTTTCCTCGCTGAATTGCAAACTGTTCAACGGGCAATTTCCAGTAAAACTACAATTCCGATTTTAACTGGGGTTAAAATTAGTTTAGATTCGGAGGGCCTGACGTTAACCGGGAGCAATGCCGATATTTCCATTGAAACCTTTCTCAGTGTCGAAACTGAAAAAGCTGATTTAACGATTGAATCGACTGGCGCAATCGTCTTAATGTCTCGCTTCTTCGGAGAAATTATCCGCAAGCTGCCAGAGGATCAATTTACTTTAGAAGTTTTAGAAAGTCGCCAAGTTGCGATTACTTCCGGTAAAGCGAATTTCACCATCAACGGCTTGGACTCTGACAATTACCCGCATTTACCGGTAGTTAGTACAACCAACCAAATGCAATTGCCGGTCCATGTCTTAAATAAATTAATCAGCGAAACAGTTTTTTCTGTTTCACAGCATGAAAGCCGCCCAATTTTAACTGGGGTGCATTTTGTTTTAGCGGATAATTCTTTATTGGCTGTCGCTACGGATTCCCACCGGATGAGCCAACGGATTATTCCGATTCACCAAGGGGAAGATTTTAATATCGTGATTCCCGGCAAAAGTTTAACGGAATTATCCCGCTCTTTAGCAAACGATGAGGAAATGGTGGAAATTTCCATCATGGAAAATCAAGTGCTCTTTAAAACCCAGACCTTATCCTTCTACTCTCGTTTATTAGAAGGGAATTATCCTGATACCAATCGCTTGATTCCGACTAGCTTCAATACGACCATCGAATTTTCCGTTCCAAGTTTATTGTCGGCCATTGAACGGGCGTCGTTACTGTCCCATGAAAGCCGCAATAACATCGTGAAATTATCGATTACTTCTGAAGCCGTAGTTTTATCGGGAAATAGTCCGGAAATTGGGAAAGTTGAAGAAGCTTTAAACTATGAAGCTGTCACGGGAGACCCACTGGAAATTTCCTTCAATCCTGATTATATGAAGGATGCGTTGCGGGCTTTTGGCGATATGAATATCACCGTCAATTTTATTTCACCAATTCGTCCCTTCACGTTAACACCGACAGAAGACAGTCAACAATTTACACAGCTGATTACACCTGTTAGAACTAGCTGATATTTTAATAAAATCGTTTAAAAAGGCTTAAATTCAATTTTAAGCCTTTTTTTTATTTTGGGTTAAAAACTATTTAAATGAATTAAATCTGCTCATAGGCAATTTTATGGCGGGATAATTTGGTTTTCTCTCTGTAAAATGGTATAATATATGTAAGATTTATGAAAATGAGGGATGCTTGTGAAAAGTAATGTCTATCTCGAATCTGAGTACATGACGTTAGGCCAACTCTTAAAGGAAATCAGCGTGATTTCCAGCGGCGGTCAAGCGAAATGGTTTTTAGCGGAGAAAGCTGTCTTTGTCGACGGCGAACCGGAAAATCGCCGGGGCCGCAAACTCTATCCAAATATGATGGTGGAGATACCTGAAATAGGTACTTTTTTTATGGTAAAAAAGGAACAGGCTGAGAATGAAGCTGACTGAACTGTCTTTAAAAAATTATCGCAATTATCAGACAGTCGACCTGACATTTCAGCGTTCCCTCACTATTTTTTTAGGGGAAAATGCTCAAGGCAAGACCAATTTATTGGAGAGCATTTATTTTTTAGCCATGACCCGCAGTCACCGCACGAGTCACGAGCAGGAGATTATTCGCTGGGGCGCTGATTTAGCCACCGTCAAAGGCGTTATCGAAAAGAAAACCAGCAAAATCCCTTTAGAAATTCAATTATCCAAAAAAGGTCGCAAAACAAAGGTCAATTATTTAGAGCAGAAAAAATTAAGCGATTATATTGGCCAGATGAATGTGATTTTATTCGCCCCCGAAGACCTCTCATTAGTCAAGGGCAGCCCCGCATTACGCCGCAAATTCCTCGATATGGAACTGGGTCAAATCAATCCGTTATATCTCTATGATTTGGTGCAATATCAGGGAATTCTCAAGCAACGCAATCAATATCTCAAACAACTTGCTGATAAAAAGCAAAAGGATTTATTGTATTTAGATATTTTGTCGGAACAGCTGGCGGATTTTGGCAGCAAGGTTCTTTTTCAGCGGCTAAAATTTATCGAGGAGCTGGAATTTTGGGCGAACCAAATTCATCAAAAAATCAGCAATCAAAGGGAAACCTTAAAAATTGAGTATCTCAGCTCGCTAGGAATTACCAAAGGACAGAGCACCGAAGAGATTCGTGAAATTTTTCTTGCCACGCTAACGAAAAATCGGCAACGGGAACTCTTTAAAACCGCCACTTCGGTAGGTCCCCATCGAGATGATTTGATTTTTCGCGTCAATGAGCAGGATGTGCAGGCCTATGGTTCTCAAGGCCAACAACGAACAACTGCTCTCAGCGTTAAATTAGCCGAAATTGATTTAATGAAGGCCCAAACGGGAGAATACCCGATTTTATTATTAGATGATGTGATGAGTGAACTGGATGATCAGCGTCAGATGCAATTGCTGGAGACGATTGAAGGGAAGGTTCAAACATTTTTAACTACTACCACCCTAGAACATATTAAAGGGAAGATGGCGGTCACACCGGAAATTTTTTATGTGACCCAAGGCAGCATAGAAAGGGAAGAGTCTGAATGACAGAAGAAGAAAAAAGTTTATTAGATAAAGCAAAAGAATATGACGCCAGTCAAATCCAAGTTTTAGAAGGCTTGGAGGCCGTGCGTAAACGGCCTGGTATGTATATCGGTTCCACCAGCACAGAAGGCCTGCACCACCTAGTTTGGGAAATTGTCGACAATGGTATTGATGAAGCCCTCGCTGGTTTTGCTAAAACAATTGATCTAGTAATTGAAGAAGACAACAGTATTACCGTTATCGATGATGGCCGGGGGATTCCGATTGATATCCAAGCGAAAACTGGTCGTCCTGCAGTGGAAACCGTCTTTACCGTATTGCACGCCGGTGGGAAATTCGGCGGTGGCGGCTATAAAGTTTCCGGCGGTCTGCACGGTGTTGGAGCTTCCGTGGTAAATGCTCTGTCCACTCATTTAGACGTCAAAGTCTATAAAGAAGGAAAAGTTTATTACCAAGAATTCAAACGAGGCGCAGTTGTAGCCGATTTAAAAATGATTGGCGAAACTGATCGTCACGGAACAACGGTCCACTTTGTACCAGATCCCGAAATCTTCAAAGAGGGTGTTGAGTTTAATTTTGATAAACTTGCAACCCGTGTCAGAGAACTAGCCTTTTTAAATAAAGGCTTGAAAATCTCGATTACCGACAAACGGGAAGCTGAACCAAAATTCAAAGAATACCATTACGAAGGCGGAATCAAGAGCTACGTTGAATTTTTAAATCAAAATAAAAACGTCTTGTTTGAAGAACCCATCTTTATTGAAGGGGAATCTCAAGATATTATCGTGGAAGTTTCCATGCAATATACCGATGGCTACCACACCAATTTAATGAGTTTTGCCAACAATATCCATACCTATGAAGGCGGAACCCATGAATTTGGTTTTAAAACAGCCTTGACCCGGGTGATTAATGATTACGCCCGCAAGCAAAAAATCATGAAGGACAATGATGAAAATCTTTCCGGCGAAGATGTCCGGGAGGGGTTGACAGCTGTCATCTCCATCAAACACCCAGAACCACAGTTTGAAGGACAAACCAAGACTAAGTTAGGCAACTCAGAAGTTCGGACAGTTACTGATCGTTTATTCTCTGAATATTTTTCAAAATTCTTATTTGAAAATCCAACCATTGGCCGCAAAGTCGTGGAAAAAGGGATTTTAGCCTCAAAAGCCCGCTTAGCAGCTAAACGGGCGCGGGAAGTAACCCGCCGCAAAGGGGCTCTAGAAATCAGCAATCTACCAGGTAAATTAGCTGACTGCTCGTCAAACGATCCGGAAAAATGCGAATTGTTTATCGTCGAAGGAGATTCCGCCGGCGGTTCTGCTAAGCAGGGGCGTAACCGGGAATTCCAAGCGATTTTGCCGATTCGCGGTAAAATTTTAAACGTTGAAAAAGCTAGCATGGATAAAATTTTGGCCAACGAAGAAATTCGTTCACTGTTCACCGCAATGGGCACTGGTTTTGGCGCCGATTTTGATGTGGCAAAAGCCCGCTACCATAAATTAGTTATTATGACGGATGCCGACGTCGATGGTGCCCACATTCGGACCTTGCTGTTGACATTATTCTACCGCTACATGCGACCAATCGTGGAAGCCGGTTATGTTTACATTGCTCAACCACCTTTATATGGGGTGAAACAAGGCAAGAAAATTACCTACGTGCAACCAGGGAAAAAGGCTGAGGAAATTTTACAGCAGACAATTGAAGCTTTACCGGCTTCACCAAAACCCAACGTACAGCGCTATAAAGGTCTTGGGGAAATGGATGACCATCAATTATGGGAAACCACGATGGACCCAGAAAACCGCATGATGCTGCGGGTCAGTGTTGATGATGCGATTGAAGCCGACCAAGTCTTTGAAATGCTGATGGGTGATCGGGTAGAACCACGACGGGCCTTCATCGAAGAAAATGCCCACTACGTGAAAAATCTGGATATTTAATTTGGACAGAGTCTAAGTTTAAATTTGCGCAAAATGTGATTGGCAATGCTGGAAAAAAGTTTAAAAATTTTAACAAAAAAATTGCTCTGTTTATTTCAAGGAGCAGTTCCAAGTTTTAATTGGATAATTTTTTTCCAGTAATTACAATCACAAATTGTGCGAACGAAATAGGAGGAAGAATTTCGTGAGTGAAGAGTTTAAAGAGAATATTCATGACGTCAATTTAACCAGTGAAATGCGGGAATCCTTCATTGATTATGCCATGAGCGTCATTGTTGCTCGGGCTTTGCCGGACGTGCGGGACGGTCTGAAACCGGTCCACCGCCGGATTTTATACGGAATGAATGAATTAGGTGTAACCCCTGATAAACCCCATAAAAAATCTGCCAGAATTGTCGGGGACGTTATGGGTAAATATCACCCCCACGGCGACAGTGCCATTTATGAATCCATGGTGCGGATGGCGCAAACCTTTAGCTACCGTTATCTATTAGTTGACGGTCACGGTAACTTTGGTTCAGTCGATGGCGACGGTGCGGCAGCAATGCGGTATACCGAAGCCCGCATGAGTAAAATTGCGATGGAAATGCTGCGGGATATCAATAAAAATACCGTTGATTTCCACGGCAACTATGACGATACTGAGCGGGAGCCGGATGTTTTGCCGGCACGTTTCCCAAATCTTTTGGTCAATGGAACGACCGGGATTGCTGTAGGGATGGCCACCAATATTCCACCCCACAATTTATCAGAAGTAGTCAGCGCTATTGATTTGTTAATGGAAAATCCGGAAACGACAATTGCTGAACTGATGGAAGTTTTACCTGGGCCAGATTTTCCAACAGCTGGTTTAGTTATGGGTAAATCGGGTATCCGCCGAGCTTATGAAACAGGTAAAGGTTCCATTACCCTGAGAGCTCGTGTTGAGGTCACAGAGATGCCTAACGGTAAGGAACGGATTCTGGTGACGGAACTGCCTTACATGGTTAACAAGGCCCGGCTGATTGAACGGATTTCTGAGCTGCACCGGGATAAACGAATTGAAGGCATTACCGATTTGCGGGATGAATCCTCCCGGGAAGGCATGCGGATTGTTATTGATGTACGTCGGGATGTCAGCGCCTCTGTTATCTTGAATAATTTATATAAAATGACTTCACTGCAAACTTCATTTGGCTTCAATATGTTAGCCATTGAAAAAGGCGTGCCGAAAATTCTAAATTTGAAACAGATTTTAGAAAATTACATCGAACATCAAAAAGAAGTTATTGTACGCCGGACCGAATTTGATAAGCAAAAAGCGGAAGCTAGAGCGCATATTTTAGAAGGTTTAAGAATTGCTCTAGACCACATCGATGAAATTATCGCAATTATTCGCGGTTCAAATTCTGATGATGAAGCTAAATCAACCATGATTGAGCGTTTCGAGTTTTCTGATCGGCAAGCGCAAGCCATTTTGGATATGCGTTTACGTCGTCTAACCGGCTTGGAACGGGAAAAAATCGAAAATGAATACCAAGAATTATTGGCCTTCATTGCCGACATGAAAGATATTTTGGACAATCCGCAACGGGTTGTTGAAATTATTCAAACAGAATTAGGTGAAATCAATAGCAAGTACGGCGATGCCCGCCGCACGGAATTATTAGTCGGAGAGGTCTTGAGTCTAGAAGACGAAGACTTAATCGAAGAAGAAGATATCGTGATTACCTTAACTAACAACGGCTACATCAAACGTTTAGCGAACTCTGAATTCAGAGCGCAAAAACGCGGTGGTCGTGGAGTTCAAGGGATGGGTGTTCACGATGATGATTTTGTAAAAAATCTGATTAGCTGTTCTACCCATGATACATTGCTATTCTTCACCAACACTGGGAAAGTTTATCGGGCGAAGGGTTATGAAATCCCTGAGTACGGTCGGACTGCCAAAGGAATTCCAGTTATTAATTTACTGGGAATTGATTCCAACGAAAGCATTCAGGCAATCATTGCGGTTACCGGAGAAGCTAAAGAAGGCAACTACCTATTCTTTACTACTAAATTAGGAACCGTGAAACGCACCAGTGTGACAGCCTTCGCAAATGTCCGTAGCAATGGTTTAATTGCCATTGGTCTGAAGGATGATGACGAGCTGGTAAATGTTATCCAGACAAACGGTGAGAAAAATATTATCATCGGGACTCACTTAGGCTATTCTGTGACTTTTGCAGAAACGGCAGCCCGTGATATGGGTCGGACCGCTTCTGGTGTTCGTGGTATTCGTCTGCGGGAAGGCGACTTTGTTGTCGGCGCAGCTATCATGGATGAAAACCAAGAAGTCTTAGTGATCACTGAAAATGGCTATGGCAAGCGCACTGCTGTCAGTGAGTATCCAGTCAAAGGCCGCGGTGGTAAAGGAATTAAAACCGCCAATATCACTAGTAAAAATGGTCCTTTAGCTGGTCTAACAACTGTTTCCGGCGACGAAGACATCATGTTGATTACCGATAAAGGTGTTATTATTCGCTTTAACGTCAGCAATGTTTCTCAAACGGGACGAGCTACTTTAGGCGTGCGGGTGATGAAGATGGAAAATGAAGCCAAAGTTGTTACAATGGCGATTGTTGATGCTGAAGTTGCTGAACCAGAAGAAGCGGCTGAGTCAACAGAAGCAACTGATTCTGATTCAAATACAACTGAAACGAATGAAGAATAGTAACACAACTATTCTTCATTAAGTAAGACAGCTGTGAGATTAGTAAACGCAAAGAAAATTTTCGAAATAGAATTGATTAGCAATTTTGTTAATTGGATGATCATTTCAGAAAATTACTTTTCTTTGCAAAACTAATTTCACAGTTTTTTTATGCTGCTCTTCAAGAAAAATAGTTCAAATTGCGAATTTATTAATAAGCAAGAAAAAAATTTATTTGTTGTAATGATGGAGAATTTTGTGTATAATGATAAATTGTGAGTAGTCTACAATGTAGAAAACTCTCCTTGCCTTTATCAAAGAATAAAGGCCTAAAGTCCATAGGGAGGTGAAAATCAATGAGCCAAGTTACGAAGTATGAAATTATGTACATTATTCGTCCGAACATTGATGAAGAAGCAAAAACTGCATTAGTTGAACGTTTCGATACTATCTTAAAAGATAATGGAGCAGAAGTTCTAGAATCTAAAGATTGGGAAAAACGTCGTCTTGCGTATGAAATGGATGGTCACCGTGAA
Organism: Enterococcus sp. LJL90; assembly: GCF_056924355.1. Classification (NCBI taxonomy): domain Bacteria; kingdom Bacillati; phylum Bacillota; class Bacilli; order Lactobacillales; family Enterococcaceae; genus Enterococcus; species Enterococcus sp. LJL90. The sequence continues at coordinate 34,846 of NZ_JBXPBQ010000009.1, read as the reverse complement.
GGTATCTATCACATCGTGAACGTTTCTGCTGCTTCAGATGCAAATGCAATCAATGAATTTGATCGTCTTGCAAAAATCAATGAAGATATCATTCGTCATATGATTGTTAAAATCGAAGCGTAATGTTTCACGTGAAACATTCATTTTTACGAGAAGGAGATGAACTAGTTGATTAATAACGTTGTACTAGTTGGTAGACTCACCAAAGACCCTGATTTGCGTTACACATCAAATGGTGCGGCTGTTGCGACTTTTACTCTAGCAGTAAATCGCAATTTTACAAACCAAGATGGGAATCGTGAAGCAGATTTTATTAACTGTGTGATTTGGCGTAAGCCTGCGGAAACAATGGCTAATTATGCCCGTAAGGGAACTCTTTTAGGAGTGACCGGACGCATTCAAACCCGCAATTATGAAAATCAACAAGGTCAGAGAGTTTATGTAACTGAAGTTGTCGCAGACAATTTCCAATTGTTAGAATCTCGTAATGCTTCTGAGCAGCGTCAAGGCTCAGGCTCATCAGGTGGCGGTTACAACAACAATAGCAGCAATGCTAATTTTGGTGGTAATCAAAGCAATCAATTTAACAATAGCGGAAATAGTTTTAATCAAACATCTCAAGGATCATCACCACAAAATACAATGCCGGACTTCAGCCGCGATGCTGATCCATTTGAAAATAATTCAAGCATTGATATTTCGGATGATGATTTACCATTCTAAAAATTTTTGATAGGAGGGAAATAGGATGGCACAACAAAGAAGAGGCGGACGTAAACGTCGTAAAGTAGATTATATCGCAGCTAATCACATTGAATACATCGATTATAAAGATACTGAATTATTAAAAAGATTTATCTCTGAACGTGGCAAAATTTTACCACGTCGTGTAACAGGTACTGGCGCTAAAAACCAACGTAAATTAACTGTTGCAATTAAAAGAGCAAGAATCATGGGTCTTTTACCTTTCGTAGGGGAAGAATAATAGTTCATTTTTCTAACAATATAAGATACTTCTAGAACAGAAATTAATTTCTGTTCTTTTTTTGTGGTACGGAGATTATTTTAATTGTAAGGAATTGAATGGTGCAGCTCTGGTAGTATTAGAAATAGTATATGTGTTGATGTAATTGCTTTATATTTTTATAGCAGATACCTTTTTCTCAAGAAAGAGATATTTGAAATTTTATTTATTCGAAAGAATAGCCTCATTTATAAACAGAAACTGACGGTATAAGGAATCGGGATATTATTAATAATTTGCATCATACAAAAGCTTTTTGATTTTATAGAGTTCTTGGTAACGACAATTTATGGAAAAATTTGTCGAATTTACTATTAACGATTAAACTGATTTGTGGAAACGAGTTCGAAAAAGATCATTTGATACAATTTGAAAAAGAATACAAAAGTTCTTTTTTTTTGAAAATAGTATAGTGTAGCATTGCATTTGTAGTATTATAAGATAAGTAATATAGGCTTGAGGTATAAAACAATCTTACTTGTTACAAGCTTAGAGAAGTATATTAAGATTTAAGCGACAACTCTAATAGTTGTAAAGTAATGTATCTCAACGTCATAGAATTATCATCAAGATAAAAATCAAACAAACGTTTATTATTAGATAATTTTATTTTTTACTACATGCATAATAGGGAATCTTTTCATTATCTGTAAAAGAAAGATTAACACATAAAGCAAGTATTAGTTAATTTTAGATTATTTAGTAAATAAATTATTTTCATTGTAAGTTGGCATTATACAAGGAATCCTACTTACATAATCTAAGTTACATTGAAATTTTGCAATCAAAGTTTTCTTCAATAAGAAAAGTAAAAAAAGTAGATTGAAATAGATAGAATTAAAACTAATTTGATTAAGAGTTTTGTTTTTATGGGCTTTTTAAAATGATTTCGAGTTCTAAAGCGTTCAATAGAGGAAAACAAAATTGGCAATTGAATTCCACAAAGAAATCAAACAAACTTGGCTGAATTTGAAAGATAAGCTCACCAACACAACTTATTCACTCTTACAAACACCGAATCCAAAATACAATCCACATTCATTTCAACAAGAATCAAAACCAAATAATTCCACTCTTTACTCTTCAAATGTTTCACGTGAAACATTTGAAGAGTAAAGTTCGTCAGAGATAAGGTTTTATGATAAAATATAGCATATATTTTGAGAGGCGAGGCCATGAATAAAATAAAAAAGAGAATCAAGAATAGTTTAATCCTGTTGGCTTGCTTATGCATTCTCAAGTTGGTTTTAGTCAACGTTTTCTTTGTGAATTATCAGGTTTTAATCACCAGCATTCTCTTCTTACTAGATATATTGATGCTGGTCATCTATTTTTTTGTCACACGTTCAATACAATTGAAGGATGATGAAAAGATTAAAGAAGCCAATCGGCAGGCGGTAGATACGGTTTCCTATGTTTCTTCAAAAATGCCGATGGGAATTGTTGTTTGGAATGATAAACGAGAAATTGATTGGTTGAATTCTTATGCGGATCAAATGTTTACTGAAAAAAATATCGACGGGAAAGAATTTGCAACAACCTTGATTGAGTTATTGAAATCCAATAAAGACACCTTCAAGTTAGGTCGAAACACTTATCGAGTAAGTTTTGACGCGGAAAAGCAATTGGCCTATTTTTTTGACATTACTGAGGAAGAAACTATAAAGGCCCGAATTCATGACAGCCAGCCAGTTGTTGGAGTGCTTTCCTTTGATAATTATGATGATGCTGTAGATAAAATGGATGACAAAGAAATTTCTTATTTTAATTCCTTTTTGACCACGCTGGTTTCTGATTGGATGGAGGACTTCGGTGTTTATGTCAAAAGGCTGAATGCAGAAAAGTATTTTTTTATCAGCCGCTATGAAGATCTGACTAAGATGAAGGAGAAAAAGTTTGATCTGCTGGATATCTTGCGAAAAGAAGCTGAGAATCAAAATTTTCCAATAACTATCAGTATCGGGATTTCCTTTGGCGAAGGCAGCTTGGACAAAATTGGTGATGTTGCCCAAAATAACTTGGATATGGCTTTGATACGGGGCGGTGATCAGGTTGTGATTAAAGATGTAGCTGATAATGCGAAGCCAATGTATTTTGGTGGGAAATCTTCAGCTAAGACAAAAAGAACGCGTGTTCGTAGTCGGGCAATTAGTACCGCTTTGCAACGGATTTTTTCACAGGCAACAGATATCTACATCATGGGGCATCGTTATCCAGATATGGATGCCTTGGGCTCGGCGTATGGCGTTTATGCCTTAGCTGAATTTTCAAAGAAGGAAGCCTGGATTGTTTTAGATCAAACGGAAATTATTCCGGATGTACAACGTTGTTTGCAGGAAATCCATAAGGTCCCTGAATTGGAGCAACGTCTAGTTTCGCCAGAGGATGCGATGAAAAATGTTAAGGAGAATTCATTGCTGGTGATGGTTGATTACCATAAGCCATCGCTATCCATCTCCGAGAAGCTCTATGAGAAATTTCAAAACATCGTCATCATTGATCACCACCGCAGAGGCGAGGAGTTTCCTGAAAATCCTTTGTTGACATATATCGAATCTTCGGCTTCTTCAGCTTCTGAATTAGTTGCTGAACTGGTTCAACAACAGAGCAGTCAAGTAAATTACCTTGACAAGATGGAAGCGACTTTATTGTTAGCTGGGATGGTGGTCGATACGAAGAGTTTTGAAGTGCGGACTAGCGCGCGAACGTTTGATTTTGCCAGTTATCTGCGCAGTGTAGGTGCAGATGCTCCGATGATTCGCTATTTGATTTCAACTGATTTAAGCAACTATTTAGAAATCAGCTCATTGATTGCTAAGAGCGAGTTTGTCACATCTGATATCGTTGTCGCAAATGGGGCTGAAACGGCCAAATACGACAGTGTGACGGCTGCTAAGACCGCAGATACGTTGCTCTCGATGTACGGAATCAATGCGGCCTTTGTAATTACTAAGCGAACTGACGGATTGATTGGCATAAGTGCCCGCAGTTCTGGTACAATTAATGTGCAGATGATTATGGAGAAATTAAACGGCGGCGGCCATTTTAACAATGCCGCTACCCAATTAAGTGATATGACCATTGATCAGGCCAAGGAAGTTCTACTGAAAGCGATTAATGAAAATATCAATGAATTATATGAAGAGGAGTAGTTGATTATGAAAGTAGTATTCTTGCAAGACGTAAAAGGCAAAGGGAAAAAAGGGGAAGTCAAAGAGGTTCCCACTGGCTATGCGCAAAATTATTTGCTAAAAAATAATTTGGCTAAAGAAGCTAACCGCAGCGCTTTAAGTGAGGTTGCCGGTCAAAAGAAAGCCCAAGAAAAACATCAAGCAGAAATTCTAGCAGAAGCAGAAGCATTAAAAGCTGTGATTGATAAAGAAGAGACTGTGGTTGAACTAAAAGCTAAGGCTGGTGAAGACGGCCGTTTGTTCGGCTCCATTCCCTCTAAGCAAATTGCTGATGCCTTCAATAAGCAGTTTGGACTAAAATTAGACAAACGTAAAATGGAAATGAATGAACCAATCAAAGCGCTGGGCTATACAAAAGTCCCAGTCAAATTACATCCGCAAGTTACAGCAACCATCACGGTTCATGTGACCGAAGAGTAAAGGAAATCTTAATGATTCCGGCAATCCTGCCTCGTTGCGGATTGCTTTTTTTTTCGTTACAATAGGTACACTAGATTGCAGTACGATTTGAAGGTACTGAGTAGGAGCGTTTAAAATGGCAGAAGTTTGGCAAGATCGTATGCCGCCACAGAATATTGAAGCAGAGCAGGCCGTTTTAGGGTCCATTTTTTTAGAAGCGGATGCTTTGCCGGATGCTTTAGAATTTATTGAAGCCAAAGATTTTTACCGTCGCAGTCATCAGATTATTTTTGAAACGATGAACACGTTGAGTGATCGCAATGAAGCTATTGACTTTGTGACGGTAAAAGCTCAGCTGGAGCAAAATAATCTTTTAGAAGATGCTGGTGGACTGGATTATTTATCGGAATTAGTGATGAGTGTTCCGACTGCAGCAAACATTGGCTATTATGCCAAAATTGTTGAAGAACAATCTCTTTTAAGAAATTTAATTCAAACAGCAACCTCTATTGTCACTAAGGGCTTCGAGCAAGGGGAAGATGTTCAATCCATTTTAGATGATGCCGAAACCCGCATTTTGGAAGTAGCGGAAAAACGCAATCGCAGCGGTTTTTTACAAATTGCGGATGTTTTAACCGCCTCTGTCCAAAATATTGAACGCCTGTCTTTAAATAATGAAGAAATCACGGGTTTGCCAACTGGTTATCAAGCATTGGATAAAATGACAGCAGGTTTGCAAGCGGAAGAGCTGATTATCTTAGCTGCCCGACCGGCTGTTGGTAAAACGGCCTTTGCCTTGAACATTGCCCAAAATGTCGGCACGAAGACGGATCGTTCGGTAGCCATTTTCAGTTTGGAAATGGGAGCAGAGTCACTGGTTAATCGGATGTTGTGTGCTGAGGGCTCCATAGAAGCGGCTCATTTGCGGACAGGACAGCTTTCAGAGGAAGAGTGGTCCAATTTGATTATGGCGATGGGAAGCCTCTCAAAAGCCAATATATTCATTGATGATACTCCTGGGATAAAAATCACCGAGATTCGTGCGAAATGCCGCAAGTTAGCTCAAGAGCGGGGCAATCTTGGTTTGATTTTAATTGACTACCTGCAATTGATTGAAGGTACCGGTCGGGAAAATCGTCAACAGGAAGTCTCGGAAATTTCTCGGCAGTTGAAAAAGCTCGCCAAGGAATTAAAGGTGCCCATCATTGCTTTGTCTCAGCTTTCTCGTGGTGTGGAACAAAGACAGGACAAACGGCCGGTCTTGAGTGATATTCGGGAATCGGGTTCGATTGAACAGGATGCGGACATCGTGGCATTTTTATATCGGGATGACTATTATGATCGGGAAGGTGGCGAGGACGACAACAATGTGCCGGAACCACCAGCTAATGACAATATTGTCGAGGTTATCATTGAAAAAAACCGGAGCGGTGCCAGGGGAACAGTCGAACTGCTTTTTATCAAGGAATATAATAAATTCTCCTCCCTCTCGCCAAGAGTTGAATTTTAATAATTAAGCATAAAAAAGCGCCAGCTGAAAGTTAGCTTCAAAAACTAACTTCTAGCTGGCGCTTTTCATTTAATAAGTGTTCAAACTAACACTGAAGGCGTCATTCATGGCTTGTGAGGCATCATCGACCGAAACAGCCTCCACAAATCGTCCTTGGACCACTAGCCGCATGCTGCCAGAGGCGTTACAGGTTACCAAAGTGACTAACGTTTCATCCGGCACGTCGTCGATTAAGTAGCCGGAATAGGGAGATACTATTTCAGAATAAAAAATTTCGTAGGTAAAGACCCGATCTAAATCGGTCAGGTAAATTAAATCGCCGAGTTGGGCATTTTCTAATGGGCCAAACAATAAACTATTGTTGACGGCTTTATGACTGGCCAGAGCATAATTACGCTCCCCCATTACTTGATCTTCCCTTAAGGTACCGGCGCCATAAAATAATGCGGCGTAATTCGTCCCTTTAAAAATTGGCAAATTGATGTTGACGCTAGGAATCGCAATCGCCCCTAATGTCGCAAATTCATTATTTTCAAATTGCGCTCGAATGACCGCTTCGGAACTGATGGGAATCACTTCATCGAAATCAAAGGTTGCATCGGCATTTTGATTGCGCAAAATATCTTCCCTCGTGACCGTTTCTAACGCATATCTGTCCGTGTTTTGCTGAATCAGCCAATCTTTTATGTAATCATTAAAAATCAAAGCTAAGCCAATTAATAATAGTAAAACGGCTAGTATGTTGGCCACCCAGCGAATGATTCTTTTTTTCTTCGTTGCTTTTTTTCTTGCTGCTGGTTTCTTTTTACCCTTGGGCATGATTTCCCCCCTTTAAACTGCCCACTAAAGTGAACTTTTCCTTTCATTAACTGTAACCGATTTAAAGAAATTTTTAAAGGGTTAGTCGTTTTATTAAAATAAATCTATTAAATCCGACGCTCGTTCACCTTTAAGTTTCAAAAAAATTTGAAACGAATAAAATTGTTCGTGTTTTACTCCGTTTGAAGAAAAAAATCCGAATAATTTTCGAGTTTTATTTGCTTATGGGATAGAGAATTGTTACAATAATGCAGGACAAAATAATTAGAACGAGGTGTTCGTATGTCATCAGTCGTAGTTGTTGGAACGCAATGGGGAGATGAAGGTAAAGGAAAGATTACTGACTTCCTCAGTGAAAATGCTGAAGTGATTGCCCGTTATCAAGGTGGAGACAACGCTGGTCATACTATCAAATTTGATGGCGTGACTTACAAATTGCATTTGATTCCGTCAGGGATTTTTTACAAAGATAAAATCAGTGTCATTGGTAATGGCGTGGTGGTCAATCCTAAGTCGTTGGTGAAGGAATTGGCTTATTTGCATGAACAAGGCGTGACAACAGAAAACTTACGAATTTCTGATCGAGCTCATGTGATTTTACCTTATCATATCAAATTGGATCAACTGCAAGAGGATGCGAAGGGTGATAATAAAATCGGTACCACCATCAAAGGCATTGGACCGGCTTACATGGATAAAGCCGCCCGCGTGGGGATTCGGATTGCTGATTTACTAGATAAAGAAATTTTTGCAGAGCGCCTGCAGGTGAATTTAGAAGATAAAAATCGCCAGTTTACTAAAATGTATGACTGCGAAGGCATGAATTTTGACGATATTTTTGAAGAATATTTTGAATACGGTCAACAAATTAAAAAATATGTCACGGATACTTCCGTGATTTTAAATGATGCTTTAGATGAAGGCCGTCGTGTATTGTTTGAAGGGGCCCAAGGTGTGATGTTGGACATCGACCAAGGGACGTATCCTTTCGTGACTTCTTCTAATCCAGTGGCTGGTGGGGTAACTATCGGTAGCGGCGTTGGCCCTTCGAAAATCAATAAAGTGGTCGGCGTGTGTAAAGCTTATACCTCTCGGGTAGGAGATGGCCCATTTCCGACTGAATTATTTGATGAAACTGGCGAGCAGATTCGTGAAGTCGGCAAAGAATATGGTACAACAACGGGACGTCCGCGGCGTGTGGGTTGGTTTGATTCTGTTGTGATGCGTCACTCTAAACGGGTATCAGGCATTACCAATCTCTCTTTAAATTCAATCGATGTCTTGAGCGGCTTAGACAAAGTCAAAATTTGTACCGCTTATGATTTGGATGGGGAATTGATTTATCATTACCCTGCGAGCTTGAAGGAATTGAATCGCTGTAAACCTGTCTATGAAGAATTGCCTGGCTGGTCTGAAGATATCACCGGCTGTCGCACATTAGGTGAATTACCAGAAAATGCCCGTAACTATGTGCGCCGCATTTCTGAATTAGTCGGCGTCCGTATTTCAACCTTCTCTGTCGGACCTGACCGTAACCAAACCAATATTTTGGAAAGTGTTTGGTCACAGATTTAAAACAGAAAGCTCTGAAGAGTCATCGTGAGACGGCTTTTCAGAGCTTTTAAAATTTTCCTAGTAAAGAAGCTCGCCTGCAAACGGTTGAACAACTTTTTAGAAGTAAAATCACCTGCAAAATGGTATGATATTTACAAATAAGTATTTAGGGGGGAAACCATGTATCAGATTATGACGGATTCTTGCTGTGATATTCCCTATCAAATTCTGCAGGAGAAGGCGGTCACGTTTATTCCTATGCTGGTGCAGATGGATGGACATGAATATCCTGATGACTTAGGGGAAACCTTTGATTATCCGAAATTTTTGGCGGAGATTCAGCGGGGCTCGCAGCCGACGACTTCCCAAATTAATGTCGGACGCTATTTAGAATTTTTTAAAGGCTATGTGGATCAAAATATTCCGGTGCTGTACCTGTGCTTTTCTTCCGGGTTGAGCGGTTCTTATCAAAGCGCTCTGCAGGCCGTAGAGATGCTGCGGGAGGAATATGATAAAGACCCGCAAGTTTATGTTTTAGATACGCTAGCGGCCAGTTTAGGGCAGGGCCTGTTGGTTTTGAAGGCAGCTGAACTGCGGGATAGTGGCTTAGCTTTAGCGGAAATCGTGGCAGAACTTGAAAAAATTAAAATGACAGTGCAATCTTGGGTGACCGTTGATGACTTGGACCATCTGCATCGGGGCGGCCGGATTTCTAAAACAGCAGCAACACTGGGCGGTTTGATGAACGTCAAACCGATTATTAATGTCGATGCTGCTGGAAAATTACAAAATGTCGGCAAAACACGCGGGCGTAATAAAGCTCTGCAAAAAGTTGTCGAAGAAACTACTGCATTGATTGAACATCCAGAACAACAGCAATTATTATTAGCATATGCCGGTGACCTTGAAAGTGCTGAGAAGGTCAAAGAGATGGTCTTAGCTCAGCTACCGGTCAAAGGCCTTGATTTATATCCATTAGGCCCAACGATTACCAGCCATACGGGGTATGGTTGTATCGCATTATTTTCCTATGGTGCTGTGAGACAGTAGCAAATAAAAACGAGGAGTGAAAATTAGCTTTTAGGCTAACTTCACTCCTCGTTTATTTTTTATTTCATTGTGGCTAATTGTTTTTGGACTTCAGGATTTTCTAAGAAGTCGTCATAGGTTGTTTCCGCCCGGTCAACCACGCCTTTATCGGAGATGGCAATAATCCGATTGGCCAAAGTTTGAATAAACTGATGGTCATGGGATGCAAACAACAGTGAGCCGGTGAAAGCAATTAAGCCATCATTTAAAGCAGTGATTGATTCCAAGTCCAAGTGGTTAGTCGGGTCATCTAAAACCAAAACATTAGCTTTTGACAGCATCATTTTGGACAATAGACAGCGAACTTTTTCGCCACCGGATAAAACATTGACTGGTTTCAAGACTTCATCGCCGGAAAATAACATGCGACCTAAGAAACTGCGCAAGAAAGTATTGTCATCTTCTTCTTTTGAGGCAAATTGCCGCAGCCAATCTAAAATCGTCATCTCAGAATTAAATTCGCTAGTCGAATCCTTCGGTAAATAAGCTTGGCTGGTGGTAACACCCCAGCGGACAGAGCCGGTGTCAGGGGTAGTTTCCCCCATCAAAACTTTAAATAAAGTCGTGGTGACAATATCATTTTCGGCAACAAAGGCCACTTTGTCATCCTTATTTAAAGTGAAGGAAATATTGTCCAAGATTTTCTTGCCGTCGATCGTTACGCTGACATTGTCCACCTGCAATAAATCATTGCCGATTTCTCTTTCGGGTTTGAAGCCGACAAAAGGATAGCGGCGGGATGATGGTTGAATATCATCCAAGGTGATTTTATCCAGCATTTTTTTCCGGGAGGTCGCTTGTTTTGACTTCGAAGCGTTTGCGCTAAAACGTGCGATAAAGTCTTGCAGTTCTTTAATCTGTTCTTCTTTTTTAGCATTGGAATCAGCTTGCAGGCGAGCTGCCAGTTGGCTAGATTCCAACCAGAAGTCATAGTTGCCGACATAGAGTTTAATTTTGCTGAAATCAAGGTCGGCCATATGGGTGCAGACTTTGTTTAAAAAGTGGCGGTCATGGGAAACGACGATGACCGTATTTTCAAAATTAATTAAAAATTCTTCCAACCAGTTGATTGACTGAATATCCAAGCCGTTAGTCGGCTCGTCTAGTAAAAGGACATCAGGTTTGCCGAAAAGTGATTGAGCCAGCAGGACTTTAATTTTTTGACCAGCTGTCAGTTCGCTCATGTTTTGGTGGTGCAAGTCTTCTGGAATATTCAAACCTTGCAGCAAGACAGCTGCTTCTGGTTCAGCTTCCCAACCATTCAATTCCGCAAATTCGCCTTCTAATTCAGCGGCTTTGATGCCGTCTTCATCAGAAAAATCTTCCTTCATATAGATGGCATCTTTTTCCTTCATGACTTCATAGAGGCGCTTGTGGCCCATCATCACCGTTTCAATCACAGGAACATTTTCATAGTCGAAATGATTCTGACGCAATGTCGCCATCCGTTCATTTGGTCCTAAAGAAATGTTACCGGTGGTCGGTTGTAATTCGCCGGAAAGAATTTTTAAAAAGGTTGATTTACCAGCACCATTGGCACCGATTAAGCCGTAGCAATTGCCGGGAGTAAATTTTATCGTGACATCATCAAAAAGTTTACGATCAGGAAATTGTAAACTTACATCAGTTACAGTAATCAATGAATTATTTTCCTCGCTTTTTTTCATAGTGGGCACAGGGCCTCTAAGCATTATAGCGGGGAAAAGGGAAACTTTCAAGGCGCCTAGCCTCACAGGTCTAAATCTTTACCCAGCAGTCTGAAAACCGGTTCCTCCTTGCGCTCAACATATTTGGCACCGATAATACCGGTGAAAAGCGGTTGGCAATTTTTCTGGAAGCCATGCCAGTCGCAAATTTCCCGCATCCGCTCAATGATTTTCTTAGGCGTCAAATCAGGGTTTGGCTGATACACCACCAAAGTTTCCGACTCCCCACTAGCTGTTTCAAATTCTAAATGAAGTTCTAACATTTTCTTCATTCCTTTCAAAATTAGTCTTCACAATAAACACAATTTTTAACGGAAGAAAATAAACGCGGAAAAGTTTTCTTAAGGAAAAATCAAGAAATTTAAGGGGTAGTAGAGGAAAATCGTAAAAAAACTTACAAAGATAAACTTCTGCTAACAGATTCTCAAGCTCACTTTTAAGAGGAGTCTTGCAGGATCAAAGCAGTTCTTTGTAAGTTCAGGCAGTTATTCATTTACTCATCAAATAGGACAAATTCACGATATTTTCGGGCTAAAATAGTCAAAATAATATTTAAGCCAATCATGGAATTGCCGCCGCCGATTACCGGACTAGGCAGGTCTGTGATTTCATAATACAGTTGAAAGTCAGCGGCTTCTCCGAGAAAACTTTTGCCAAAGGCCGTGATACTGCAAATGGGTACTTTGTTCAGCTGTAAATTACGAATGGTGTCTTTAATGGCCGGCGTTTCTCCACTTAGAGAGGTGACAATCACTAAATCATCTGCAGTGAGCGTCTGGCTAATCATTTCGAAATTTGTCTCACCAGAAATCAGAAAATTTGGTCGGCCAGATAAAAATAAATCATTAGCAAAATCTTTAGTGTAATTATTTTGGGTGAAGCCAGTCGCATAGAGATGCAGCTGCTTGGCCTGTTTGATTTTATCCAATAAAGGCTGGAAATTGGTTTGCTCAGCGTATTGAAAGGTTTGCTCAATTTCTTTTTTCAAGGAGGCAACTAAATCAGTCGGCGCAATCGTCGCTTGAAAAAGCGATTGCTCAATTGAGTATTTCATCTCGGAAAAGCCGCGAAAACCTAATTTTTTGGCTAGGCGTAAAACCGAGCTTTTGGAAGATAACAGCACATCCCCAAGCTCAACAATCGATAATTTAATCACTTCTTGACGATGGTTGCGAATGTAGTAAACCATTTCTTGTTCATTTTCAGATAGGCTTTCGTAATTTATTTTAATATGTTGGTCGAAATTCATCAGCGCTCAGCTCCTCTCACCTCCATACTAGAAAAAAACCTGTGAGAAATCAAGCAGATTTCCCACAGGTTTTTAGGGGGTTATTTTAAAAGATAAACAAGCGCTTCATATGGTCGAAGGGGCATAGTAGCGGTTGGCTTTTTGGCAACGTCAGAATAGTTATGAATTAATAGTTGTGCATCTTTAAGTATTAACTCTGGAGGAACAGTGACGTTGACCTTTTCTTTGCTGAAGGAACATAGCACCAACAAAGTTTCCCCTTGATAGGTTCTCAGATAACTATAGACTGCTGAATCATTGTCATTAATCAGCTGATAATCACCCATTTGAATGATGGGATATTCTTTTCTAAGGACAATTAATTTTTGGTAATAATAAAAGACAGAATTTGCATCTGCTAAGGTGTCCTCAACATTAATCCAACGATTGTCCGGGGAATAATTAATCCACGGTTTGGCGTCGGAAAAGCCGCTATTGGCTTCACTGTTCCAAGGCATCGGCGTGCGGGCATTGTCCCGGGATTTTAGATAGATAGCCTTTTGAATAGCTGCCGGCGTTTCACCAGCGGCAGTCATTTCTTGATAAAAATATTTGGTTTCAATATCCTGATACTCAGAAATATCGGTGAAGGGCACGTTTTTCATCGCTAATTCCTCCCCTTGAAAAATAAAAGGGGTCCCCTTCATCATGTGGAGTAGCGTGGCTAACATTTTAGCAGAAATTTCCCGATATTCCCCATCATCACCAAAGCGGGTGACCGCCCGCGGTTGATCGTGATTACTCCAATATAGCGAGTTCCAGCCGTCAGCTAATTTTTCCTGCCATTCGCTTAAAGTATCCCGCAAATCGCTTAATTTGAAACGAATATCAGAAAACTTGCCGTATTTGCCATAGTCTAAATGCATATGATCAAAATGGAAAAGCATGTTTAATTCTTCCCGCTCAGGTAAGGTGTAAAGTTGCGCTTGACTGCTATTAGTGTTTGGCGTTTCGCCAACCGTCATCACATCGTAATGACTGAGGACTTCTTGGTGCATCTCATGTAAAAATTCATGGACACGGGGACCATTTGAAGCACCGGCGTAATAAGATTTGGTGTAAGCCAAAGTCTCAGGAGCATCGGGATAAGCTGGATCTTTGCTGATTAAACTGATAACATCCATGCGGAAGCCGTCAATGCCTAATTCAAACCATTTGCGCATCATAGCATAGATTTCTTGACGAAGTGTTTCATTTTCCCAATTTAAATCCGGCTGTTCTTTGGCAAAACAATGGAGATAATATTGGTTGCGGCTTTCAACATATTCCCAGGCAGGGCCGCCAAAGGTTGAACCCCAGTTGTTTGGCGTAGAACCATCTGGCTGCGGGTCCTTCCAAATATAGTAGTCAGCATAGGGATTGTCTTGATCTTTTTTGGATTCGACAAACCATTGATGTAAATCACTCGTATGATTGACGACTAAATCTAAAATAATGCGAATCTTTAATTCATGAGCCTTCGCTAATAATTCTTTAAAGTCAGCCATCGTGCCATACTGGGGTAAAATTTTTTCATAGTCAGCGATGTCATAGCCATTGTCGATTAAAGGGGAATCAAAAATCGGATTCAACCAAATCACATCAATCCCCAACTGTGCTAGATAAGGTAATTTTTCGATGATGCCTTGAAAATCGCCAATGCCATCATTGTTACTGTCTTTAAAACTCTGCGGGTAAACTTGATAGACGACACTATTTTTCCACCATTCAGCTGTCATTATTCATCATCCTCATCGATTGTTTGTTGGGCTAAGTAGTCATTCACATAAATAACTTGCTGCTGACCTTCTGCGACCCCTTGCCGCAACTGAGCAGGCTCAATTGGACTATCACTTAGAGGCAGCAAACAGGACATAATCACCGGTAAATTCATCCCCGCAATCACATGGATATTGGGTTGGTTTAGATATTTAGTGAAATTTTGATTGACGGACCCGCCGAGTAAATCGGTAAAAATTAAGGCTTCATCAGCAGCAGTGATGTCTGCCAATGCATCAGCAATTTCTTGATCAACCGGCGTATTAGTGGTGTAAGCGGCGATGGTTGTAATTGTACCGACGTTAGGCATAATATATTCTAAAGTATCCTTCATTCCCACCGCTAAATTATGGTGGCTGGCTAAAATAATTTTTCGCATAAGCTACTCCTTTTATGAAAAGTGACATTGCCATTAGTTAAAATAGAATCAAACTTCTTGAACAAGCTCTGGCAAGAGCCATTAAATATGGTCAATTTGCAGTACGAATCCACGGGTCCGCATCAGCAAATGTGCTTTCTGTCTTGCGGAGTCATAGGCCACAAAGACATGTATAAGATAGTTTGGGATGTTAACTGTTAAAAGACTAATGTCACAGGCTCCTAATTTTTTTTAAACGGTTAAGACACCGAAGAACGACAGAATTAAAGCTAAAATAATCACGGCGAAAATGATTTGAATGACACTCATTTTTTTGGTGGCAATCAGCTTGTATACTGCAAAGGTTAACAAGGCTGGCAATAAAGCTGGCATAATGCTGTCTAAAATTTGCGATTGAATCGGTAATTCGACTTCACCAGATTGAAAGACCAGGCCGACATTGATTTTAACAACTGAGGGAATTAATGCCCCCACTACTGTCAGCCCCATAATAGATGCCGCTTCGGTGAAGACTGAAATCTTTGCGCCTAAAGCTGTTACCAATTTGATACCGGATGTATAGCCGATAGAAAATAATTTAAAGCGGAAAAACAAGAAGAAAATGTTTAGCAGCAGCCAGATAATCGCTCCTGTTGGATTACCTTCAAGCCCCATGTAAGCAGCAATTGAACCCATGATTGTTGGATACAAGACCCAAACTAAGGTATCACCGACGCCGGCTAATGGCCCCATCATACCGGTTTTAAAGTTTTGCACGGCCTCCAATGAATCGACACCGTCTTTTTCCTCCATTGCCAAACTGGCCCCTAATAATAGGTTGGCCATCCAAGTGGTTGTGTTGAAATACTTAAACTGATTGTTGATTGAAGCGACATAATCCTCATCATTAGGATGAATCTTCCGCAACGCTTTTTCCAAGCCGTAAACAACAGCCGGACCTTGTTGATTTTCGTAATTAAAAATGTTACAAGCCATAAACATATAGCGAAAAGCGGCTTGATTGATATCTTTTTTAGTTAATTTTGTTTCGGGATTATTCATCAAAGTCATCTCCTTCATCAACTGTGCCGACTTCTGTGGCTGCTTCTGGGCTGCTCTTCTTCATTTCAGTCGTGAAGAAGTAATAGGCCAAAGCGAAACCGACAATTGAAACACCAAGAATTGGCAGATTCAAGTAAGCCGCTAAAACGAAGCCCAATAAAAGCATCGTCAGATATTTTTTGACTGGCATTACTTGGAGCAATAATGCAATCCCGACAACTGGGAGCATACTGCCGGCAATTGACAAGCCGTTAGTAAACCATTCTGGTACGAAGTTCAAAATCAAATTGACAATCCGGTCACCGAATAACACACAGAGAGCGGTCGGTACAGCGGTTGTTAAACCGAAGATAACGGGGCCCAACCATAAAATACGATTCATTTTTTTGAAATTCATTTGATTGGCAGCAGTTTGAGCCGCATGAGTCACATAGGTATTTAAAATTTTGGCTAAAACATCTAATTGAATTCCCAACATCCCAACCGGTACGCCAACTGCTAATGCAACAGCCTTAGCTTCTTCAATATTATTTGTTGTTCGGATGGCAACATAAATGCCGACTAAAGCCGCTAAGCCCCAGTTAGGGACGGAGGAGCCGCCGATATTTGCTACGCCTAATGCCATTAGCTGGAAAGTTCCGCCGATGACCATAGCCGTTGCCATGTCCCCCATAATAATGCCTGCAAAGAGCGCTACCATAATTGGGAACCAAGTTGTTACAACCAAGCCCTGTTGGTCCCAGACCATCCAGATTGATAATGCGATAATTAATAGTCCTTGTATAATTTCCATGGGAAGGCCACCTTACTTTTTTATTTAATATATGTTGCTAAACTTTCTTCTGCATCACCCGGAACAAAATGGAAGGTCACAGGAATACCCATTGCTTCTAATTTTTTCAAATCAGCAACTTCTTTTTCATCCACAGAAACCATTTTTTTCACGGTTTCTTTGCCTTCGCCGTCAAAGATAATCCCGATATTGACTTTAGGAATTTTGACACCGCCTTCAGCCAAGCGAATTAAAGTTTCCGGTTCCCTAACAATCATAAAGACATTGTGGCTATCGTATTTGCCGCTATTAAAATTCGTAATCGCAGTCTCAACATCAATGATTGACATGCCAGTGCCAGCTGGTTTACTCATGCGCATGGCTGCCTTTTGGACTTCATCTTTGCTGACTTCATCGTCCACCACCATTAAACGTTTTGCTTTAGTAGCACCGGCCCACTGGGTAACAACAATTCCGTGAATTAAACGCTGATCGATTCTTGCTAATACTAGTCCCATATTATATTTCCCCTTTGATTTAAATCTGTTTTTTATTTTTTTGGTTAACAGATTTTTTATTTTGTGATCGTTTACAATTTGCAGTATAGAGCCAAAAAAGGTCAGAAACAATAGTTTGCCGTCTTTCTGGGAAACGACTGTTTTTCTTGGTATAAGTGTCATTTGGCCGGGAAAATTCCCTGAGAAATTGATTCAGATCTATCATTAGGGCATCACAGCTATTCATTCAGTTAAAAATTAAGTATAGTGAAAGCATTGGAAATTAAGATAAATTATCAAGTGGTGGAGGGAGTTAAAACTATGATCAGACACATCGTCAGCTGGAATTTAAAACAGAAATTTTCGGCTGCTGAAAAGCGCCGAAATGCAGAGCAGTTGAAGCGGAATTTAGAAGGGTTAAAGGCGATTATTCCTGGGATTATTTCCTTTGAGGTGGTGCTGGATTTATTGCCAACTAGTAATCATGATGTGGCAGTCTACAGCTTATTTGAAAGTGCTGAGGCATTGGCAGCCTACCAAATTCATCCGGAGCATGTGCGGGTGAGTAATTGGGCCAGTAGTGTAGTAAAAAATCGGGTTTGCCTTGATTTTGAAGAATAGATAAAAAAACAAAGCACAGCGATTTTACCCGCTGTGCTTTGTTTTTATTTTCAGAGAATTATTTTAGGAATTCATTTAATGTTGGCAGGTCATGCACGCCATAACGTTCTTTGAAGGCGGCAATTTCGTCTGCTGGGAATTTGTCAGGGTCTAAATGCAAATCTTCCACCGGTAATGGGCGATCGTTTTTGATTTTAACATCTATTACGACTGGGCCATCACTGTTTTTAGCTGCATCAAAGGCGGCTGGCAATTGAGAAATTTCGGTAATTGTGAAGCCTTTTGCGCCGAGGGCTTCGCCGGCTTTACCAAAGTCAGCGCCTTCTAGGAAGACCCCAAATTCTTTTTGGCCACTGTCTTCTTGTTCGGCTTCAATAAAGCCAAAGGAATTATTCGAGAAGACGATGTTGATGATTGGCAATTTGTATTTGGCTTGGGTGATGATGTCTTGCATCACCATGGCAAAACCACCGTCACCACTAAAGGTAAAGACTTGGCGGTCAGGGAAACTTAATTGAGCGGCAATCCCGCCTGGTACACCATTTCCCATAGTTGCAAACCAACCAGAAGTCGTGTGCAATTGTTGGCCGTTTAAATCTAAATTACGAATCGATTGAATAGTTGAATTACCAACATCTGTGACAAAGACGGCACTGTCTTCAGCGATGCGTTTGACTTGTTTGTAAACTGGTTCTGGTGATAAATCACCTTCAGTCACATCCGCGCGGCTTTGTAACCAAGCCCGCCAGTTGACAATATTTTGTTGATTGGCAGCTAACCAAGCATCCGCTGGTCGAGCTTTACCAAATTCTACCAATTTACGCAAAGCTGTTGCGCCATCACCAAGCACAGTTAAATCAGTTTTATGGCGACGACCAAATTTGGAAGCATCAATATCAATTTGAACAAATTTGGCAGCTGGGTTAAAGAAGTAAGCAGCAAATGGGAAATCACTGCCGACAAATAAAATAAAATCAGCATCGGCTAACGCTTCGTTGGCGGGTTTGGTTGCGACCCGAGCCGCAAAGCCTAAAAAGTTGTGGTAGCTGTCAGGAATAATTCCTTTGGCTAAAACAGCGGCAGCCACCGGCATTGAAAAATGTTCAGAGAAGGCTTGCACGGCATCCGCTCCGCCGCGGACACCTTGACCCACATACAAGACAGGTTTTTTAGCTGCTTCAATCAAAGGCAAGACAGCTTTCAAATCAGCATCGTCTGGTTGAATCACGCCTTTTTTATGATTTTTAGCAGTTGAAATTTCTAAATCGTCAATTTCTGCATAGCCGTAATCAACAGGGATGGTCACCACTGCCACGCCGTTGTATTTATAAGCTGCTTTAATGGCTTCATCGACAACGTGGGGCAGACTTTCTGGCGTCATAACAGTGCGGTTGTAAACACTGACGTCAGCGAACATTGGATTTTCATTTAATTCTTGGAAGGAATTATAATTCATTGCTGTTGAAGCGACTTGACCTAATAGAGCAACGACTGGTACATGATCCATTTGGGCATCGTATAAGCCGTTGATTAAATGTGTAGCGCCTGGTCCAGCTGAACCAAAGACAGCGCCAACTTTGCCAGTTAATTTGGCATCAGCAGCAGCAGCAAGAGCTCCAACTTCTTCGTGACGTACTTGAATGTATTTAACTGATTCCCGTTCTTTGTACAAAGCGTCCATCGTTGAATTAAATGAGCCGCCAGGTATTCCATAGATATGGTCAATTCCCCAAGATTCGAAGACTTTGATCATTGCGACACCGGCATTAATTTTGTTTGCCATTTCTATCACTCCAATATCTTTTTTAGGATTTCTGAGGTCATTATAACGCGGATAATTTTTAAAAGAAAACAAATGCTCTTGAATAGTTTAGGCGAGCCTAGAAATTCGTTTTCTAATATGGTACTCTTGGGTTAGCGATTATTTTGACTTTTTATTTTTAAGAAATGAAAATGAAAAAGGAGGGGAAATTATGTTAGCATGGTTATTTGCGTTAAGTCCTTGGCAGCAGGCGCTGGTGGGGACAGGTTTTACTTATTTAATGACCGCTTTTGGAGCGGGGCTGGTCTTCTTTTTTAAAAATATCAAAAAAGAAGTCTTGAATTTTATGTTGGGCTTTGCCTCCGGCGTGATGATTGCAGCCAGTTTTTGGTCACTTCTTGATCCGGCCATCGCTCGGGCGGAGGAAAATGGTGACATCGCTTGGTTAGTGGTGGCAATCGGCTTTGGCTTTGGCGGATTATTTCTTTATATTTCAGATAAGACGATTCCCCATATGCACTTTGGGCCCAATCATGAAACTGAGGGGATTCCGACTCATTTAAAACGAACCATTTTGTTGGTTTTTTCGATTACACTCCACAATATTCCTGAAGGGCTGGCCGTTGGAGTGGCCTTTGGAGCAGCAGCCTCTGCGGATAATCCAAACGCAGCTGTTCTAGCCGCCATCTCAGTAGCTTTAGGGATTGGAATTCAAAACTTTCCAGAAGGTGCCGCCGTTTCGATTCCCTTACGACAAGAAGGTCTCAGCCGTTGGAAATCATTTCTTTACGGTCAGGCTTCAGGTATTGTTGAACCGATTGCCGGTGTCATTGGTGCTTTATTAGTCAGCCGAGTGACGGTTTTACTGCCATATGCTTTAGCCTTTGCGGCCGGCGCAATGATTTATGTAGTGGTGGAGGAATTAATTCCCGAAGCCCAACAAAGCATCACCAGCCGCCGTCACTTTGCGGTCTTTGGTGTGATGGTCGGCTTTTTGATTATGATGATTTTGGATGTAGCTTTAGGGTAAAAATGAATAAGAAAGTCTGGTGAAATGATAGCAACATTTCACCAGACTTTTTTTGTCTTGGCCGATTTTTCAGCGCTTGCTTTGAAGCAAAGTATTTCCGCTAGCTCCATCTTAAGGCTGATTTAAAAATCAGCCGAGAAAAGGATTTTTCAGGTGAGACTTCATGCTACACTGTGAAAGTTAAATAACAGCAGGAGGAAATTTATGCAGAAGTTTTTATCAGGTTTTGATTTGAAAATAATTGGCATCATCTTTATGGTGATTGACCATGTAAATAGTTATTTAGGAAATTTTTTAGGCTGGCCACTCTGGGTTTCATTACTAGGCCGCTTTGTTGCACCACTGTTTGTGTTTATGCTTGTTGAGGGCTTTCATCATACCAGTAATCGCCAGCGATATTTTCTACGATTATTTATCGGCGGCATCGGCATGTATGGCATCAATATAGCCCACAATTTGATAACACAAACCAGTTTTGTTAATCCCTATACAGGTGAGTTTGATGTTTTCCTATTGCTGCAGGGGCAAAATATTTTTATGACACTGGCATTATTGTTTGCGCTGATTTGGCTCTTAGAGATCATTTTGAAAAAGGGTCTCTGTTGGCAAAAAAGAATTCTGCTGAGTTTTGTACTGATTTTGATACTGCCATTTTTACTGCTTAGCGAAGGCGGTCCCTATGAGCTGGTGATGGCGCTGATTTTCTATTTCTTTAGAGGGCAATTCGGCAAGATTGCCATTGGCGTTTCTTTGTTTAGCGGACTGCTTTTGGCCCATGGCATCTTCAATTTTCTTTCGTTGCCAGATATGGGCAGTCTCTATCAAGTTTTAACCTTTGACAATGAATTTATGATGATTACCGTGTTGCCATTTATTTATTTCTACAATGGCCAGCGGGGGGGCAGCGGTGCTGTGTGGCAGAAAAATTTGTTTTATTATTTTTACCCGCTACACTTGATTATTATTTATGTACTGCGGGATATTTTAATGGCAATCAATGCTTAGTCGAATAGAATTAGTGTTGACCTCCCGAGTTGGTGAAAGCAATTCGGGAGGTTTTTTTTCTTAACTCACCTAGTTAATCGTTTTTGTCAGATTCGATTTTCTCGTCAGTTTTCTGAGGAACAGTTTTACTTTTTTCAGAGGTATCAGACTGGTATTTCTGTCCATTTTCTTGTTCCCACTGCATAATATCATCCACCGAAGTATCCTCTAAAAAAGCACTTAAAGCTTTTGCCAAATCCTTGTGTTGCCGCAAAATAAAATCTTTTTCGTATTCAGCCATAATTGGACTCCTTTTTACAAAATTATATAATAAAGTTTTACATAGGTAAAGTAAACTTGTATAATAGTAAAGTAATATTAATTAGGTGGCGAAATTATGAAAAAAGATTTTGGCGATGGTATTCAAAATAAAGTTTATGAATACCGTGTTTTGGCACGACTCTCACAGCGGGAATTAGCAGAAGCAGTCGGCGTTTCAAAGCAGACAATTTTATCGATGGAAAAAAGCAATTATTTGCCGTCGTTATTGTTGGCTTTTCGCATAGCAGCTTTTTTTGAAGCGGATATTAATGATATTTTTAAATACGAGGGAGGAAATAAAAGTGATAGCTCACGTTGATCAAGGAATTAGTTTACTTAATCAGAATCAAAACCGACTACTAATTGTAGGCATCATCTTTGCGGTAGTTATGTTAGTTTTAGCAATTTTTTTCCTGCTATTTAAAATGGGCGATGATGAGCGTTCTGATTATTTGGGACAGAAAATTGCGACGGTAAGTTTGATGGTATTGATGCCACTTTTAACCTTCTTATTTATTCTAAATCCTATCAACTGGCAGGTGTTTTTATTAACCTGTTTGCTAATGACAGGCCTGGTTGCATTCAGCTACACAGTTTTTCAATACAGACGTTTAATTTCATAAAAAAACCATCCCAGAACATTGGCTTTCAGCTTAGCCGATCTGTTCTAGGATGGTTTTTTATAAATCTACTAACCCATATGCTTCAACAAGCGATTGATATGGACAGCCAGATAAAATGTTTCTTCGTTGGGAATCGTCTTTTTGTAAGTCTTCTCCAAAAAGTCCCGGACCTTGACGGCAATTTCGGCCGCTTCAGGAAATAGATTCCACATTTGGTCGTGGAGGGCTGTTTCGCCTTCGTGTAAAAGGCTCTCTGAGAAGAAACGTTCCACGAAAAAGCGCACATGGGTGATAAAACGCGTGTAATGCAGGGAATTTGTATCCAATTCCCTTTGAATCGAGTAACGAACTAGGTTGACGATTTCGCCCGTCATCTTGGCATAGCGAAAGCCATCAGCTGCATCAGTTTGGCTGACTTGGGCATTAATCAAATGAAAGGCGATGTTGCTGGCCTCTTCTTCTGGCAAGTCAATCTGATAGGTCTGATTAAGTTTTTCCAAGGCGGTTAAAGCCACGGCAAACTCTTTTGGATAATAGCTTTTAATTTCCCAATGGAGGCGGTTGGTAATCGGCAAGTTTTCTTGGCCCCGTTCAACGGCAAAATGCAGGTGGTCGGTCAAAGTTAAATAAAGATTGCTGTTTAGCTCCTTTGCCAACTTTTCTTGGGCATCTTGGATGATGTCACGGGTCAATTCAAAAAACTCAAAGGGAATTTCCCCCACCAGTTCTGCAAGTTGGGAAGGTTTCTGTTCGTCGGCCTCCAAAAAAATCTTGTCCACCTGTTCATCAGAAATTTCTTCGCCGGCTTTTTTGCCAAAGCCGATACCTTTGCCCAGCGCAATCATTTCCTGGCCGTTTTTTTCGACGAGGACCACACTGCTGTTGAGAACTTTTTTGATAACGCTCACCAGTTCACCTCCTTTAAAAAATTAGTCTGCTAAAGAAGCTCCGTTTGTTTCAATTACTTTTTGGTACCAGTAAAAAGAGTCCTTCCGCAGTCGGTCGTAAGTACCATTGCCCTCATCATCGGCATCGACATAGATGAAACCATAACGCTTAGACATTTGCGATGTACCTGCACTGACTAAATCAATCGGGCCCCAGCTAGTGTAGCCGACCAAATCAACACCTTCATCAATCGCTTCTTTCATCTGTTTGAAATGGGCGGTGAAATACTCCATCCGGTAATCATCATGAACTTTACCATCCTCGACTTTATCGACAGCCCCCATACCATTTTCAACAATCATTAACGGCAAATGATAGCGATCGTATAATTCAATCAAGGAGATTTTCAAGCCTTTTGGATCAATTTGCCAGCCCCATTCAGTGGAAGGCAGATAAGGATTTTTCACGCCCAATACTGTATTGCCCGGAGTTCTTTCCGCATTCGGGTCAGCAGATTCAGCCATCGACATGTAATAGCTGAAGGAGACAAAATCAACGGTGTGTTCCTTTAGTATTTCTAAATCACCAATAACCATTTCTGGCATAACGTGGCGCTTTTGCAAGTCCTTCAAAATCATTTTTGGATATTCGCCAAAGACTTGTACGTCCGCATAGAAATCATTTTCTAAATTTTTCTTCAATGTCAGCTCGACATCCAGCGGCGCACAGGTTAATGGGTAGGTCATCAGTTTGGTCAACATACAACCAACTTGGCTGCCAGGAATTTTTGCATGGGCATCTTTGGTGACCAGCGCACTGGCTACAAATTGATGATGCAAAGCTTGGTAAATGTCCGCTTCATATTGGCCAGCCGCACTTTTGTCAGGAATAATGCCGGCGGTGGTGAAGGGATGACGATGGATGCTGTCAATTTCATTAAAGGTCAGCCAATATTTTACATATTTTCCAAAGCGGTCAAAACAAACATTCGCAAAGCGGACAAAGTCATCAACCACCCGACGATTGACCCAGCCGTTGTAATTTAAGCTTAAGGCAACGGGCATTTCATAATGGGACAAGGTAACAATCGGTTCGATGTTTAACCGCTTCATTTCCTTAAAAACATTTTCGTAAAAAGCAACACCGGCTTCATTTGGTTCCAATTCTTCGCCAGTTGGAAAGAGACGCGTCCAAGCGATTGATAAACGCAGTGTTTTAAAGCCAATTTCGGCAAACAAAGCTAAGTCTTCTTGGTAGCGATGATAAAAATCAATGCCTCGGCGTTTGGGATACCATTTGTCGGTTTTATCCGCAATCGCCGCTTCAATTGATTCAGTGGTCACTTCCCAGTGGGCCGCGTAATTGGTGTTGTCAACATTGGGCTTGTAAGAGGCAATATCAGCTACAGACATGCCTTTGCCGTCAACATCCCAGCCACCTTCAACTTGATTCGCGGCAATGGCGCCACCCCATAAAAATCCTTTTGGAAATGCATTGTTTGTCATAATATTTCTCCTTTGTATTTTACACTATTGAGATTCTTTTTTTAAGCTAAACTTATCGTTAATAATTTTGATTCATTGGTGACATTGGTATCTTCCTGCAGTGGTTCAACCGTAAATTTATCTTGATTGGTCACCACATAGATGACTGTATCATCAAAGCCGGCTGCTTGAATCGCTTGAATATCAAATTCAATCAGCAATTGGCCTTTGGTCACCCGGTCGCCCGCTTGAACTTTTGGAGTAAAGCCAGTGCCTTGCATTTGGACGGTATCAAGGCCGACATGGAATAAAATTTCAGCACCACAGTCTAAGCGTAAACCTAAGGCATGACCAGTTTCAAAAACCATCGTCACTTCACCGTCAGCTGGGGCATATAATTTTCCTTCTTCTGGAACAATGCCGACACCGCCGCCGACCATGCCGCTGGAAAACACATCATCTTTGACTTCTGACAAGGGAATGACTTTACCAGTCACGGGACTCATCAATGTTTCTGTATAATCAGCTGTTAAATTTTGCGGCAAAGTTGTTTCTTCCGGCGCAGCTTCTGCTGCTTTGGCATCTTTAAAGGAAACTAAGACAAAGACAAAGGATAGCGCAAAGGAAAGACCGAAGACGACAAAAGCCCAAACTAGATTCATCGCATTACTTGGATCAGCGTACATCGTGATACTAGCTAAACCAGGTCCGACTAAAGCGAAGGCCCGAATAGCTGTAATTCCAGCAACAGCGCCACCAATTAAACTGGAAAGCATCACGCTGTATAACACACGTTTATGAAGAATTGTCACCCCATACAAAGCGGGTTCAGTAATACCAAACAAAGCAGAAATTCCGGCTGAGATAGCTGTTGCCCGTAATTTTTTATCCTTTGTTCTCAAACTGACAGCAAAACAGGCACCAGATTCAGAAATATTATGAGCCAATGAAGCCGGCAGATAAAGCAGTTCCATCCCCAGCTCGCTCATAGAAGAAACCGCATAAGGAATCATCGCTTTGTGCATCCCGGTTACGACCATCAATGGTAAAACGGCAGCCAGTAAACCAGTTGCCACCCAGCCTAAGTTTTCATACAAGGCAACAATTACACTAGAAAAGGCCGTTCCGACATTAAAGCCAAGTGGGCCTAAAATCAATAGGGCAACTGGCGCTGTTATCAACAAGCTCATCATCGGCACAAAGAAAATCCGAATGGCCTTGAAGGAATATTTGGTGAAGAATTTTTCCATAACAGAATAAAACAGAACCGTTAAGATGGCTGGAAATACTTGAGAGCCATAGTCAATGTTTTCAATACCAAAGGATAACACTGAGGTTCCTTCTGAAATCATCGCCGTCAAGCTTGGTAAAATCATCACGCCGACAACTGAGACCGCAACAAGTTCATTGACCTTTAATTTTTTGGCGGTCGTAATCGCCACGAGAATCGGTAAAAAGTAAAGGGGAGCGCCGCCGACTTGATACAAGACTTGATAAGTCGAGCTTTGGTCGCTCATCACGCCTAGCAGGGAAGCTAACAATAAAAGCGAACGTAAAATTCCGCCGCCGGCAATCGCTGGAATCAAAGGTTGAAAAACGGAAATAATAAAATCAAGCACGACGGCGCCGATTTTTTGTTTTTCTTTGGGGCCATTATTTTCTGAGCCGCCAGTGTCTACTGTGTCACCGATTATTTTTTTGACTTCATCAAAAACTTCGACAACTTCATTGCCGATGATAACTTGGGTCTGCACATTTTGGCGCACACCCATCACACCGTCGATATTTTCCAGCGCCGCTTTATCAGCTTTCTTGCTGTCTTTTAATGTAAAACGCAATCTAGTGGAGCAGTGCTCCAAATGGGAGACATTTTCTTTCCCGCCAATTTCTTGAACGATTTCTTTTGCTGTTTCTTGGTAGTTCATACAATCCCTCTTTTCTAATTTTTTTGCATCCACTTGGCCGAATGGACGCAAAAAAGGCAGCACTTAAATAAATCGACAGTCCATCCCTAGAGAATTAGACTAACAACTTATTTAGGTCCTGCCTGCATTACCAGTCACATGCCTGTAATTAATATGTATGTATCATAGCACAATTATTTGGAAACGCAAACATTTTTTTAAATTATTTTAGGTTGTTTGCAAAATCTGAGAATTTTTCGCTGAAACAAAAAGGCTGTTGCGAATAAAAAAACTCACGTACTCCCGCTAGAAGGAAGTATGTGAGTTAAATTTTATGTGAACCGGGCTCGCAGTGTTTAATAATATCTGCGGCGGGAATCTTTTGGTGTTGTCAGCCAGCGAACCAGCCAAATAGCTAGAGCGATTGGCAGAGCAATTTTCACAGCCACCCAGAGAATACCGCCGATTAAACCAAAGAGGATATTTAAGACAATACCTGCTACGATAAACAAACCAATAACTTTTAATATATTGACAATAGGGGATGAACTTCTCATAATAATCTGCCTCATTTCTCTTGAATTAGTATATATATACTTTAACAAGAACGAGTGTTATCGACATCCATCTAAAGACTGATTTTCTTCTCAGACCTCTTAAAAGAGTAAAATCTCGCAAAAAAAGCTGAAAAAGCCTAAAATATTAAATTAGATAAGAGAGAGATGTGAGGAGATAAAAATGTCAAAAACACGGATTGAGGCGTTTACCGATGCGGTGATTGCAATTGTCATGACTTTGCTGGTGTTAGAAATTGCTACCCCCAGCGAGCCAACTTGGAGTGCTTTTTTTGAGTCAGAACATAAGATTTTGGTCTATGTCATCAGCTTTGTCACCCTAGCCATTTATTGGAACAATCACCACCACATGTTTCAAATTGTTCATCGAATCAACGGCAAAGTCTTATGGGCCAACAACTTTTTGATTTTCACCTTGTCACTGTTTCCTTTTGCGACGGCTTGGGTAGGAGAAGGCCTTTTCGCTTGGCCGCCGCAAGCTGTTTACGGATTTGTTACCCTTGGCGCTAATGTGGCGTATTATATTTTAAATACGACTCTGGTGAAGGCTAATGGTAAAAATTCGGCGATTGGTGTGCTGAATAGCGACCATACGAAATTATTTATTTCGATTGGGGCTAATATTTTAGGTTTGCTCTTAGGCTACTTTGTGGCGCCAATTCTGGTGATTGTCATCAATACTTTGGTGCTGCTTATCTGGGCGGTGCCGCAAAAGAAAATTGAAGAAAATATCGATAAGTACGCCGGCAAATAAAAAGCCAGCTGCTCCTGTGGTCCTAAAGCAATTTAGGTTTCCACAGCGGCAGCTGGTTTTTATTTTAATAAATTAAGCTAAGCCATTATCCTGAATGACTTTTTGATACCAATAGAAGCTATCTTTTTTATAGCGTTTTAAATCCTTCAAATCAAAGTCATCACGGTTGACATAAATAAAGCCGTAGCGTTTTTTGTAGCCTTCATGGGTACTAATCAAATCAAGGGCGCTCCACGGGCAATAGCCGAATAATTCGACACCGTCTTGAATCGCTAAGTAGACCTGTTGGATATGGTCATTCAAATAATCAATTCGGTAATCATCATGCACCTGACCATCTTCAGTCAAGACATCCTCTTGACCTAAGCCGTTTTCTGTAATTAACAACGGCAGCCGATAACGGCTATAAATTTGATGTGCTGTGGTTCTCAGGCCCACTGGATCAATGGCCCATTTAGAAAAAGCCGTGGTTTGCAGATGCTCGTTTTGTTCCATTTGGAAAAAGCCCGGTAGTGAAAAACCAGATTGCTGATCTTTAGCACCGCCTCCTTTGGTATTCGCTCCGGAAACGGTCATCGAATTATAATAATTAAAAGCGATAAAATCAGCAGTGCCCGCCAGCATGATTTCGCGATCTTCTTCGGTCACTTCAGGTGCTGCGTGGAGCGTTTCTAGAATATGCCATGCCATTGTATTATAGGTGCCAAAAACAGCTGCATCCAAGAACAACCAATTGCGAATAGCCGACATATATTCTGCCGCCAGCATATCCTCTGGCGCTTCTGTTTTGGGATACACACAGGCGATGTTTGGCGCTGGGCCAATTTTGCCAGGATAATGGCCCTCATGGTAAAGCTTCATCACTTTGGCTTGCGCTACTAGCATATGGTGATTGCCCTGAAAGACATCCTTCCAATCGGCTTGCTCTCCGCCGATGGCTGCACCGGCAAACACCAACATATTTTGTTCATTAATGGTCTGCCAATAGTTGATTCGATCACCAAAGGTATCAAAAAGCACTTGGCAATATTCGACAAAAGCATCAATTGTTTTCCGATTGCTCCAACCACCTTGCGCTTGTAGCGAGGCCGGCAAATCAAAATGAAAAACCGTTGGAATAGGTTCGATGCCATTAGCTAACAGTTCATCAATTAAGTCCTGATAAAATTGCAACCCGGCAGGATTGAGTTTGCCATTTGGCAGCACTCGCGTCCAAGCAATCGAAAAACGATAAGCCTTCAAGCCCAACTCTTTAAATAATTGAACATCTTCTTTCATATGATGATAGTGATCAGAGGCAACCTTAAAATCCGTGGTCCCCGGAACTGGCGGCCGAACATCTTGAACGGACGGCTCCTTGCCATCTTCATTCCAAGCCCCCTCCACTTGATAAGCACTGGTGGACGCCCCCCATAAAAAATCCTTTGGAAAAGTATTCATGCAAACGCTCCTTTCATTGATAACTCTATTATAAAATAGAATCCGCTTACTTTGTAGTGTTGAGTTAAGTTGCTCTGCTAGACGTTGAAAATTTAAATCATTTTATTTGATATATCGGCAGGATGAGCTCCACTTGTCTGAATATAAAAGGTTATTGCAATCAAGTACATCTGTTGGTTTTACGATGAAGTATTAAGCAGCTAAAAGAAATTATCGTCTCATCAGTTAATCAAATCAACTGAATTCAAAATTAGTATTCTTTTAAACAAGGGATAATAAATAATAATGACCGTAATTAAAACGTTTTCTATTTAAATTGCATTGAATCGAGTTGTATACGTTCACTTTTTTTATAGATTTAGCTAAAAATGACAGAGGTGACTAACAGGTTTCATTTTTTAGTTGAATTATTCTTTTTCGAAAATTTTTAAAGAAAACCGCTTTGTTTTTTTCATATTTCAATAATTTTTATGCTGTTGAATCTAGAGAGTAAGAAAAAACCAATTTGCTAAAAAGCAGATGCAAGTCAAGGTTTTGACGAAAAAAGAGCCGGGGAATAGACTAATGAACGTACTCAGTCGTACAAAAATAAAGGAGATGTTTATTTATGTTTAAAAAAGCAATTATTAGCGGGGTTAGCCTTGCAGCCTTAACAGTTTTATTAGCAGCTTGTGGATCAAGCACAACTTCTTCCAGCTCAAGCAGCACAAGTGAATCGACTTCTATGAGTTCTTCCATGAGCACCAGCTCTTCTAGTGAAGCAACTGTTACTAGCGCAACAGCTGGTGAAATTATCGGTAGCGACACCAGTTCAGATGGTTCTGCTAAAGAAATTACATTACCAGGCGATACAGTAACTTTTGAAGTGCCGGTTTCTAGCAGCGAAGAATATTTACACTTTGCCTTCATGCACGCAGCTTCTGGTGAAAAAGGCTGGTACTTTGCTCCTGAATCTGAAGATGGTATTGCTTTGAGCTCTTCAATGTTTGATGATACTGACACAGTGGACATCACTGATCAAATCGCTTTGTTTGCCGCTCCTGATGCAACAACCTCAACCGCTGTGACAGCTAACGATGGCGATTTAGTGTATGGCACTTCTGATAACTACTTGAAAGCTACTGTTACAATGGAAAATGATATGTATGTAATCACCGTTGAAAACACTTCAACTGGCGACTACGAAACGCCATTCTCTTCTGGTGTTTGGGAAGTAACTGATATGAAAGAAACTAGCTTTGACCACACTGCCTCTGCTGCTCTTTCTACATTGGCAACCTCTGGTAAACGGGCTGACCTTTACACAGAAGTCAAAGATGACTTGAACTAATCAGACCTGTTATTAAATAAAAAATGAGAGAGGAGTCTCCTTTTTCAACCCACCTGTAACTCATTGGCTAAGGCTAATGAGTTACTTCTTTTTTATTTTGGTAGTATACTGGCAACACGAATCAGGACAGGAGGATGACCCATGAAAAAATATGATAATATTATTATCGGCTTCGGCCAAGGACCTAAAGTATTAGCTAATACCATGACCGCCCACGGAGAAAGTGTGGCTGTGATTGAGGCAAGTCGTGAGCGCTATGGAGGTACCTGTTTCACAATAGGCTGTATTCCTTCTAAAGAACTTTTGTATGCTTCACAACATCCTGATCAAGCACTCTCGCAAAAAGAAAATTATCGTCAAGCCGTGCTAGAAAAAATGGCGACCGTTGAGAATTTACGTTCCGTCGGTTACCATATGATTGCTGATGGCGGAGCAGATATTATTAATGGCAAAGGCTCTTTTGTTGATGAGCATCATGTAAAGGTGACGGATGTGGCTGATAACGAAACCGTCTTATTTGGAAAACGAATTATTATTAATACCGGCGCCACCACCGCTTATCCAGAAATCAACGGATTAAAAGACAGTAAATACGCATATGATAGCACTAGTATTATGGAATTATTTGATTTGCCAGATCGTTTAACTATTATCGGCGGCGGCGCCATCGGTTTAGAAATGGCGACGATTTATAATAACTTTGGTACGCAAGTCACCGTTTTAGACACTTACA
Source organism: Enterococcus sp. LJL90 (assembly GCF_056924355.1). Lineage (NCBI taxonomy): Bacteria > Bacillati > Bacillota > Bacilli > Lactobacillales > Enterococcaceae > Enterococcus > Enterococcus sp. LJL90. The sequence continues at coordinate 3,370 of NZ_JBXPBQ010000009.1, read as the reverse complement.
CAAGCTTTTTGCCGAAATATGACCGGGAAACCGCCGACGCAATTTTAGCAAATTTGACTGCAGAAGGCATTCGGATTTTCTCAGGCGCAACGATTGAAGAAATTGTTGATGGTTCCCATGATGCTGAGGTGCTATTTACCCTTGGAGAAAAAGAACCTCTAAGCATTAAAGCCGATGCAATTCTAGTTGCTACCGGCCGGCGTCCACAAACCGAGGGCTTAAATTTGGCAGCGGCAGGTGTCGAGTACGATGACAAAGGTATCAAATACAACGACCACCTGCAGACTAATATTCCTCACATCTTTGTTGAAGGAGATGTCAAAGGTGGTGGCCAATTCACCTATATTTCTCTTTCTGATAATCGCATTATTGCGGACTTTTTATATGGTGAAAAGCAATTGACCGTCTCCAAAGAACAAGCGGTCTATCCATTAGTTTTGTTTTTAAACACACCAGTGGCTTCAATCGGTGTCCATGAAGAACAAGTTGACAAAGCCAATGTTTTAACGAGCTTTTTACCGGCATCTGGCACCCTGCGTTCAAGAATTACCGGTGACACCACAGGATTTATGAAAACGGTGGTGGACAAGGAGACTCACCAAATTTTAGGCGCAACGTTGTATATTGAAAATTCACCTGAGGTTATTAACTTACTCAGCTTAGCTATGAGAGAAAATTTGCCTTATGAATCACTGACGAATTTAACATACAGCCATCCAGTTACGAGCGAAATGTTATTTTTCTTATACAATAGCTTAGCCTAAGAAGTTCGATAAAATTATCATTAATAAACAAGTCAAAATTTTAGCCCAGCGGCTATTGTCGTTGGGCTTTTTTTGTAGACCAATAAATTTCGTTAAGCTGTCAGATGTGATATGAAAAAAGTATTAGCATCAAAAAGCCCCACGCACCTTTATAGTATAATAAATCAAGTAAGGATAGAAACTGAGCGACTATGATTCTTAAGGAGTAAATGGGTTGAATAAATTTTTCAAAAAGTCATTGTCAAAAAATATCGGGATTATTTTTCTTGTTAGCCTGATTTTAGTGTTGCCGCAAACTATTTCCGGTAAGATGATTATCGGGTCGGATGCCCTCTTCCATTTCAATCGCTTCTTTGACACGGCGCAGCAGATTGAACAGCAGGACTTCCAGTTTTTCATTTCCCTCTATGGCTTTCAACAGACCGGCCGAATAGTCACGCCCTTGTATTCACAGATATTTTCTTATTTCTTTGGTCTGATTTTGCTGCTGTGTCAGTCTTGGTATAAGTTTCAAATTATTACTAATTTCCTGCTCTTTTTAACGGCAGGCTTGTCGCTGTTTTTTTTATTAAGAAAAATGGCAATAAGAGAGCAGCTAGCACGGAATTTCAGTTTAATTTATATGACAACCTACGCAGTTTCTTATTGGGTTATCCGGCAGGGGTATTCGAGCTGGGGAGCGGCTTTGCTGCCGCTGTGCTTGATTCCTTTGATTGATTTAATCAAGGCGCAGCAATTTAGACCGCTGCCAATCGCATTTTCAATGGCAGTGATGTTTCAGTTGCATTTTTTATCTAGTGTTTTTCTGGCGATACTGTATTTATTTGCCTATCTATATTGTTTTTCTAAAAGGGGAAATAAACAACGGTTACTGCTCCAACTGCTACTCTCTGTAGTAATTTTTTTGCCGCTGACGGCAAACGTCTGGTACTCATTGGGAAAGATTTATAGCGAAAATCAGCTTGTGCAGCCCTTTATTAATCGGGGGATTTATAACCAAACAATTACGAGTAGCAGCTGGTATTGGTTGATTAATCCATTTATTTTGCCGATTATCATACTGCTTGTTCTGCTGCTTAGCTTCAAAAAATTTAAAAATTTTTCACCGTTAAATAAGTTCTTTACGCTATCGTTTGTTTTCTTTACCGTTTTGTCGTCAAATTTATTTCCCTGGAAGTTTTTATATGAAATGGATTTTGTCATGGTGCAGACAGTCCAATTTCCTTTTCGTTTTTTTGTGCCAGCAACGATTTGTTTGTTAAGTGGGCTGGCCTTATCAATCTCTGAAGACCAGCTGACTTGGTTGAAAAAATATCAAAAGCTGGCACCTGTTGTGATTGGCCTATGTATTAGTCATTCGTTGATTTTATACACGGTGACTTTGTCAGATTGGGACAATGAAGATGCTTCGTTTATCAACAGCGGCCAGCATGTTTTTTTAGCAACAGATGATTTTCAGCAGATTAAAGCTTCGTTTTATTGTGATGATTTGTCCTTGTCGTTGGCCTTGGTTGAAAAATCAACACCAGATTATTTGCCGTTATATTCCACTGAGAAGAAAAACAATTATGATCTTTATGAGGAATATATTTTATTCAATGAAAAACAATTTTCAAAACAGGTAAAAGACGGTCAGCTGATTGTTCAATGGACTAGTGAGACAAATGATGAGGAAGTCATTGTGCCTGTCATAAAATATCAGCAAACCAAATTAATCTTTAATGATCAAGAGCTGACAGCTGCTCTGCTGACAGAAATAGGCAATCCAATTGTTAAAAGTCAGTTGGGAGAAAATACGCTAATTCTCTCTTATTAGTAGGGGATTCAGTTGGAAATGTAACTAAGTGCAAAACCCTTTGGAGTTCTTATGGAAGTGAATGAAGGTGAAACTTATGAAATTTGGTAGGGCGACAAAATTTCTGTGGCAATAGAGAAGCAAAGTGAAATTATTAAGGAGGAAAAGTAATGTTGCAGTGGCTTGGTTTATTAGTGGTCAATCTAATTATGCCGGTTTTGTTGATTATTTTTGGTGTCCTTTTTAAAAACGAACCACCACGGGAGATCAACAAGACCTTTGGCTATCGCACAAAACTTTCCATGAAAAATCAAAAAAATTGGGACCTCGCTCAAAAAATGCTCGGAAAAATTTGGTTCAAGCTAGGCATATTTTTACTGATTGTCAGCGGGGGCGGCATGTTGCTACTATTAATTTTTATACCCAAAATGCAAGAACCATTGAGCTATGCCATCACTGCAGGACAACTTATAGTGGTGTGTGTATCTTTGCTAAGGATACAAAAGGTTTTGAAAAGTGGATCGTGATTGTTCATTTAAAAAGGATAAAAGAGGAGTAGATAAACTCAGGGTTTTATGGACTCAAAGGTAAGAGCTTTCATGATATACTGAGGGGGAATAAGCGAAAAGAGATAAAGGAGCTGAATTATTTTGGACGGAAAGAAAGTTACAACAGGAACAGGGTTACTTGTTGGTGACATTGACACAATGGTCAAATTTTATCGAGATACCTTAGGACTTCATACCGATTGGGAGGGTGGAGACTTTGCTAAGTTTGAAACAGGTAGCGGTGATTTATCTCTATTTATGTA
>NZ_JBXPBQ010000008.1:0-180191 GCF_056924355.1 Enterococcus sp. LJL90 | reverse complement strand
GTACAGCGGGCTCTGTAAATGGAATTGCAGAAACTGCGGCAAGTTCGGGTTGGCTAGGTGGCCCACCAACTTATTACTACAGATTGAAAAATGCAGAAAATAATAACAATGAAAATAAAGGGAGGGAAACAACTATGCAATGTATTTATTGGAGACCAAATGGTAAAGGTTCAAGTGATGGCTATTACTTTGATGGTACTAGTGCAAAATATATAGCGCACGGAGATGAAATTGTAATTTTGAAAAGAATTTACAAAGACAACAACGGAAAAGACATGCCTGAATATGTCTTTGACGGCAATTTACCTTGGTATACACGGCTTGAGCAGATTTCTGGTCAAAAGCCAGTTGCTGGCATTTTGGGATAACCTAATTTTAGAAAAGGATTCAACAATCAAGCCGCTACTCTTAAGTGAGTAGCGGCTTATTTATGTTATAATATCAACTCAGGTACCTTTAGCTCAGTTGGTCAGAGCAGACGGCTCATAACCGTCCGGTCGCAGGTTCGAGTCCTGTGAGGTACATAAAAATCGCAAAGTGTTCTTATGCATATAAATCATTTCATAGTGGTATACTTAAGAAAAACTATGAGGTGATAGCCATGTACAAAAATATTCTAATTGTTGCCAACAGCTCAAATTATGCAGCCAGTCCAGTTGACCAAGTTCTTAAGAGTATTAACTTGAAAGAAGCAACTTTACACATTCTGTTCTACAATCCGAATAATTCTGACATAGACATTGAGATGGCAGAAGCTCCAACAGGTTTTACAAATGAAATATATATTCCTTATTCTTATGAATCAACACAAGAATTGGATAAGGAATTCGCAGAACAAATTGATGAATTCATTGCTAAAGTGAACCGACGTGGTTTTACTAATGTTTCAAGCACAATCACATATACAGAACCAAAACACTCTGTCCCTAAATATGCAAATGAACATGACATTGATTTAATAGTTATTGGTGAAAAAGATGAGTTTTTAGTAAAGAGAGATCTAGAGTCTATGACTAAACATATCATAAAACATACAACTAGTAATTTGTTGATTGTTAGGTAAAAAAAAGACAGCCTAAAGCGGCTGCCTCAAGTCTGCACAAGTTTTCCGCCCTGTGCAGTGTGGCCGAGTGTACCAAATCTATATATAGTATTTTACAGTTTGTTAGCCACAGATAAATTATAGCACAAAAATAGCCACTCATTTTAACGAGTAGCTAATTCCGTTATCTGTTTGACCACTTAACGGATAACTAGGTAAATGAATATTGATGCAAAAATATTTGCTTTTGTATTTTAACGGAAGCTGTTCAAGTTGGCAAGCCTATGATATAATTTAGTCTCCCAATCGAATAATATTTTTTATTCGCCCTCTGATTGTATCCCTCTCAGGGGGTTACTTTTTTGTACAAAAATAGCCGCCTAGTTTCCGCTAGACGACTACAGGTCACTTACTCTGAAATTAGTATATCAAAAAACTTGAATTGTAACAATATTATGGTAAAGTAAAGATAATCCATTGAGCAAATTCTGCTCTTGACCCTCTTGTTGTTGATGGACAGCTGGAGGGTCCTTTTTTTATTCATTCTCATTTAACCATGAGATTAGTTCTTCTACTGAGTAGTTAGCTGCTGATGCCAGGTGAATAATCGTGCCTACTTTTACATTTTTCCAATCCAAAGAATTGTTTAATCGAGTCAGACTACTAGGAGTTATTCCAGTCTTTTTAGACAGTTGATAATTGCTTTCAAATCCAAACGACTTTTTATATTGTTCAAACCATGCCAACATAATCACCTACTTGTATTTATAATATAGATACCTGATTCCAGAGACTATCAAAATGATGACAGAAACGCTTAACATTAAATTTACAGTTTTCATAAAAATATGCTAGAATGAAGGTAGAGAAGGGGTTAACCCCCTCTACGCTTCTTTTGAAGTTCTAGCTTCTTTAGTTCACTTTCATGTTTTGCTTTTGTCCCGCTGTACCAGAGCTGACGAGCAGTTATGATTGCGACTATGGAAGCTATTATTTTTTCTAGCATATCCTCACCTCCTATCTATATACATATTATAATACGCATTGCGTAACAAGTCAACACTTTCCCACAAAAAAAGCCCGAAAAATCGGACTTTAATGAAAAAATATAATGCAGACGAATACTATTAAAAGTATTGATAAAAGAAATAGCATATCAGCGAAACAACCGCTTTGCCGTTTCACTATAATCCCAACTCCCTTGTAAACTTATCCACATTATCCACAGCTAACCAGCGTATAACTAATTGGTCGTACTTATTCCGATGACCAATCACGCTCGCTTTATATTTATCATTAGGCAGCATAAGAATCTTTATAGCAATACGAGGATTAGCTACAATACAATTTATCGACTCCTCGCCAGTATCTAGCGTACAACGCACCAGTAGCGGCTCTTCTTTGATTAGTCTAATCTTCGTCAACAATCCTGTGTACTTGTCCATAGAGTTCACCTCAATGCTATTTTACCAGAAGTGGCATTTTGGTTAAATAAGATAGCAGTTTTGGAATTCTATTTGCAAAAAAAATCGAGTTTTTTGATGTTGGCGTAATGACTAGGGCGCTATTTTAGTTGTTAACATAATCTTTATTAAATGCAATTTTTTGCATTTGTTTCATCTCAGCTACATTAGTGAAATGTTTTAATCCTAATTTAATTGCATAGAATAGTAGTAAAGAGTAACCAATACCCACCAACACAACAATGGCCAAAGTTAGAATATCTTTTTTAGGCCCGCCAGTGTCATTTGCTTCGTCATCAAGTGAGTAATTGAAAGAAGTATCACCCTCGGTTCCGTATAATTGTTCTGATACATATTTTGCTTGTCCTGCAGAGTCCGCAGCATAGTTTGCAATAGCTAGAGTTCCAATTATATTAAGAACTAAAAAAACGATGTTAAATATTTTCAGCAAACTCGATAGACTTTCGCTTTCTTTATCCATATATACTACCTTATCAATTGATTTATCCATGTTATCCCTCTATTCTTTTTTATATCATAATACCAAATAACTCTCACATAGTCGTGAATTTTTTATCTTTTATTTTAAAAAAAGGGACAAAAAAGGGGCAAAAGTTGTATCCTAGTTTGAACTAGTACAATATTTTAGTGTTTACAAGAACGAACTAAAACCCATTATAACGGCTTTTTGAACCTATATACACTAGCAGAAATACTACATAAAAGGTGGGAGGAATGATGTAATTTAATTATTACATCATGACTTTAATAAAAAAATAGACCTGTTCATCTCTTTCATGAGTTTTCTCTGAAGGGATGGACAGGTTTTTTATTTTTATTTTGAAAATAACTCATTACTCAGTTGTCAAAGAATGCTGTTGGAAAGTAAAATTCTTTAGTAACGGAAATAATTGAGTACAGTGACAGTATAGTCTCAAGAATTTTTGTGGAAAAACGAAAATAAGTTCAGCGCATTAAGTATTAATCGCTTGATAGCTTTGGGCCGAAATTTTCTGTGGGGCGCTGAGAGCGGTCTCTAACCGGCGCTGTTCTCTGAGATGTAAGATTCGTTTTGAAATCACTTGAGGGTCACTGGCTCTAGCGGGCATAAAGAAAATTTTGCTACAATCTTTGGAATGACTAAAATTGGCGATGATTTCTTTGACGCTGCTTTGACTGGTCCCCTGAAGATTTTGCTGGAGTGTTAAAATTGGTGTCTCACTGATGAAAAAGCCGTTAATCCTCAAGTGTAAAGGTTCAGAAGCAGTGTTAGGCTGTTTCAAGGAGGATTGCTGTGAAGGCGCAGCAGCTAGAAATTCTTGGAGGCGCCGGTAACTTTTGCTGTTTATTTCTAAACAATTTAGCAATTCCAACGGGGTTAAATTGATTTTCAGACGATTGTGATCGGCAGTGAAAAAAATTCTTTTGGGAAAGGGCGGGCGTTGAGCTGTCATTTTGTTTTCTGGGAAGTGTCTGGTGAAATGATTGAAGAAATGGGCATGCTCCAATTGATTAGTGGTTACGACGCCGATAATTTCCGCAGCGTTCAATTCCAAATCCAAGTGTTCTAAAACCATTTGATTAGCAAGTTGAATGGTCAGCTCTTTGATTTTTAAATTGGCCATGGGACTTCACCTCCATCTACTCAGTATAAGATAAATCTTTTATCGTGAATATGCAGTTTTTTTCAAAACTGAATAGGTGGTAGTAGAAAAAACGGCGCAAGTGATTTCCTGTCGGGATTTTTTTATGGTGACAACTTTTTTTCATTTAATCCTTTGTCAGAATAATTTATGGGAAACAGAAAATGTCGATAATTTTTGAAAGGTGAAACCTCGAATTATCTCCTTTGTCTCTGTTCCAGTAAGTCCACAAGTTAAATAAGCATGTGTTCCTCAACTCAAATTGGTCCTATTTTTTGATAAAAGTATTGAGAAATTTTTACTAGCTATTGTTCATAATGGTCAATTCGCTTTCAACCACAATCAGACTTTTGTCACAAATAATTTTTCAAAAAAGTGTGGGCAGAAGCGATTTGCTGCTGTCTCAGTTGACTGACTGGTGGAAGCTGATGCGGATACAAGAGGTTGATGGTTTTAACTCCGTAATCAGCAGAAACCAATGCGTGTCCTCGCATGTGACCAACAGCAATCGCTTGAGCAAAGACTCGGGCCGCTGCTTTGCCGATTTCTGTCGTGGCTTCTTTGGCCAATTGGTTTGCTAAAAATCCAGCTTTTCTTAGTTCAGCAGCTGAGAGGTTGCCCGCTAACCGTTCCTTTAACGCCTCTTTGGCAAGTTTAATTCGTTGATCTTCCATGAAAGGGGCATCCAGATAGCTTAAAAAGGGCTCAGCATTTTCTAGAGTCCATTCAGCTAATAAGTTTTGTGGCAATTTTTCTAAATCAAATGCCAAGGTCTGGCGTAATTCAGCATCATCAAAAATTTTTATTTTAGGTGCCCTTGAAATAAGGCCTTTGCCAAATTGACTTTGTTCATGGGCATTCCAAGCGTAGTCTGTTTTTTTCATCTCCACAAACTCCCTATGTCAGTTGCCAATAGTCGACAATTTTTGCGGCGGTTTCAGCTGGCTCTAACAACGTAGTCTCAATTTTTAAGGTGTTGATTGTGGGAAAAAGCTTAGCTAATTCCTGCGGCCGAGTTTCTAAACGCATTTTTTGATGGCTGTTTAATAGCTCGCTACGGGAAAAGTCGAGATCTCTTTTTGAAGGTTTGGCCGCTAACCGTTCCTCGTGACTATTGCGCTTTAGGCGAGTTGTCAGCTCGGCAGTTAACTCGACAAAGTAGACCTCTTGACTCTTTGTAAGAAAAATTGCCGCAATATCCTGCAGAAACTCTCGGTCATCGGCATCATCAAAATTAATCATCACAGTAAAGATGATTGTCTGCGTCTGATTATGGCCTTGATTTTCCACGAAGGCCTGAAACAAAGCTTTCCGCATTTGGTCAGACAAGGCAAAGGTTTTTTTGTTATACCCTAAAAAGTTTGCAAAAACATCTAGAGTTTGATGGTTGAACAAAAGCCGACCTTCAATCTTTTTTTCTAATTCCTTGCCTACCGTCATTTTTCCGACGGCTTGGGCACCAATTAAGACAATTAATGACATCGTTTGCTCCTTTCAATCAGCTGAACTGTGCCAGCTCAGCTGCAATTCAATTTCTTGGGTGGCATGGTCAAGCTCTTCAGCAATCAGGTTGAAACCATTTTTTTGATAAAATCGGCAGGCGCCTGTATTCTTTTGATACACGGATAAGTTGAGCTGACTGCGTTGGGTTTTTGCGTAATTTAACAGAGCCTGACCGATACCTAAGCGGCGAAATTCTTTTAGGACGAATAAGCCGGCAATGTAATTTTCTTGAAGCCCAAGAAAACCAACGATTGTTCCAGCCTGTTCTTCAACAAGCAGCGTTGCAGCTGGCAAAAGTTTGCTTACAAGCGTCAGCTGGCTTTCCCAATATTCTCGTTCAATAAAATCATGGGCCTCGATGTTTCCTTTGAGCCAGATAGGAATCAACTCAGCTAAGTTTTCTGAAGTGACAGTGTCCAGTTTCTTTATCATTTACTCTGCTTCCTTTAACAATGGTGTATGTTTACGATAAAGGATTTCAGAGGGCCCGTCAAAGTTTTTTTGCAATTTATCTAGCTAATTTTTGTTGTGAAATCTTTGCTTAATTGACTGGGCTAGTCTATCATTAGGGTACTAAATTTAGGAGAAAAGGTGATATGATGGCGATAACAACAGTAGCAGAGTACATTGCTCAATTCCCTCCAGAGATCCAAGAAATTCTAGTTCGGGTTCGCAAACTCATCCAAGAAACACTGCCCGAGGCCGAAGAAACCATTAAATATCGGATGCCGACTTATTATTATAAAGAAAATTTGGTTCATTTTGCTGCAGCTAAAAAACACTTAGGATTTTATCCAGCACCAGCGGTTATTGAAAATTTTACGGAGGCTTTGCGTCCTTATAAAACCTCGAAAGGTGCTATTCAATTTCCTTACACCAAGGAGATTCCCTATAAATTAATTCGAGAGATGACCTGTTGGCGTTGGCAACAAGTGACTAAGCAGGATAGTTAGTCTGCATCTATAAAAGATTCGAAGGACTGAAATGTTTTGATAGCGCCAAGCCGACAGAAAAACTGATTACAAAAATTTAGATTATATAAAAAAATTTGTCGTTTGCTTGTTATCTACAAGGCAACAAGTTTTTTATTCCACGAAATGATAGCGCTTTAATTGTGTTATGATATAGATGATAGACATCTTAATTTTGTTTTTAAGTTTGAAGGGAGTTTGATAACAATGGTTGTAGAGGAAAAAACTTCAATTTCAATAGAAGAAATGGTTGTAAAGGCCAGACAGGCGATGGCGGAAATTCATGGTTATTCCCAAGAGCAAGTTGATACTTTAACCAAAGTAATCGCAAAGGCGATTTTTGATAACGCAGAGCCTTTAGCTAAACTCGCACGAGCAGAAACCGGCTTAGGTCGTGTGGATCATAAAATTGACAAAAATATTGGCATGGCGACCAATATCTACAGTAGTCTGGTGGGCAAAAAATCTGTTGGTGTCCTGCGGGAAATTCCTGAAGCCGGCTTGATTGAAATCGGTCATCCAATGGGCGTTATCGGTTCGGTAACGCCGACAACGAATCCGACGATTACCCCGCTAGGCAATGGGTTAATGGCAATCAAAGGCCGCAATGCAATGATTGTTTCACCCCATCCTCGTTCAAAAAAAACGACGACAGAAACAATCCGTCTGATGAGGGAAGCTTTAGTTAGCGTCGGTGCGCCGGCTGACTTGCTGCAGGTGATTGAAGAACCCAACATTGAGCTATCTCAAGAGCTGATGAAAAAAAGTGATGTCATTGTGGCAACCGGTGGACCGGGCTTGGTTAAGTCTGCTTACTCGAGTGGAAAACCGGCTTTCGGCGTTGGCCCGGGAAATGTTCAAGCGATTTTAGATCGCGATTTTGATGTGGTGACGGCTGCTGAATTGTCTGTTGTCGGTCGTTCCTTTGACAATGGCATTGTGTGCGCCTGTCAGCAGAGCTTATTTTATCCGGTTGAAAAAGAAGCGGAACTTTTTGCAGCCTTAGAAAATCAAAAAACCGCCATCTTTACCGATGAAGCGGAGGTCAATCGATTGCGAGAAGTAATTTTTCCAGCGGGTCGCACAAATCCTGAAATGATTGGTCAATATCCTGAGGTAATTGCTAAAGCGGCTGGCTTATCGGTGCCGGAAGATACCGAAATTATTGCTGTGAAGGTTGCGGGAATCGGGTCAGCAGAATTATTCAATAAGGAAAAAATGTGTCCGGTGCTCGTGATGAAAAGTTATGAAACCTTTGAAGTGGCTGTCGACTATGCGAAGGCCAATCTTTTATTAGAAGGGGCTGGCCATTCAGCAGGGCTCTTTTCAAATAATCAAGAGCACATAGTGTACACAGGTTTGACATTACCTGTCAGTCGGATAGTGGTTAATCAGCCGACCATTGATGCGGGCGGTTCACCGACTAACGGATTAAATCCAACCTCATCTTTAGGCTGCGGCTCGTGGGGAAATAATATCATTTCTGAAAATCTAACGTATCGGCATTTAATCAACGTTCAGCGGGTGGCGTTGCCGCTAGCGCCGCAAATAGTGGATAATTTATGGGAGTAGTAGTTCCTGAAAAAAATAAACAGCTTGAGCAACTACTTTGATAGCTTTGCAGTTGCTAGCTCACTTTAATATTCCATTCAATTGAAAATTAATCGGTTCATTCAGTAAAAGACAGGCGCTTTGAATTTCTAAAAAAGCATTTAAAACTACCCTCTAAGGCGGCTGTTCAGTCGAATCTTAGAGGGTTTCTTGCGGTTAAAAAAAATCAAAATTTCTAAAATATTTTGCTTGCTCTGGTACGCGTTTCATAACTTATACTTAACTCAGTTAAAAAACTTATTATAAATAATGAAAGAAGGATGATTTTATGTATACTTATGTGAAAATTACCGATGCCAAGGAAACAAAGTTTTTCTATGCGATTATTGATTTTTCAGCCGGTAAAATGGTGTTACAGCAACCGCGAGGGTTCTACCAAAAGGCAATCTGTGAAATTCCGCTAGCAAAAATCAGCCATCTCGATACAACTGATTTCTTTGGCGTGGATGGTATCAGCTTTTATTATGAGCACAGCTTGTATCAATTTCAGTGTTATGGATTAGGTGTGATAGAATATCTACAGGAACATTTGACGGCGGTAGCGAGCTAAGTCAGCGTTTCTTGTTAAACGAAAAGAAAAATAAAGTTAAGCAGATTGAGTCTAAGTTCACAGATATTTGTTTACTTGCAAAATCAGGAGGGCAACAAGATGGCCAATATCCGTGATATCGCTAAACTTACCGGTTATTCGGTCGCCACGATTTCTCGTGTTATCAACAATAATCCCTATGTCGATGAAAAAAAACGGCAAGAAATTTTAAAGGTGATGGCTGAAGTCAATTATATTCCCAATCGAACAGCGCAGATGTTGAGTTCTGGGAAAACTAAAAATATTGGGGTGATTGTCCCCTATGTGAATCACCCTTATTTTGACCAATTGATCAGCGGCATTATGACAACAGCTTTTGATTATGGCTATCAGATTACCCTGCTGCCGACAAAGTATGACCCGGAAACGGAGAAAAAATACCTGCAGCAGTTAGCAGCTAAAAGTTTTGACGGTTTAATTCTAACTTCACGGGCCAATAATTTAGTCGATATCTTTCCCTATTTGGATTATGGCCGGATTGTTTTTTGTGAGGATATTCCCGAATTATCCGACGGCTGTACGTTTATCAATCGCATTGATTCTCTAACGGAGGCCCTTAATTATTTGAAAGCTCAAGGAGTGCGTAATCCTGGGGTGACTCTTGGTCGTAGTCGCACCTTGAGTTATAATTCAAAAATTACGGTGCAATTATGTCATGAAATTTTTGAGGATTTTAGCGAAGAGAATATTTTTTGGAACAGTTTAACTATTGAGGACGGCAAAGAAGCAGTGCCGTTTTTTAAAGAACGGCAAGTGGATGGAATCTTTACCAACGGCGACTTGGTAGCTGCGGGGATTCGGATGCTCATGCCGGAAATGGAATTACTAATTGGCCGGGAAAATCTTTTTATCAGCGATGTCCTGCACATTTCAACGATTGATCATCATTTAATTGAATGTGGCAGCACAGCCTTTGAACTGGCAATCCAAGCTAAAAAGGGCATTTATTCAATGCCCTATGAATTTATCATGAGGAGTAATCAATAAAAGACTGAAGCAGCCAGTCTGTCATATAGTAGATAGAGCCGCCTTATTTTCGACGATGTTAGTGAAAATAGGGCGGCAAAATCTTTTGCTGACAGCTGACTGCTCCAGTCTTTTTTGTGTTTTTAAAATGTTTTCATTAACCATTTTTTATGGAGTAACTTTACGCATAATAATCAATAATTTGTTTAAGTAAAGCAACCGAATCCTGCTCAGTTTTTTCATTGTAATACTTGGCAAAGCGGGGGTCCTCAACATACATCAAGGCTAAATTTTTATGATACTCTCCTGAATAAAACGGGGCTGCTAATGTTAGCCATTTTTTATGGGCGGTAAAGGCCGCTTCAGCCAGTGGGCTAGGAATCGCAGGCGTCGCTGTTTCCAATAATTGATTGAGGGTTTCAATCAGCGTATTTTCAGCTGCCTGCAGCTCATCAAATTGACTTTCTGTCAATTCCTGCCATTTTTGATTGGTACTAGTCAATTGCTCGACTGGATATTTTGCTTTTAGTTCTGCACCATATTTTCTTTGATTTTCCGCTAGTTTGGCGGCTTTGAAAGCGGCGAATTTTTCTGAATCTGGCATGTCTTTTTCTCCTTTATAATAAGCTAATGTTTCACTGACGGTCTGCAATAATAAATCAATTTGCTCTCTTTTGGCTAATAGTTGCTGATAATGCTGTTGCAACGCCTGTTGATAATCAAAATCCGTTTGATCGAGAATTTTTTGAATCTCCTCTAGAGAAAATTCTAATTGCCGATAAAAAAGAATCTGCTGCAGGCGGTTGACTTCATTTTTACCGTAGATGCGATAACCCGCCGAATTAAGGCGAGCTGGCTTTAAAAGAGCAATTTGGTCATAATAGCGCAGCGTGCGGGAGCTGATCCCAGATAATTTTGCTAGTCTTTGCACCGTGTATTCCATTTTTTAAGTCTCCTCGCAATTTTTCTGGTTAACCTTAGTTTAAACCTTGACGTTAGGTAAAGGTCAAGGGGTTATGGTCAATTTTTTTTGAAAGTTGATGTATAATAAATTATTCATAACTGGAGGATTGAGAGTATGAAATTAATTGAAACACCGATTAATTCCAATTTAAATTTGGAAAATACCTATCCCAATATTACCAAGTATATCTTTGATTCACGGGCAATTAAATTTTACAAAATGTACTCATTGGACCGCAATCAAATTATTTATGCGGATTTGTATGATGTCATTCGGATTGTTATGATTAATACCAAGAAGAAAATCACCAAACAAGAGGTCGACTTTACGATTCATCGGCTCTTACATGCGACTAGAGAGCAGGTCAAAGTTACTGTGGGGGTCAAGGAAAAGATGACTCAAGCCGGCTTTAAATTTACGCAGCCCCGCAAGGATATTGTGGTAATTGAAATGCCGGTACCAGAAGATTAAGGCAACTGTAAAGAGAGGATTTAGTTTATGAAATTAATCAAAAGCCAGTTAAACACCAGCGTGTCCTTGAGACGTGTCTATCCCATTATTTGTTCTTATTTATTCGACAATGTGCGGATTAAATCCTATGAAATTTATACTTTGGATCGGACGACTATCTTGAAGGTAGACACCTTTGATTCGATTGTCCTCGTGCTTTTTAATAAAAGCCGGAAAATTGAGCAGACCGAAATTGATTTTGTTTGTGATAAATTATTAGCAGGAGTAAAGGGCGGCGATTGCATTTACCTGGACGGCGTATTAGAAAAAATGGCCGCACAGGGCTTGGAATTTACAGCTAAGGATTTCGTTGTTATCCAAAAAGCCGTGACACAAGACTAAAGACAGAGAGCCTGTAGTATCAGTGCTATCTAAAGAAATTATCAAAATAAGGCGCTTCTGGGTCATCTAATAATTGTGGGACTCAGATTTAGAAAAAATTTTGCTGAGAAGTTTGATAAATTTAGCATTTAATGCTAAATCAAGCTAATTCAGCAGTTCTTTGAAGCTTGTTTTGGTTTTGCTAATTGGATAGTAGTTGGTACAGCAGACTCTTTTCATTTTTTAGTGAAATTTTCAGCAGTTTTAAGAGATTTCTGCAAGAAGTTTTGCGTTATTGGCTACTGTTTAAAAGTTTTTTGTTATAATAGCAGTTAAATAAATGACAGGGGAGTTTCAGGATGAATAAAAACTATGCAGATGACAGTTTGACCTTGCATACGGATTTGTATCAGATCAATATGATGCAAACCTACTTTGATTTAGGGCGAGCAGACTTGCATGCAGTATTTGAATGTTATTTTCGGGATATGCCTTTTCGCAATGGTTATGCGATTTTTGCCGGTTTAGAACGCTTGGTCAATTATTTAGAAAATCTAACTTTTTCTGAGAGTGACCTCGATTATTTACGGGAGGTCAGCGGCTATTCAGAAGAGTTTTTAACTTATTTGAAAAATTTTAAATTTAAATGTACCGTTCGTTCGGCTTTAGAAGGGGACATCGTCTTTAACAATGAACCAATTGTTCAAGTGGAAGGTCCTTTGGCACATTGCCAGCTTGTGGAAACAGCGCTGTTAAATATTATTAATTTTCAAACGCTGATTGCGACTAAGGCGGCTAGAATTAAATCAGTCGTCGGCGATGAACCCTTATTGGAATTTGGAACGCGTCGTGCTCAAGAATTAGATGCGGCTATCTGGGGGACTCGCGCAGCTTATATCGGCGGTGCCGATGCGACCTCTAATGTCCGAGCGGGAAAAATTTTCGGCATTCCAGCTAGCGGTACCCATGCCCATTCGTTAGTCCAATCCTATGGCAATGATTACGATGCTTTTATGGCTTATGGCAAAACCCACAAGGACTGTGTCTTTTTGGTGGACACTTATGATACTTTGCGCTCGGGTGTGCCTAACGCCATTCGAGTGGCCCGTGAGCTTGGCGACCAGATCAATTTCTTAGGGGTGAGGATTGATAGTGGCGATATGGCTTATATTTCTAAAAAAGTTCGGGAACAATTGGACGATGCCGGCTACACCGAAGCTAAAGTTTATGCCTCAAACGATTTAGATGAGGAAACAATTTTAAATTTGAAGATGCAAAAGGCTAAGATTGACGTCTGGGGTGTCGGTACCAAGCTGATTACGGCTTACGATCAACCAGCTTTAGGTGCGGTCTTCAAATTAGTTTCAATTGAAGATGAACAAGGAAAGATGAAGGATACCATCAAATTATCTTCAAATGCAGAAAAAGTTAGTACTCCCGGTAAAAAACAAGTTTGGCGGATTACTAGCCGGGCTGATGGCAAGAGTCAAGGAGATTATGTAACGCTGTGGGAGGAAGATCCCCGTTTAGAAGAGGAAATCTTTATGTTCCATCCTGTCCATACTTTTATTAATAAAACGGTTCGCGATTTTGAAGCCCGACCGTTAATGGAGGAAATTTTTGTTGATGGCAACCGGGTCTATCAGTTGCCGAGCTTGGATGAAATCAAAGAGTATTCTAATCAGGTCAAAGATTCCTTGTGGGATGAGTACAAACGTGATCTCAATCCGCAAAAATACCCAGTCGATTTATCAACTGACTGTTGGAATCACAAAATGCGCTTGATTGAAAAAGTGCGCAAAGAAGTCCAAAATCTCAATTGAGAATTGCAAAATGAAGGGAGTTTCATGATGACATTACAAACAGAAATTATTGCTGAATTAGGGGTTCAGCCGACTATTAATCCCCAAGAGGAAATTCGTAAAAGCGTCGATTTTTTAAAAGCCTACTTAAAAAAATACCCATTTTTAAAAACTTTCGTCTTAGGCATTAGCGGTGGCCAAGATTCTTCTTTGGCCGGTAAGCTGGCGCAACTGGCGATGACTGAAATGCGCGCAGAAACTGGCGACGACAGCTATCAATTTATCGCTGTGCGTTTGCCTTATGGTGAGCAAGCGGATGAAGCGGATGCGATGCGGGCCATTGATTTTATTCAAGCGGATGTGACACTGCGGGTCAACATTAAGCCAGCTGTTGATGCACAAGTCGCAGCTTTAAATGAAGCTGGTGTAACGATTAGCGATTTTAATAAGGGCAATATCAAAGCCCGTCAACGGATGATTACTCAATATGGGATTGCCGGCGAAAAAAACGGTGCGGTTTTAGGAACCGACCACGCCGCTGAAAACATCACCGGTTTCTTTACAAAATTTGGCGATGGCGGGGCAGATATTTTACCGCTGTTTCGTTTGAACAAACGGCAGGGAAAAATGCTCTTAAAAGAATTGGGCGCAGCACCGGAAATCTACACGAAAACGCCGACAGCTGATTTAGAAGACGGCCAGCCACTCTTGGCCGATGAAGCGGCTTTAGGTGTCACCTATGATGAGATTGATGATTACACAGAAGGCAAGGCTGTCTCAGCCAAAGCTCAAGCGACAATTGAAGGCTGGTGGCAAAAGACACTCCACAAACGTCATCTACCTATTACAATTTTCGATGATTTTTGGAAATAAATCGATGCAGGACATGTTGACTCGTACTTGAGTTAAGGTGTCCTGGTACATAGAGTTAAATGTCGAGTCTGGTAGCGAAACATAAAGCAAGTGTGACTATTAACGAATACAGCGGATTTTTTGAGGCCGTGACATTAGTTAGAAGAGAGCCGATTTTTACGAGGGATAGCTAGTGAGAACCACTAGATGATATGGTTAATTTGCGATTCGGGCCTACTGGACCGCAAGAGTAACTATAAGATAGTTCGAGCTTTCATCTGTTAAAAAGACTAATGTCACAGTCGCAATCGAGTCAACAGAATATTCTGGGGCAAAATTAAACAATTGCCCCAGTCTTTTGCGCTGGAAAGCATTTGCAGATGGACATTTTTAAAGTGCCGGCTCTGAGGAAAGAGGCCCTAGTGAAAGCAGTAGGAAAAAAAATCAAACAGTTTTTGAAACAGCCAATCGTCAAGCTAGTTTTGACGGTCGTTTTATTGTTTATCTTAGTGATTATCAGCAATCTTTATCTGCAGTGGAGTCAAAATGATTATGATACAAGCCTAGCATTCAAATTTGCTTTTTCGTGGCATGTGGAAAAATTTTTCTTAGGCAGTCTGGTTTTAGGCACGCTATTAGTCTTTATCATGTCGATTGCCGGCTCAGTCACTATTGGCGCCATTTTTTATACGTTTGTGATTGGCGTTTTAGGCTATGCCGATTATTTGAAAATGCTCTATCGGGAGGAGCCGATTTATCCCGATGATTTAAAAATGATTGTCGAATTCGGACTATTACGGGAAATGGTCGGCACCGGTCCATTTGTCTTCTTGATGATTTTAGCCGTTTTAATTTTGGCGGTCTTTATCCATCAAATTTACCGCAGCTTTAAGATGAACCGCAAGCTGCAGATTCTGCGGGTAGTGGGTTTGGTTCTTTCCAGTGGTTTATTAGTTTATTTCAGTGATTTTAATAATGAAGACAATCTATTGCGTCAAGCCTATAATAAGACGGCTCTATGGATTCCCTACAGCCAGCAGATGAATTATTATAATGTCGGCTTTGTCGGCGGCTTTTTATATAATTTAAACGTTGATGCGATGGATGAGCCAGCCGGCTATTCTAAAGAAGCCGTCCAAGAAATTGTCGATAAATACCAAAGTCAAGCAACGGAAAACAATCAAACGGCAACCGATGAAGAGCCGAATATCATTTATGTGATGAGTGAAAGCTTTTCAGACCCAGCCAATTTAAGCGGCATTACCGTTGAAGGGGATCCTTTGGCAGATTATTATGCGGTTGCTGATGAAACCTACAGCGGAAAAATGCTGTCACAAAATTACGGCGGCGGGACTGCCAACATTGAATTTGAAGCTCTAACCAGTTTGTCGATGGGCTTGATGAATGTTCAAATGACCACACCGTATACGATGTTAGTCTCTAATCTCGACCAGCTACCGTCGATGGTTTCGCTATTAAGTGGCCGAGGCTATCAAACGACGGCCATTCATCCTTACAATACTTCAATGTATAAGCGGCAAGATGTCTATGAAAAACTAGGCTTTGATGACTTTTTATATGAAGACACGATGACCCATACCGATACGATTGAAAATAATCCTTATATTTCTGACGCTGCGGCTTATTCAGAAATTATGGACCTGTTGAGCACCGATGAGACGCCACAGTTTGTCCATCTCGTCACTATGCAGACCCACATGCCGTATTCTGGCAAATATTCGACTTTGAATTATTCCGCCACCGGCAATGACAACAGCGCTTCGTTAAATAATTATCTGCAGGATATTGCTTATAGCTCTGAAGCGTTGCAGGAATTTTTGACTGAGTTGAATCAATTAGATCGACGGACGCTAGTTGTGTTCTGGGGCGATCATTTACCAGGAATTTATTCCGATGAGATTCAAGAGGAAAATGCTGGGGCGACACTGCATGAGACGCAATTTCTAATTTATGATTCTGCCGGCGAGTTAACGCAGCAGGAGACCCATGATACCATTACTAGTCCGTTTTACTTCGCGCCTAATTTATTGAGTCAAAGCAATCAATCAACGACTGGTTTTTATGAGATGCTGTTAGCTGTTGAGGATTTCTTACCAGCCTTTGAAAAGGGCTTGTACTACCAAGGCAATCAGTGGTTTGAAACAGCCCAGCTCTCCAGCCCGCAGGAGGAAATTTACGAGGAGTACCAAATGATTCAATACGACATTGTCAGTGGCGAGCAATACAGTCTTGACATGGGCTTTTATCAAGACGAGTAAGAAAGCGTATCTGAAATTTTTGACGAACTGCTAGCAGCAAGAAGGAATCTTACTTGTTGCTAGCAGTTTTTTGATTAGCTGAGATTTTTTTAATTTCCCTAGACTTCTGAAAATTCCTCAGCAATAATAAATGAAAAGAACTTATTGAGGTGAGAAAATGACGTTTGTCAAAAAAGATAATCAGCGATTTTACAATCCAATTCGCCGAGCGATTTTAAATCATGGAATGATTCAACCGGGGGACCGAGTAGCGATTGGCATGAGCGGTGGGAAAGACAGTACCAGTTTGCTCTATTTTTTAGATATGATTCGCCGGCAGCAGCGGCTAGGATTTGATTTTGAAATTGTGCCAATCAGTTTAGCGATGGGCTTTGAAATGGATATAACACCTCTAGAAAATTTTGTGGCATCCTTAGGTTATCAATTAGATGTTGTGGATACTAATATTGCCCAAGTCGTGTTTGATATCCGCGAAGAAAAATCGCCTTGCTCCTTGTGTGCTAAATTGCGCCGCGGCTATTTATATAACCGGGCAAAAGAATTAGGCTGCCAGAAGGTTGCGTTGGGGCATCATTTGGATGATGCCATTGAAACTTATTTCATGAATTTTTTACTCCATGGGAAAATGAATAGCTTTGAACCTAAAAGCTATCTGACAAGAACCGGCGTCACTTTAATTCGCCCGCTGCTTTATCTAGAGGAGACGGAAATCAAACGCTTTGTGAAAAGAGAAGAGCTGCCGGTGATTTTTAATCCTTGCCCGGTGGATAAAAAAACCAAACGAGAAGAAATGAAACATTTGGTGACCCAGCTTTCAGAGACTTATGGAGATATTCGCGAAAAATTTGTGATGGGCATGGAGCAGGGTACGGCCGCTGATTTTTGGAGTGCGGATAAATAGGTTGGTATGGACTGCTAATTTTTAAATTAATAAAAAAATATTTGACGTTGAGTTGATAAACAGATAAATACCCTGATTGGCACAGTCACCAATCAGGGTTTTTTTTGCGCTGTCAGTTTTTTTCAAAGTCTAAATTCGTTGGCCCAGCTTGATAGATTTCTTCTTCCTTCCAATCGGTGGTGGGCACAGTGTGGTCGACCACTTCAAACTTGGCGCTATCCACCCAAATTTTTCCTGCACCCTGTAAAAGAATGCCGATATTGATGATGGTGGTTTCCACAGGGACATCTAAAACAGTAAAATAGTAGTTCCAATCACGAGTGCCTTGAATAGGCCGGTTTTGCATATTATCAAATTTTAAAATTGTATCGGTGAAGCCACCATCCATCCGCATCCATAAACCAGCCCAGCCAACGACTTCATCGGCTTTAATAAAGGCCGAAAATTTTACCCGTTTACCAAGATAATTTTCCGGTGTAAACTGCTGTAAAATTGTGGCAAAGTCCGGTTGTTCAAAAGTGTCAGCGGTGCTTTTCAGCAGGGCAGCTTGGGTTCCAGAATGAAAGGTTTGCTGGTCGAGTTCTAGTTGATATTTTTCACTGGCACTGCCGGAAAATAGCCAGCCAGAAATTTCAGTAGTTGTTGTCATATTTTTTTCCTCCTGAGAAATTAAATTTGTTAAAGTCTTTCGATAAAGCTTAGGTGGCAGATGAAATTTTTGCTTAAAGGCTCGACTAAAAGCTTCTTGCGAGTCAAATTGGGCGACTAAGGCAATCTCTAAAATGCTGATTTGGCTTTGGGTCAATAGTTTGCTGGCCAGCGTTAACCGTCTTTCCTTGATGTAGGTATAAAGGGGGATGCCAACTTCTTTTTTAAACAGGCGGTGAAAATAAAATTTCGACAGTCCGACAGTGTCGGCGACTGACGCCAAAGATAAGTTTTCAGTCAAATTAGCTTCAATGAAAGTAATCGCTTGTTGAATTTCAGCGGTATGCATAGGCTGCTTCCTCCTGTAATCAAAGTATAGCAGGATTAAAAAAACTTTTTTTGATATATCTTGCTCAATTTTGAAAAAATGACGAGCTAAAAAAAGAAAATTTTTCTTTCGTTGAAAAAAATGCTATGATTTCAATGAAATCGTTTTCTTTAGTAAAGGAGGAATTTTATGCGGAGCGATAAATTTTTACAACCAGGCTTACTACCAAATCATGAATTAACCATCCCTTATCAAGTGGCTGAGCCGTGGTTTAAAGTATCAGACCAGCAAATGCAGCTGGAGGGACTCTGTTTTGATCGTAAGGGGGATTTATATTTTGTCGATGTTTTTGGTGGCGGGATTTATTGTTTGCAGCTGCCTGAAATGCAGCTGACACAAATTGCGCTGTTGGAAAGTCAAAATCCAGCAGCTTTGAAAATTCATCGGGACGGACGCTTATTTATTTGCTGTCTAGGCGATATGGAGAGTACCGGCAGCGTCCTTGCTATGCAGCCAGATGGTAGCGGGCTAGAAACAATTGTTAATGCCTCCTTTGGTTTTGTGATTGATGATTTGATTTTTGATGAAGCAGGCGGTTTTTATTTTACCGATTTTAAAGGGTATTCCTGCAACCCGATTGGCGGAGTCTATTATGTGTCTGCCGATTATCAAAAAATTACCCAAGTGATGGGCAATATGGCCGTACCCAATGGTGTGGCTTTAAATCCAACCAATGATGGCTTGTGGACAACAGAGATGAGCAACAATCGTTTGCATTTTTGGAGTCTAGCGGAGGATCATGTCACAATCCCGGCATACGGCAGTGCCGTGCCTTATCACTTTAGCGGCTTGGAAGGACCAGATTCAATTTGTATCGATGCTCTGGGAAACTTATACGTTGCCATGTATATGCAAGGGCGTGTGCTGGTCTTTAATCCAGAAGGCCTACCGATTGAACAGATTTTCCTGCCGGAAAGAATCCAGCGGCAGATGCTGCGTTCGACAAGTGTTGCCGTTTATCCAGAGCAAAAGCAGCTGGTCATCTGCTCAAATGACGGCAGCGGTGATGGCGGTTCTTGGTTGTATCATGCTAAGAGTTTTGCAGTCGGTCATAAAAATTTCCAATTTCAATAATTTTTTTATTTCTAACAGAGTGAAAACCTTTACCTGAAAAAATTCCTTAAAAAGATTGCAGTCCCCTCTTGCAACAGTTATAATTGATTTTGTAATTAAATATCGCCTGTGGTATTTACATGAGGGAGTAACTAGCAGCAAAGAGTTTGCTGTGACAGCGTCACCAACACCGGAAGAAATTTTCTGGCGCTGTCTTAAATAGTGAGACTTATGTACGCTTTTTGAGTGTACGTGAGTCTATTTTTTTTACTCTGAAATCCCGCAGCACATATTTAAAAATTAGGAGGATGAAAATGTCAGAAGAAAAAAAGGCGCAGGTTCAAGCTCCCTTTTATGCGCAAACAGAGGCTGAGGTCCTGCAGGAAGTTCAGTCGTCTGCCGAAGGGTTAAGTGCTAGTGAAGCCCAAAAGAGAATTCAAGAATATGGTCTCAATGAGCTGGAAGAGGGCAAGAAAAAAAGTCTCTTCATGAAATTTTTAGAACAGTTCAAAGATATGATGATTATTGTATTGATTGCAGCAGCAATTATTTCAGCAGTCGTCTCCCACGAGCTTGTTGATTCTATCATCATTCTTCTAGTAGTTGTAATCAATGCTGTGATGGGTGTCTTCCAAGAATCCAAAGCCGAACAAGCGATTGAAGCTTTGAAAGAAATGTCAACGCCCAATGCGAATGTTTTACGAGATGGCCACACTTTGTCAATTAAAAGTAATGAATTAGTCCCAGGGGACATCGTCTTGCTGGAAGCTGGGGATGTTGTCCCAGCAGATATGCGTTTAATCAGCTCTAATTCATTAAAAATTGAAGAGGCAGCTTTAACTGGTGAATCAGTGCCAGTTGAAAAAGAAATCGTTGTTTTAGAAGGCACTGATATTGGTATCGGTGACCGAATCAACATGGCTTATTCAAACTCTAACGTGACTTACGGTCGTGGTACCGGGGTTGTTGTAAACACTGGGATGAATACCGAAGTTGGTAAAATCGCCAACATGTTAGCTCAAGCGGATGAAACAGAAACACCGTTGAAAACCAATTTAAATGACTTAGGTAAATTCTTAACCATCGCAATTATTGTGATAGCTGTCATCATGTTTGTTGTAGGAATCGTGATTAACGGAACTGACCCAATTGATATGCTGTTAACTTCTGTTTCCTTAGCCGTTGCAGCCATTCCGGAAGGGCTGCCAGCGATTGTAACAATTATTTTAGCTCTAGGTACTCAAGTAATGGCCAAACGAAATGCCGTTATTCGAAAATTACCAGCTGTTGAAACATTAGGTTCAACAGATATTATTGCCTCTGATAAAACTGGTACGTTGACATTGAACCAAATGACCGTTGAAAAAATCTTTTTTGACAATACCCAAGTACCGGCTGGCGATGATGTTAGTCATGACAATCTAGCATTAAAAGTGATGACCTATGCCAATGATACTAAATTTGCCCAAGACGGCTCTTTGATTGGCGATCCAACCGAAACGGCTTTGGTGCAATACGGGTTAGATCATGGCTTTAACGTAACGGAAAAAGTTGCTGCTGAACCACGGGTCGCAGAATTGCCATTTGATTCTGATCGGAAATTGATGAGCACCATTCATCAATTAGCCAATGGTAAATTCTTAGTGGCTGTTAAAGGTGCGCCGGATGTCTTATTACAACGGACAACCGAAGTGTTATTAAACGGTGAAGTAAAACCGATGACAGCCGAAGAAAAAAATATTATTTTAGAAAATAATACCGACATGGCTCGACAAGCTTTGCGGGTGTTGGGAATGGCTTACAAATATCTTGATGCAATCCCAGCAGAATTAACGACAGAAGACTTAGAAAATAATTTAATTTTTGCTGGCTTAGTCGGCATGATTGACCCAGAACGTAAAGAAGCTGCTGAAGCTGTGCGGATGGCTAAAAAAGCTGGTATTCGTCCAATTATGATTACCGGTGACCACCGTGATACAGCCGAAGCGATTGCCGCGCGTTTAGGAATTATTAAAGCCGGTGATGATGATGCTGTTTTAACAGGTGCTGAATTAAATGAAATGTCAGATGAAGAATTTGCTAAGCGGGTTCATGAATACTCCGTTTATGCTCGGGTTTCACCAGAGCATAAAGTTCGGATTGTTAAAGCGTGGCAGACTGAAGGTAAAGTAGTTGCGATGACCGGTGACGGGGTGAATGATGCGCCTTCATTGAAGCAAGCAGATATCGGTATCGGCATGGGGATTACCGGAACGGAAGTTTCTAAAGGTGCTTCTGATATGGTCTTAGCCGACGATAACTTTGCGACTATCGTCGTTGCCGTGGAAGAAGGCCGTAAAGTCTTCTCCAATATTCAAAAAACTGTTCAATATTTATTGGCTGCCAACTTAGGGGAAGTCTTAACTTTATTTATCGCAACTTTACTTGGTTGGGATACGTTATTGCCAATTCATTTATTATGGATTAACTTAGTAACTGATACATTCCCAGCGATTGCTTTAGGAATGGAACCGGCTGAAAAAGATTTGATGAGCCACAAACCACGGGGCCGTAATTCCAATCTCTTCTCTGGCGGTGTTCTTAGCAGTATTATCTACCAAGGTATCTTAGAAGGTGCGACGGTTCTTTTCGTTTACTGGGCAGCAATTCAATGGCCAGTTCACACTGGTTACGATGCAATCCACAGTGATGCATTGACGATGGCATTTGCAACGTTGGGCTTAATGCAATTGTTCCATGCCTTTAACGTAAAATCCATCCACCAGTCACTGTTCAAAGTCGGACCGTTCCGCAATAAAACCTTTAACTGGGCGATTCTATTATCATTTGCATTAATGATGGTGATTATTGTCGTACCAGGCTTAAATGATATTTTCCGGGTGGCACATCTGGATATGTATCAATGGGCAATCGTCTTAGGGGCCTCATTTGCAATTATTCCAATCGTGGAAATTGTGAAAGCTATCCAACGGGCGATGGGCAAAGAGTAACATTTTTTAATTTTAATAAATAAAACTTGTCTTCGATTATCAGAAGGTCGTCTAGAGTCAGCATCATTGCTGACTCTGGCTACTAGGCTGATTGAGGCAAGTTTTTTTATTTTAAAAAAATAAAAACAGCCTGACTGTTTGATTAGTCAGGCTGATGTCTATAATAAATTTTTCGCAATTTCTTATGTCTGCAGTGATATCATGACATAATCAAATTTAAAGAAATTTCGCAGCTCTACTGAGTGAAAGCTTTCTGTTAAATCTGATAATCCCTTAAATCTGCCGCTACTTCAAATTCCGCCTCAGTGATTGCTCTGACATCTTCCACTGATAACGCAGGGTCTTTTTCACTCAAAACTAATTGCCCCTCCACCATTTTAAAGACAGCTTTTTCAGTGATAATCATATCGACAACGCCGTAGCCGGTTAAAGGTAAGGTACATTTTTTCAAAATTTTTGATTGGCCGGCTTTATTTGTATGAGTCAGCATGATGACAATTTTTTTAGCGCCCGCTACTAAATCCATAGCACCGCCCATTCCCGGTGAACGGCTCGGCATTGACCAGTTGGCGATACTGCCTTCTTGATCGACCTCTAAGGCCCCCAAGATGGCCACATCAACGTGGCCGCCACGGATGATGCCAAAGGAAACCCCGACATCAAAAATCGAAGCCCCGGGTAAAAGAGTAATAGGAAAGCCAGCAGCATTGGCATTATCAGAATTTTGCTCACCAAGTTTCGGTGTCGGCCCCATACCCAACGCACTATTTTCTGTTTCCAGCTGCACCTCCACACCGTCAGGAATAAAGTTGGCGACATTGACAGGCATCCCAAAGCCTAAGTTTACAACGGAAGCACCAATTAATTCTAAACCGGCTCTCTTTGACATTTTATCTCGATCATTCATCTTTATCCCTCCTTTATTTAGCAAAACGATTGGTTTCAATCCAGCGCTGTTCCATTACTTCTTCCTGTTCATCAAGAGTATTTCCTTGAACAACAGCTTTTACAAAAGCGCTTGGTGTACCAACTCGAATCGGTTCTAAGTCGCCTACTGCAACAATCTCATTGACTTCGGCAATTGTGAAATCAGCTGCGGCTGCTATAATGGGATTACTGTTAATCGAAGCTCCTCGATATTCAATGTTGCCTAATGTATCTCCTCGGTAGCCTTTAATAATGGCCAAGTCAGCCCGCAAAGGCACTTCAAGAATATATTTTTTGCCTTCGACTTCAATAATCTGTTTGCCTTCTTCCATTTTTGTTCCGATGCCAACAGGAGTCAAAGCCCCACCGAGGCCATATCCGCCGCAACGAATTTTTTCTGTCCAAGTCCCCATTGGGAAAAGCTCTACCTCAATTTCATTGTTCTTAATCGCTTCCTGCACTTCTTCGGTTGTTCCGATATGAGAGGTAATATATTTTTTTACCTGTTTGTTTTTAAATAGCGGAGCAATATCAAAGCCTCCTGGAGGATTTGATGAGACTATCGAAATAATCGTCAAATCCTTGACACCAGATGCAACAATTTTTTCAATACATCGCAACGGAGCACCAATTCCTAAAAATCCACCAATCATAATCGACATGCCGTCATGCAGCTGTTCAGTTACTTGCTCCAAGGTGATTACCTTATTCATAGAACTCCTCCTTTTAGTAAATGAAACTCATTTGACTCAACAACAAGGCTCGGAATCGTTTTGAAAAATTGCAGAACAACAAAAAGAAAACGCTTTCAATTTAATTATAGCATAAAGCAGTTCTGTGAAATACTGACTCTTTTCAAATAGTTGGCATATTTTTTTCTAAAAATTTTTTGAGGAAGCATTTTCAGAAATTCGAATTAAAGACTGATAAACAAGTAGTTTTCAAAGCTGATAGTGATTTATTTTAAAAATAGGTCTCAGGGCTGATATTCAAAAAGCAAGACTTGAGGTAATATTAAGAGTATCAAGATGACGGTGAAATATTTTCTGAATATTTTTTTATTTTATAGGATGAAGTGAGTAGTTGTGTGTTGCGCAGAGTTTTATTATAAGGCAAAAGCAGTTGAGATTTAACCAGGACGAGGAGGTTGAGTATGGAAAAGATTCAGCAGTTATCAACGCGAGAGTTGCATTCGTTTGTTTATTACGTTGGTCTAGCTCCCAAGAATAATTATCTTATCGCTCGGCGGCAGTTGAATTTTAATTCGAAAAATCATTGGCAGGGTTCGGCTAATCTGGCATGGACCGCGTTGAAGGAAGAAGAATACTTATTAGCTTTTGGTAAAAAGCGGTTGATTGTGAAACGAAATCATTCTTTATTGGGTTTGGGAGCCTTTGATAAACGAAAATTTATCACCCATTTCTTTTGGCAGGATTTACAGCAGGTTTCTCTGGAAGATACACCCGAAGAGTATTGGCTGAGTTTTTTGGCAAACGATGAGACCTTCTATTTTAGAATTGTCAAAGATGATGACAATCTAGACTCTTTAAAACTATTGCAAAACTGCAGTAAAAAATTCTGCCCGAAAAAATAAATAAAACCATATGTCGAAACAATAAAACAGGAATTGTTTCGACATATGGTTTTTGTTTTGGGAAAATTTTTTTGCAACCTTGAGTTTTTCTAAGTGCAGTTACCATAGAGCTATCCAAGCTGAATATTAACGAGAACTGTCAGTAATGACCTCAGCCTTCAATCGATATATTTTTGAAGGGCGACCAATGCCAACAGGGCGCTCGCCGATTTCCTCAAAATAGCCTAACATTGCTTTTTTAAAGTTAGAATGGTCAATCGACTTATAATCGACCCCTAAGAAATTGGCAAAAACTTTACGGGCCTCAGTAATCGTGAAGCTATCGCCTAAAACTAAAAGCACTTGCGGTTCATGATCCATTTTATTAATAATTCGCTGATAGGCCTTTAAAATCAGCTGATTGTGGTCAAAGGCTAAAGTATTTTTACCAACCGATTTTCCCGAAGGAATATCTAAAACAATTTCAATCTCATCTTTAGTCAAAAATAACTGCTGGCCTTGATGCTTCAACGTGAACCAGCCAACCTCTTTTGCATCATCACCAGCAACCAAGGCTTCCTCGCCAATAAATGCTAGATAACTAACTGTTACGACCCAACCACGGGGATCACGTCCAGGTGTTGAAAAGGTATGAAGCTGTTCAATATTCTCATCAGTAATACTGACGCCGGTTTCCTCAAAAGTTTCCCGCAACACACTGGCTTCCGCTGATTCATCTGGATTGACAAAGCCACCGGGAAGGGCCCAAGAATTGCGATAAGGATGACTTTTTCTTTGAATGAGTAACAACTTTATCTCATCAGCAATTTTATTGTAGCAAACCAATACAATATCAACTGTCAAAGAAGGCTTTTCATAAGTGGGATGTTCCTGTTGCTGATACCAGGCAATAAATTCTTCAAAACTGGCCGTTTGCTCAAAATATTTTTTTTCAGCTGCTTTAGAAGGAAAGTCCATTCAGCTGCCTCCTTAATAAAAGTATTTTATACTTTATTGTATCACTTTCTTGAAAAAAGAAAACTGCAAAGTTGAGAAAAGTAACACGTTGCTTTTACCAGTGGGTGAATGTTTTTATGAAAGTTGATCTCAGTTTTGAAACGCTGCCTTATTTTCGACAGCCCCTTTTTTGAAAAAAAGAAAAAGGTTTAAGGAAAAAAATTCCCTAAACCTTTTAATACGCAGTGATATCAACCTCTAAAATGATAGTGAACGTGAACCAGGTATAGCTATCATTTTTTTAGAGATTTTATAGCGCCTCAGCTAATTTTTTCGCAAAAGCTTCCAATTTTTGGATATCTTCTTCCTCAGCAGCTAAATCAACTTTCACCGCATCGGCGCCTTTTGTTGCGCCGATTTTAAGAAAGGCAGCTTCAAAGTCGTCAATCGACTTGCCAAAATCATCATAAAAAGTATCACCAGAGCCACAGACGCCGAAAATTTTCCCGGATAAATCCAATTCCAATAAATCCTCATAAAAATCAACAATTTCATCCGGTAAATCACCATCGCCATAAGTATAAGTGGCAACGATACACAAATCTGCGTCTTCAAAATCTGAAGCATCAACCTGTGTGCATTCGTTTAACTCAACTTCCAAATCTAAGTTTTCTAAAGCTTCTGCGACAATATCGGCAACCTCTTCTGTATTACCTGTTAAGCTCGCATAAACAATTTTTGCTAACGCCAATCTGTTCACTCCTATGTTATTACTCGGTACTTGCTTGACTGATACTCACGCCTACATCTGTATTACCCATCAATTTTTTAGTGTAATAAGATGACCGCATTTGCAGTTCACTGTACATTGTATCATATCCAAGCTCCTCCACAAGCGTTTCTTTGCTAGAAAACAAGTTGGTGCCTAGGCCCAAACGGTCACCCTCAATAGTCGCTCCAAGGGCAGCTAAAGTAGTTGGATACATATCTAAACTTGAAAACTGCCGATTTTTTGTATCTTCTGTAGCAATTGTGGTAGCTGGATTAATAATCGTATTAAAGACAGTCCGAGTATAATCAGCATCTAAATCTTCAAAGAAGCCTGTGTCCATACTTAAATGGTCACCAGTGATAATAATTGTGGTGTTCTCGTAATAAGGCTGCTGCTGGATATATTGAATAAATTCAGTCAGCATAGCGTCACTCCAATGGATCACATTTGCATATTGCGAGTCAAAAAGTTGTGGAGTATTTTCTGTCAATAAACCGTCGGGAAAGTGCGTGTCCGCTGTTAGCATTGTAAAATTAAAAGGTGTACCTAAGCTGGCAATTTGGTCCAGTTCGTTTTTAGCAAATTCAAGTAATTTTTCATCTTCATATCCCCACCAAACACTATAATCTTCAGGGATCCATTGTTGCTCTTTGGCATAATAATAATCAAAAAACTCATAATCACCATGCTGAGAGAAATATTTATCTCTTCCCGAAAAGGCGATATCTGAACCTAACATAAAGTAGTTTTGATAACCGTTCTCTTCTAAAACTTGCCCGAGTGAGTACGCACCGGGCAAATAACTCTTAGTTTCATCGCCGTACTCGTTTTCATTAATGGAAGTAATTACGGGCGTGCCAGAGGTTTGTGAAACGAGTCCGCCAGCAGTAAAGTTGGTTCCTGGCAGAGTCAAGGCCCCGCCTAAGAGCTCTGTATTTGAAAAATTAGTATTTTCTAAAGCTAAATTAGTTAAGCCAGGGAGCAAGTTCTCAGACTGCGCACCGCCAAGCTCTGACGAGGTAAAAGTAGTCTCTAACGATTCCACATAAATGTAGATCAGATTCCTTTTCTCTGCAGGGAACTCGATAGCAACAGTTTGAGGCTCGACGTAATAACTTTCAAAAAGCTTTGTCTTATCAAAAAAAGCACTTTTAACGTTTTCAAAGCCAAATGCTGAAATCCCTAAAAAAAGATTTCCAACGGTTAAGATTAAAGCAATGGGAATTGCTAAGAAACGAAGGAAAGAACGGGAACTTTCTTGAGCTTTGCCAGGAGAAGTTATTTTATACCTAATTAAGAAATACAGTCCACACCACACCAAGCTACTAATTAAAGCGCTAGACAGCAAAGGCCCAAAAACAAAACTTTCCATCTGAACTGAGGAGCTACCCTCCAGAGGCTGGCTTAAAGTGTAAACGATTTGATTAATATCTAATTCACCAAAATAATTCAAAGCCCAATAGCAAGAATTTAAAAATAGAAAGCCAGCAAAAATCAAGATAAAGGCTGCGAGATACAATAAAATGCGCAAAGTGATAGCTAACCAAGTGGAACTTTCTTGATAACGATGAACAATCCTGATGTTAGGTGCTGTTTCAAATAAATAATCGCAAATAATCGGGATTAGACAAAGCGATGTTACGGTTAAGGCAACGACTAGCATATCGGTGTTAGGAAAAAAAAATATCTCATTTGTAGAGGCAAAGTCTAACGGGGTAAAAAAGTTGCTGTAAAGTACTAAACCAAATAAAAAACTATTTAATGTAACTAACACAAAGGAAAATAAACGTAACTTTCTTTCCTTATAATAAAATAATCCGAAAAATAAAACTGAAAAAAATAAAACTGTAACTCCCATGACACCTACTCCTTGTAATTGTAACTATTTAAGAATATAGCACAAAAAACGATGGGATTAAAGGGTCGACAAACTAAGTTTAACCATCTTATAACTTCTTTAGGTGGGAGTGTTTTACTTTTTTTAAAAGATTCGTTAAACTAGGTTCAGAAAACTCTTTGGAATAGGGATTCTTCCTTGAGCCTGTGAGATTAGTCTTTTTACAGAAGAAATTTCGAACTATGTTATACTTGCCCTTGCTGTCCAGTAGGTACGAATCGCAAATTAACAATTTCTAGTGGTTTTCACTAGCTGTCGTTCGTAAAGTTTGACTTTGTTCTAACTAATGTCTCAGCCTCAGGTCTAAAGAAGTGAAAGATTGAGGAGATAATTGAAATGATTACATTAAAATCCACCCGTGAAATTGATGCTATGGATGAGTCTGGAGAATTATTAGCTGATGTTCATCGCCATTTGCGGGACTTTATTAAACCGGGAATTAGCAGCTGGGACATTGAAGTTTTTGTTCGCAACTTTATTGAAAGTCATGGTGGTGTTGCAGCCCAAATTGGTTTTGAAGGATACGAGTATGCAACTTGTATCAGCATCAATGATGAAATTTGCCACGGCTTTCCACGGAAAGAGCCCTTAAAAAGCGGTGATTTAATTAAGGTTGATATGTGTATTGACTTAAAAGGTGCTATGTCAGATTCCTGCTGGTCATATGTGGTCGGCGAGTCGACACCAGAATTAGACCGTTTGATGGCAGTTACCAAAAAAGCTTTGTATATTGGTATTGAACAAGCGCAAATTGGTAATCGCATTGGCGACATTGGTCATGCAATTCAAACATATGTTGAAGGTGAAGGGTTCTCAGTGGTACGGGATTTTGTCGGCCACGGCATTGGGCCGACCATTCATGAGAGTCCGTCAATTCCCCATTATGGAGAAAAAGGTAAAGGCCTTCGTCTGAAAGAAGGTATGGTGATTACTGTTGAGCCCATGGTAAATACAGGGACTTGGCGAATGAAAATGGATCCTAATGGTTGGACTGCCTATACTTTGGATGGCGGATTAAGCTGTCAATATGAGCATACGTTTGCAATAACTAAGGAGGGTCCAAGAATTTTAACCTCACAAGGGGAAGAAGGAACTTACTAAAGTTTTTAAGGGAGCGGGTACAGTGTTTAAACGACTGCAACAGCGACTACAGGTTTCCCAATTTATTCGTGTTGTTCAATCACGAATGGCCGAAGCCGAGCTGACAAATAGCTCGGTGGTTGTGGCATATTACCTGCTGCTCTCGCTTTTTCCATTGCTGATTGCGATTGGTAATATTTTGCCTTTTTTAAATTTGGATGCTGAAGTTGTTTTAACCTATTTAAAAGAAGTGATTCCCAGTCAAATTTTTTCTTTTCTGGGGGATGCCATTGAAGATTTGTTAACACAAGGATCTGGAGGATTATTGTCTATTTCGGCATTGGCGGCCTTATGGTCGGCCAGCCAAAGTATTAACGCACTGCAGATTGCCATGAATAAAGCCTATGGTGTTGAAAAGCGCGGAAACTTTATCATCGTCCGTATCGTATCTTTGTTGGTGATTATTCTTTTTATGGTGGCACTGGCACTGTCGACGTTGGTATTTGGTTTAGGCCGCATTATTACAGAATATTTACAGCCGATTTTACAATTTCCGACTGAATGGCTCTCAACTTTTCAAACCTTGCGTTGGCCGGTGACGGCTATCGGCTTACTAGTTATAATGGGGCTGATTTATCTTGTGGTTCCCAATGCAAAAGTATCCTTGCGTTCAGTTTTACCGGGGGCAATTTTTGCAACTGTCGGCTGGATGCTCTTGTCACAAGTTTTTGGACTTTATGCTCGTTTTTTTGCTTCTCGGGTCAGCAGCTACCAAGTTATCGGTAGTTTCATTGTCTTGATGATTTGGTTGAATATTGCAGCGATGATTATTATCTTAGGTGGTATTATCAATGCAGTCGTGGCTGAGTATACAACGGGCCACGAGGTAGAGGAGCGTAAAGGACTTGTCGATCAGGTGAAAAAATTGACTGGGGCTGATGAGCAAGATGATTTTGAAGAAGAAAATAAGGGGAGATCATCAACAGCCGCAGGGCAAAAAGCTGAAGAAGAAATGACCGGCTTTGGCAATCAGAAGGAATCTGACAAGTGAGTAAAGATTTGACAGTATTCTATCTTTAAATAAAAAAGCATCTTAAAATCAAATTTTAGATTTTAAGATGCTTTTTATTAAGCTTTTCTTTACTTCTGCTTGCTATAGTGGAGACTGCAGATTTTTGTTGAGAAAGGGGCCGATGTCGAGTATACTTTTTTAAGTGTAAAATATCAGCTACTATAATAATATGAAATGAAAATATTCCAAAAGTTATAAGGAGAAAAATATGTTTGAAAAGAAAAATCTAATTTTGCTAAAGGAATTAGTAAAGACTGATTTTAAACTGCGCTATCAAGGGAGTTTAATGGGCTATGTTTGGTCAATTTTAAAACCATTAATGCTGTTTACAGTTCAATATATCGTTTTTGTCCGATTTTTAAAATTCGGACAAGGAATTCCCAATTTCGCAGTTGCTTTGTTGTTAGGGACAGTGATTTGGAGCTTCTTTAATGAAACGACAAACTTAGGGATGTCTTCCATTGTAACCCGTGGGGATTTGTTAAGAAAATTAAGTTTTCCTTCCTCAATTATTGTGATATCGATTTCTCTGAATGCTTTGATTAATTTGTTAATTAGTTTAGTCATTGTATTTTTGTTTGGCTTAATTAATGGTGTGACGATAAGCGCTTATTTCTGGTTGGCACCATTATTGTTAGTGGAACTTTATGCTCTCTCTTTAGGGGTTTCCTTTATTTTGGCAACAATCTATGTCCGATTTAGAGATATTGGTCCGATTTGGGAAATTGTTTTGCAGGCTGGAATGTATTTAACGCCAATTATTTATCCGATTTCTCTAGTGGTGGATTACAGTCCGACAATTGCCAAATTATTAATGCTTAGCCCGATGGCCCAGCTGATTCAAGATTTGCGGTATTTGACCATCGGTGAAGCCTACACACCGGTTTGGCAGATGATTAATACGAATTGGCTCATTGCGATTCCGTATGTTTTACCATTTTTAATTTTAATTATCGGTTATCGCATCTTCATTAAAAATTCTAAGAAATTTGCGGAGATTATTTAATATGGAAGAGAAAAAAGAGTACGCAGTTAAAATAGATAATATATATAAAACGTTCCGTTTGCCGACTGAGAGTACTACTAGTTTAAAAAGAACCTTGGTGAATTATTTTAAAGGCATCAAGGGTTATCAAGAACAGCACGTCTTAAGAGGACTTTCTTTTGGTGTAGAAAAAGGCGACTTTTTTGGAATTGTTGGTCGTAACGGAAGTGGTAAATCAACCTTATTGAAAATAATTTCTCAAATATACGTACCAGAGCAAGGTACTGTTGAAATTGATGGGAAACTGGTTTCCTTTATTGAACTGGGAGTAGGCTTTAATCCAGAATTAACTGGAAAAGAAAATGTCTACTTGAATGGCGCAATGTTAGGTTTTTCTGATAAAGAAGTGGATGAGATGTATGACGACATTGTAAACTTTGCAGAGCTGCATGAATTTATGAATCAAAAGTTGAAAAATTATTCCAGCGGGATGCAGGTGCGGCTAGCCTTTTCAGTCGCAATTCAAGCTAAGAGTGATATTCTAGTGTTGGATGAAGTTTTAGCCGTTGGGGACGAAGCCTTTCAAAGAAAATGTAATGATTATTTCACTGAGGCAAAAGAAGCTAAAAAGACAATTATTTTAGTGACCCACGATATGAATGCCGTTAGAAAATATTGTAATCGAGCGGTTTTAATTGATCGTGGCGAAATCAAAGTAATTGGCACCCCGGATGATGTTGCCAATCAATATTCTTTGGACAATGTAAATCAAAGCGGTTCAGCAACAGTTATTGAAGGTAGCAATCAAGCCGAAGCAGATTTAAAAGAAGCTGAAGTGGTAGAAGAAGTTCAGCATATTAAAGATTTTAAAGTAAAACTATTATCTCCTCAGCTGCTTGAAGGGGATAATCGTGAAATTAGTTTTGAAATCAGCTACAATGTTTTAGAAGATATGCAAACTTATATTGCTTTTTCCATCGAAGACATTGACCGCAATAGTTGGATGTATAATGATAATTCTTTTGATCAAATGACGAGCGGGAAGGGCCTTAAAACATACCGCTATACTTGTCAGCTAGACGAAATAAACCAGTGCAAACTCAAATTGAATGTGTCCATTAGAAATGACAAGGACGAGCCTTTTGCGTTTTCCGATAGTGAAAATTCACCGGTGATTATTATTTCTCCAAAGACCGAGATGACTAAAAGCGAAAGAATTTCCAGCAGTGGAATTTTAAAACGAAATGGTCAGTGGGTCATTGAAACAGGAGCAGAATAGGTATGAAGGACAAAT
Source organism: Enterococcus sp. LJL90 (assembly GCF_056924355.1). NCBI lineage: Bacteria > Bacillati > Bacillota > Bacilli > Lactobacillales > Enterococcaceae > Enterococcus > Enterococcus sp. LJL90. The sequence continues at coordinate 147,138 of NZ_JBXPBQ010000008.1, read as the reverse complement.
TAAAAAAAATTCACTATTACAGTGTGCGGATGATTAAGGAGCCTCGTTTAATCAGAGTTGCAGGTTCTCGAATCAAACAAAAATTGAAAAGCGGTATTAGTCGACTACCTAATCCACAAGCAAAGATGCGCCAACGGGCTTTAAAAAAGCAGCGGGAATTAAACAATTACGAAAATCCCAGCCGGGTTTTGATTTATGTGATTTTTGAAAATCAAGCACGTCTACAGGAATACAAAATTGTTTTTCTTAAAGCTCTGGCGAAATTGTCCCCCAGAGTTTTGATTGTGGTGAATGGCAGTTTGCCGGAGTCTGATGAAAAACGGTTAGCAAAAATCGGCGAAGTCGTTTTTCGAGAAAATAGTGGCTATGATACAGCAGCTTTTAAGTTTGGCGTTGACTACTTAGGAAAAAAGGGCTTGGCGGATTATGATGAGCTCTTACTGGTTAATGATACTAATGTTGGACCAATCGGCGATTTGGCGGCAGTTTTTCAAAAGATGGCGGCTAAGAGAGTTGATTTTTGGGGAATATCTTATGGTGAAGAACAAGGGGATATTACTGGATTTAATCCATACGGGTACATCCCTGTCCACCTGCAATCTTATTTTTTAGTGATAGAAAAGTCGCTTTTTTTAACGGATAGTTTTTTTGATTATTGGCGAAACCTTGGCGAAACTAATACTCGTTTTCAAGCAATCGGTCGTCATGAAACAGTTTTTACCAAACACTTTGCGGATTTAGGCTATCTGCATTCGGCAGTTACTTTAAATAATCAAGATTCTGCGATGTACATTCACCCTTTAACGATGCTTCAAGAGGGCGTGCCTTTGATTAAATACTCGGCTTTTTCTAATTATGACAATCAGCAATTTGTCTGGCAAGGCTTGCAAAGAGAAACAGAAGTGCCAGCCTTGTTAAATTTTCTAAAGACGACGGATTATCCTCCAGAAATAATTGAAACAATTATGCAGCAAATGCACGACCGGCATCGGGAAAATTACGTACTAATTATTGACGGCGTTGAAAATGTAATCCCCCAGCTAACAAAATATCGCGTGGAAAATAAAGTTGAACAGCTACGCTCTACTGGTTTAGCCGTCCGCAAAGTGAATTTGTCTGAGCTGCAGTTAAAGGGTGCACAGGATGCTAGTCACATTATTATATATCGTGCCAGCTATACACCACTTTTGGAGCAGTTAATTCAATTGGCTAATCAATTTGATAAACCAGTGCTTTATGATATTGATGATTTAGTTATCGATACCAAATATACGGATATGTTGAGCTATACCCAAGGATTAAGTAAAATTGAAAAAGAAAATTATGACGCTTCCGTTAATAACTATCAAAAAATGTTGATGCTCTGCGATGGGTCTATTACCTCGACGGGAAAATTGCAGGAAGAGTTGTATCATTATAAGTCATTAGTTTTGCTAAATCGAAATTTAGCCAATGATGAATTAGTCGCAATCAGTCAAGAGCATCTGCGAGAGTACGGTCAGTCAACTGAGAAAGTCGCAATCGGCTATTTCTCCGGTTCGATTACCCATAACGAAAATTTTGAATTGATTAAGCCGGCTATCATTGATTTACTAAAAAAATATCCCTATCTGGAGCTGCATCTAGTAGGTCATTTGGATGTGCCAAAGGATATCGCGAGCTTTAAAGAGCAAATTGTCACCCATGATTTTGTCGATTGGCGGCAATTACCAGCGCTTTTAAGCCAAGTCGATATTAATTTGGCGCCATTGGTAACCTCAATTTTTAATGAAGCGAAATCAGAAATTAAATGGCTTGAGGCAGCTTTAGTTAAAGTGCCGACTGTTGCTAGTGATATCGGAGCATTTCGGGAAATGATTCAAGAAGGGAAAACTGGCATTTTAGTCAATGACCATGATTGGTTTGAAAAACTGGAAGCCCTTGTGATTGATCAGGAACGACGTCAAACTATTGCCGAACAAGCGTATCAATATGTTTTGGGAAATTGTGTGACTGAAAATAAAGTGGATGGATTGGTGGAGTATTTAAAAAAATCGCATGTTTAAAATCGCGGATAGCGGTAGCCAACTAAATACCAGCGATTTTAATTATCAACCAAGCATCTAACCAACTTTAGTTAGAGAAAAACCTTTTAAATCTGAACAAGATTTTTTGTTACTGAAATGGAAGACGAGGAAGACCTAATGCGTAAAATCTTATTTATTTCCCCATCTGGCACCATGGACAATGGCGCTGAAATTTCTAATTTTAATTTGATGAAATATTTGGTGGCCAGTGGGCATCAAGTCTTTAATGTTGCTCCTCAAGCACGCCATGAAAGCCAAATTGTTTATTTTGACCGGAGTCGTGAGGCAGGAATTGAAACAAACTTCATCCCAATTTTGAAATGGTGGTGGGAAGAAGCCCCCAGCGGTTATCCGGGAACACTAGAAGAACGGGCGATGTTTCATCGGGAAAATATCAAAGTCATCCAAGAATATATTGAGAAAAACCAGATTGACGTGGTGATTACCAATACCGTAAATATGTTTCAAGGGGCTGTAGCCGCAGCAATTACTGGTGTACCACATTTTTGGATGATTCATGAATTTCCAGAGGGTGAGTTTGGTTATTACAAGGAGAAAATTGACTTCATTTCGGCTTATTCAAATGAACTATACAGCGTTAGTGGTGAGCTAAATCAACGGCTGAATGAACTATTCAGCCCCCGGTTAGTGAAAGAATTTTCCCCTTATACAGAAATACATGCTCAAGAATTAAAAGCCGGAAAAAAACGGCGGATTGTTTCAGTCGGTCGTCTCACAAAAAGAAAAAATCAATTGGAGCTAATCAAGGCTTTTGAACAATTATCTACAATTGATCTTGAACTAGTCTTAATTGGTGCATGGGATGATGATTACATCAAATTGTGTAAAAATTATATCAAAGAGCATCAAGTCAAAGGGGTTACCTTTAAGGGAAACTTGGAAAATCCATGGTCTGAAGTGACGGATCAAGATATCTGTGTTTTTCCTTCAGCGATGGAAACATTCGGTTTAGTCTATGTGGAAGCACTGCTCAATGGCGTTCCAGTTATTTTATCAGATAATCCCGGACACCTTTCGGCCTACAATATTTTTAATTTTGGAAAACTTTATCAAAGTGGCGATGTTGCCAATCTGACAGAGAAAATTGTTGAGTTGCTTGAGAATTTCCAGGCAGCAAAGGAAGCTGCAACAGCTTTTAAACCAACGGCAAAGGATTATTATCAAATTGCGACGGTTTATAATGAGCTCTTACAGGATATTGATAGCTACGAAACGACTAGTATCAGTCCTTTGAGGCACCTTGAATATGTTTTGGCAACCAACGAGAAGAAATCACGTTTGGCCCGGTTAGAATTGAAAATTCGTCGGTTTAAAAACAAAGTAGTCAATCGGATTAACCGCTACTTTGACCGGGTTTAGTTCCAATAAGATACATAATAAAATTTGAGTGAGCAGGTTTGTTGTGCTAGATGTCGAGATGCATTTAGTCCAATTGATTCCAGCTGACTCTTTTTTTGTGGTCTTCATCATCTTGTAGTGGAGAAAAATCAGCAAAACTTTTTTAAGAAGCTAAAGTGGAGTTTTTATTTTTCTTTAGGTTAACTCTTTTTTCTGGAGCTTGTCTTTTAAAATCTTACGCTTTCAGTTACAATAAGCATTAGTAAATTTATCCGAAGGGGCTTTTTAAGGGCTAAAATTGGAGGAACAATGAAAACTTTATTAGTGATTCCCGCATACAATGAAGAGGACAGTATTTTGCAGACAGTCCAAAGTATTCAGGAATATCAGCGGACAATTGATTTTGAACTTGATTATGTAGTAATTAATGATGGATCAAAAGATCGGACACAGGAAATTTTAGAAACCAATCAGTTGCATCATGTAAATCTTGTGATGAATTTAGGAATTGGCGGGGCAGTGCAAACAGGTTATAAATATGCTTTAGAAAATAATTTTGACATCGCCGTTCAGTTTGACGGTGATGGGCAACACGATATTCTCTCTTTAGCAGTTTTAATTGAACCAATTGTCAAGGGAGAAGCTGATTTAACGGTGGGCTCGCGCTTTGTTGGGGCCAATCGTTCTGAATTTCAAACTTCTTTTATGCGACGCTTTGGTATCAATGTGATTTCCTTTTTTATCAAGCTCGTGACTGGTAAGAAAATCTATGACACGACGTCGGGGTATCGGGCGGCTAGTCGTAAAGTCATTCAAGCTTTTGCCCGCAGGTACCCTGTTAAATATCCGGAGCCAGAATCAATTGTGCATATGTTGAAGCGCAAAATGCGCGTACAAGAACAGCCGGTTAATATGTTTGAACGCCAAGGTGGAGAGTCTTCGATTACGCCGATTAAGTCCATTCGCTATATGGCGGAGGTCTGCACCGCCATTTTAGTGGCAGGCTTGATGAAGGAGAATGACTGATGGATATTTTTTCAATTGTGATGATTTTAGTAGCCTTATTCTTTTTATATTTCATTATCAGAAGTATCAACAAAAATAAATTTTCTTTGGAGAATGCTGGAATTTGGCTGACGGTCGGGATTATTCTACTGATATTTTCTGTCTTTACACCAATTCCAACTTGGTTGAGCGAACTGTTTGGCTTTCAGCTAACCTCCAATTTCCTATTATTTTTAGCGGTCATTTTCTTATTGCTGATTGTCTTTATGCAATCTTTGCAATTATCCAAACAAAAGGACCAGATTAATATTATCATCCAAGAACTATCCCTTTTGAAATCAAAAAATAAGGAGTCTGCTAAAGATGACGACTAGTTTTACTAACCATACGTTTGTGGTTTGTGCCTATAAGGAAAGCACTTATTTAGAGGATTGCCTACAGTCTTTGCTTAATCAAAAGACAACCTCTAAGATTATTATTTATACCTCTACACCGAATGATTTTATTCAGCGCCTTGCTGAGAAATATCAGCTAGAGTTGTTCACCAAGACGGGAGGTTCAATTGGTAAAGATTGGAACAATGCATTGTCCTTTGTTACGACTCAATATGCAACAATTGCCCACCAAGATGACTTCTATGAAGCGACTTACTCTGAAGAAATTATGCAACAGTTTAAGGAAAAGGCAGATACCTTGATTGCTTATCCAGATTACTATGAATGGAAAGACGGCCAAAAAATCCCTGCTAATACGAATTTAAAAATTAAAAGCCTGATGCTAAAGACAATGGCGATATTTCCTAAGTCAAAATTTTGGCGAAAAAGAGTGTTGGCATTTGGTAACCCCATTTCTTGTCCAGCTGTTTCGTATAATCTAAAAGCTTTAAATGATTTTCGTTTTGATGAGGAGATGCGGGTCTCGTTGGATTGGTACGCTTGGTATCAAATTGCGAATAGAACAGGTGGCTTTGCCTTTATCAATCAAAAGCTGATGTTCCATCGCATTCATGATGAGTCAGAGACGACAGCTTCAATCAGCGACAATTCCCGCACAAAAGAAGATTTATTTATGTATCGTTTGTTTTGGCCACAGCCGATTGCGAACTTTTTAATGCGCTATTATGTCAAGAGTCAAAATACAAATTAGAGAAATAAGGAAGAATGATGGAGAATTTTTATCAAAAAATCTTGAAGCGGCAAGTCAGTCCAAAAACCGAAACCCTCTGGTACAGTATCGGCAGTAGTGTTTATGCTGCTTCTTCAGTCTTTCTGCTGTTATTTGTCACACGTTTTCTAGGGACTTTTGAAGCAGGAGTCTTTTCAATTGGCTGGGCGGTGTGCCAGTTGATGCTAACAATCGGGTATTTCGGCAGCCGTAATTATCAAGTTGCAGACATCCATGATAATTTTTCTTTCAGCTATTATTTTAAATCTAAGGCAGTTACGATTAGTGCCATGCTAATCGGAACATTTATTTATGGCAGTCTTTTAGGGTTTGACCAATACAAGATGACCATTGCTTTTTTGCTGACAGCTTTGATGATTTGTGAGACTTTTGCAGATGTTTTTGCTGGTTTTTTACAGAAGCAAAACCGTTTAGACATTTCTGGAAAATCTTATCTGGGTAGAGTTTTCAGTTATGACTGCTTGTTTTTGATTTTGCTTTTAGTGACTGAAAATTTACAATTGTCATTGATTGGAGCAATTTTTGTTTCACTATGTTGGGTTTTTCTGTTTGATTACCAGTTTGTCCGCCGTCTGGACAAAACGGCTACAAAACGAGTCTCACCTAAAAGAATCTCGCAATTGCTAGTGTATTCCTTTCCTATTTTTCTAAGTGCTTTTTTAACGAACTTTATTATGAATACCCCTAAAAATGCAATTGAAGTTTTGCTAAACGAAGACTTTCAAACTGTCTATAATATTTTGTTCATGCCTTCAGCAATTATTGCGCTTTTTACTTCCTTCGTTTTTGTGCCCATGTATACTCACATTTCAAAAGCATGGCACGATCGACGGTATCAAGAATTTATGCAAATTGTAAAAAAAATCGTATTGCTAGTTTTTGGTTTGACGGTTGTGGTAGTAATCGGCGGATTGTTAATAGGAGTTCCTGTTCTCTCGATTATTTACGGAGTGGATATCTCTGGTTATCGGCTTGAGTTTGCGATTCTATTAGTAGCTGGTGGTGTTAACAGCCTGACTTATCTTTTAGTATATCTATTGACAGTGTTTAATAGTCAAAGGTTGTTATTATTCATCTACAGTCTAGTCGCAATTTTAGCGACCTTGGGTGGGAATTATTTAGTACTCCATTTCCAACTCTTAGGAGCTTCGTTACTATATTTAGCCTCTGTCATTAGCCTAGTGCTTCTTTTAGTAATTTCAGTCACAAAAATTTATCGTCAAGAAAAAAACAACCAGTCTACGATTTTGTAGGCCGGTTGTTTTTTTTATAAGTTAAAATATTTTTACTCGTGCGCAACCGCCCCCTCAATCGCTCCCAACCGGTTCGTTTGCGCATTCCCGTCACATTGCCGCCGTGTCTAACATAATTCATCAGTGGCTTTTCAATGATTGAAATCGAGTAACCGAGTTTTTTTGCGATTAAAAAAAACCACTGGTCGTGCATTTCAAGTTTACTCGGGAAGGGCAGGCTAGCATTTGCCAACCGGCGGGAAATCGTCATCATCGCCCCTGTATAACCATTTTTTTTAAGATTGCCAAGGACACCTTGATGAACATCATTGTGATTGTAGTGATTCCACGAAGGGTCAACGATTGCTCCTTGCCCATCAATCACCACGCCATCATGGACAACAAGGTCGCTTTTTTCACGAGTGATGACTGCCCTCACCGTAGCAACTTTATCTAAAAACCATTCGTCGTCTTGATCGGTAAAGAAAATGTAGTCACCACTTGAGGCCTGCAGCGCCTTTTCAAAGGAGCGAATGGGGCCTAAGTTTTGCGGATTTTCTAGCAGAATTAACTGAGCTGGATACGGCTCAGCGATTTTTTTGATTAGCCCTCTAGTCTCATCAGTGGAGGCATCGTCGACAATGATGATCTCATCAACACTGGAGAGTTGTTTTAAAATCGAAACTAATTGTTTTTCAATAACTTTGGCGCCATTGTAAGTAGCCATGCAAACGGAAATCATGTCGATCCTCCAGTTAAGTTTTTATAGGCAGCCAGTGTTTGGCGCCAAATTTTACGATTTTTAACTTTGACAAATTGTTTGACAAGTCGTTTGAGTAATTGCTTTTTATGATTTGGCACCAATTCTTGTTGGTACTGCAGATAATAATTTGCTTCAGCAGTTAAGATGCTTTGATAGCGCTGATTTGAGACCTGGCTATAATCTAAAACTGAGAGTTGATGTTGTAATTGTGAGTCTAGAATTTCAACTGTATAACCTTGCTGAAAGATTTTCCAAAAGAGCCAGTGATCGAGAAAATCCAGCGGAAAGGCTTCATTAAAACCGCCGATGTTTTCAAGGAGGGCTAACGGTATCAAGCTACCAGAATTGATGGCCATCACATGTCGCTGACAACTGCCGGGCGATGGAAATTGGCTGTCACGATTAATATAAACATCAGCAAAAACTGGTGAAATCTGCTGGCCGCCTGCAAAAATTTGCGGCACAATGGCACCGGTGGTAGCTTCAATTGCAATGGATGCAATTGTATTTAAATAATTCTCAGTAAGAGCAGTATCATCATCTAGCAGGAGTAAAGCGTCAGCACCGAATTGCTGGGCCTGATGCCATGCGTAATTGTATGCTGTAGCCAGACCTAAATTTCGTTGGTCATGGTGATAAAGCACTTGACCAGCAGTAAGTGGATTTTCTTGAGACTGCGGGCTATTATCATAAAAAATAAGTTGGAAATTTTTTTGAGAGGTGAGTTTTTCTAAGACCGGCAAACTAGGCAAGTCAGTAATTTTTTCTTGGTACAAAACCACCACTGCAGTAATTTTATTCATAAGCACCTTTCAAGGCTGGATCTAAAAAAAACGCCAGCCCCATTTATTAAAATAGCTGACCATCGAGCGCATAAAAATCATAAAGACTTTGCGGCTGCGGTGGGAGTCCCGACCGTAAAAATGAATAACAGAAGCTTGCGGGACATACATAATTTCTTTGCCACTTTGTCGCGTTTTTTGGCAGATGTCATTGTCTTCAAAGTACATAAAAAAGCGTTCATCAAAGCCAGCAATTTGATCAAAATCTTTTTTGCGATAAAACATAAAACAACCAGAGACAAACGGAATCGGCTGAATCTCAGTGCGGTCAGTTTGTTCACGGGTTTCAAAAAAAGCTAAGCGTTTTTGAAAAATATCCTTAACAAACTGAAAAGGAATGAAACGCAGCATATAGTCAAAGACATCGAGTTTTTGGCGCATTAAATATTGAGTGGTGCCGTCAGGATATAAAACTTTTGGCGCACTTAACGCAGCCTGAGCATTTTCCTCCATATAATCATACAAAGCTTTTAAACTATGTTGGTCAATTAAAATATCTGGATTGCAAATGACCAGATATTCACTGTCAGTTAAGCGAGCGTTGTGATTGTGGCCAAAGCCAAAACCTTTATTTTCTGGATAAAAGGTAATGGTGACTTGCTCTGAAGCATAGGCTTGCAGCTTCTCTTGATAGTCAGGTGTTGAATTATTGTCAAAAATAAACAGTTCTGCTGAAAAGTTCGGCAGTATTTCTGTTATTAAGTTATCGATAGTTTTAAAGGCGTCACTACTATTATAAGTGACTACGCTTAAAGCGATTCTTTTAATACGCATCCTGCTCCTTTTCATGAAATTATGAAAGTCATGATAATACTACTCAATTTAAGAAAAAAAAGCAATCTGTGACGTATTTTCCAACGGATTCATTAAAAAATCTTAGCCAACCTTGAGAAAATAAGACGCAAATGTTATGCTTAAAATGATTTTTTATAGAAAAGAGAGTCGGACATGCACATTATGTTTACAGTGATCGTTCGTTTAATTGTCACGATGTTTATCGGCATTATTTTGACCCCCTTGGTAAAGTTATTGTCCTTTCAAGTGGGGGCTGTGGATAATCCCGGCCCGCGACGAATAAATACTAAAGTGATGCCTACAATGGGCGGCTTAGCGATTTTTTTGGCCTTTGCCTTTTCCACGATTTTTTTATTTCAAGATTTGATTCCCCGCAGCTTTATCTTTCCGCTGCTGCTTGGCGGTTTAGCGATTGTGATTACGGGAATTATTGATGATATTTTTGAATTGAAGCCACTGCCTAAAACAATTGGCGTCGTGATTGGAGCTTGTATTGTTTATTTTATCGGCGATGTTCGGTTTGATAGCTTGAGTTTGCCGATGATTGGTTTCATTGATTTAAGCTGGATTTCCTTTCCGCTAACCATTATTTGGATTTTGGCGATTACCAATTCTCTGAATTTAATTGATGGTTTGGATGGGTTGGCTTCTGGTGTTTCGATTATTGCTTTGACGACGATAGGCATTATCGGGTACTTCTTTTTAACGGAGCCGCAGATTTTTGTCCCAATTACAATTTTTGTTTTGGTAGCTTCGATTGCTGGATTTTTCCCGTATAATTTTCACCCGGCCCGGATTTATCTCGGCGATACCGGGGCGTTATTTCTCGGATTTATGATTTCAGTCTTATCCCTGCAGAATTTGAAAAATGCCACTTTAATCAGTTTGGTTACGCCGATGGTTATTATGGGAGTGCCAGTCACCGATACTGTTTTTGCGATCATCCGCCGGCATATTAACAAACAAAAAATTTTATCAGCGGATAAAATGCACCTGCATCATCGTTTATTGTCGCTGGGATTCAGCCATAAAGGTGCTGTGCTGACTATTTACGCCTTGGCACTGATTTTTTCCTTTATCGCTTTAATTCTCAGCTACAATACTTCAATTTGGGCGGTGCTTTTATTGGTTGCGGCCGTCGCTATCGGTTTAGAGCTGTTTGTTGAATTGATTGGCTTAATGGGACCAAATCGCCAGCCGTTGATGTGCTTGTTTAAATTCTTCGGTGATAAGGACTATCGAACTCAGTTAAAAGAAAAATGGTTTTCAAAAAAGTAATCAAGCCTTTAAAGCTATGTTAATTTCTATTGACATAGCTTTGTTTATGGAAAAGGCTATGATATAATCTTAAACTGTTGAGAGCAGAAATTATGTTAAAAAAATAGATGAATTGAGGTTAAGGAAACGATGAAGGGAATTATTTTAGCAGGCGGTTCTGGTACGCGTTTATATCCGTTGACGAAGGCTACATCAAAGCAATTGATGCCAGTCTATGACAAACCAATGATTTATTATCCAATGTCCGTTTTGATGTTGGCCGGAATTCGGGATGTGTTGATTATTTCAACGCCGGATGATACGCCAAGATTTGAACGGCTTTTTGGCGATGGCCATGAACTAGGCATGAATATTGAGTATGCTGTTCAAGCAAGTCCTGATGGCTTGGCGCAGGCGTTTATTATCGGAGAAGAGTTTATTGGCGACGACAGTGTCTGCTTAATTCTAGGTGATAATATTTATTACGGCGGCGGCTTGTCTAAAATGTTGCAGCGGGCAGCCCAAAAAGAACAAGGCGCTACGGTTTTTGGTTATCATGTCAACGATCCGGAACGCTTTGGAGTCGTTGAATTTGATGCAAATATGCAGGCGTTATCGATTGAAGAAAAACCAGAAAATCCCAAATCAAATTATGCAGTCACTGGACTGTATTTCTATGATAATGACGTCGTTGAAATCGCTAAAAACATCAAACCTTCTCCTCGAGGGGAATTAGAAATTACCGATGTTAATAAAGAATATTTAAATCGTGGAAAACTGTCGGTTGAATTAATGGGCCGCGGCTTTGCGTGGCTGGATACTGGGACCCACGAATCGTTATTAGAAGCTTCAACTTTTATTGAAACGATTGAAAAACGCCAAAATTTAAAAGTTGCCTGTTTAGAAGAAATTGCTTATCGCATGGGTTATATCACTAAAGAGCAAATGGTTGAACTAGCACAGCCTTTAAAGAAAAACGCATATGGTCAATACCTTTTGCGTTTGGCAAATGAGGAGTAATCATGGGGAAATTAAACGTAACGAAAACTAATTTGACAGACGTCTTAATCATTGAACCAGCAGTTTTCGGTGATCATCGTGGCTTTTTTACTGAAAGCTATTCTGAAGAGGACTTTACGAATGCTGGTATCACGACAAAGTTTGTTCAAGATAATCATTCGCTGTCTTCAGAGGCAGGAGTTGTACGGGGCCTGCATTTTCAAAAAGGTCAGGCTAGCCAAACTAAATTAATTCGAGTTGTCACTGGCGCCGTGCTAGATGTCATTGTGGATATTCGAAAAGGTAGTCCGACTTATGGAAAATGGGAAGGCTATATTCTTTCTGAGAGTAACCATCGGCAATTATTAGTACCCCGTGGCTTTGCCCATGGCTTTATGACATTAACACCGAACGTGAATTTCATGTATAAGTGTGACAATTATTATAATGCCCAAGCGGATGGCGGGATTGCTTTTGACGACCCAGAACTAGGCATTGACTGGCCGATGGATTTAGAAAAGGCCATCACCTCTGAAAAAGACAAGCATCATCCAACTTTAAAAGCTTTTCAAGCTGAAAATGATTTTGTTTATGGCGAAATTTAAGCAAGGAGAATTTTAATTTATGAAAAATATTATTGTCACGGGCGGAGCCGGCTTTATCGGGTCAAATTTTGTCCATTATGTAGTCAATCATCATCCAGAAGTCCACGTTACAGTTTTAGACAAACTAACCTATGCTGGCAACAAAGAAAATATTGCTGGCTTACCTGAAGACCGGGTTGAGTTAGTTGTCGGCGACATTGCCGATGCGCCTTTAGTTGACCAACTAGTTGCAAAAGCTGATGCAGTTGTGCATTATGCTGCTGAATCCCACAATGATAACTCATTGAAAGATCCATTTCCTTTTGTCCAAACCAATATTATCGGTACCTACACTTTAATCGAAGCTTGCCGCAAACATCAAGTCCGTTATCACCATGTTTCAACTGACGAAGTATACGGCGATTTACCGCTAAGAGAAGATTTGCCAGGTCATGGTGATGGTCCCGGTGAAAAATTTACTGCAGAAACGCCTTATAATCCATCTAGTCCGTATTCTTCAACGAAGGCGGGTTCGGATTTATTAGTAAAGGCTTGGGTTCGCTCATTTGGCTTGGCGGCAACCATTTCAAATTGCTCGAACAATTATGGACCTTATCAACATATTGAAAAATTTATTCCCCGCCAAATTACCAATGTTCTTTCAGGGATTAAACCAAAACTTTATGGCGATGGTAAAAATGTGCGGGATTGGATTCATACCAATGACCATTCTTCAGCTGTCTGGAGGATTTTAACAAAGGGTAAAATCGGTGAAACGTATTTAATTGGTGCCGATGGCGAAGAAAATAATAAAGAAGTTCTGGAATTAATTTTAGAATTAATGGGCCAATCTAAAGATGCCTACGATCATGTCAAAGATCGTGCCGGCCACGATTTGCGCTATGCAATTGATTCAACAAAATTAAGAGATGAATTAGGCTGGACCCCGGAATTTACCAACTTCCGTGATGGTTTAGCCAATACAATTCAATGGTACACCGACAATCGTCAATGGTGGGAAGCTGAAAAAGCTGCTGTCGAAGCGAATTATGCGAAAAACGGACAATAATTTTTACAATTGAAAGAGGCTGTGGCACTAGTCAACAACCCCAATGAAGCTTTCATTGCTGGCGACTTTTGTTTCAGTCTCTTTTTACATCAGAAAAAAGGAGCAGATTAGATGATTTTAATTACAGGCGGCAACGGCCAATTAGGAACAGAATTGCGCCATTTATTGGATGAACAAAAGTTAGATTATATTTCAACAGATGCGGCAGAAATGGATATTACTGATGCGCAAGCGACGATGGCAAAAGTAAAAGAAGTGAAGCCAAGTTTAATTTATCATTGTGCAGCTTATACAGCCGTTGATAAGGCTGAAGATGAAGGTAAAGAACTAGATGAGCTAATCAATGTAACAGGAACTAAAAATGTTGCTGAAGCGGCCAAAGCTGTGGGCGCAACTCTCGTGTACATTTCCACAGATTATGTCTTTGATGGCACAAAAAAAGGCGGCATGTATCAAGAAGATGACGCCACCAATCCTCAAAGCGAATACGGCCGCACTAAATTATTAGGCGAGCAAGCAGTTCAAGAAATTTTGGAGAATTATTATATTGTCCGTACCTCTTGGGTCTTTGGAATTTATGGGCATAATTTTGTTTATACCATGCAAAAGTTAGCTGAAACTAGAGATACTTTGACGGTAGTCAATGACCAGTACGGCCGTCCAACTTGGACCAGAACTTTAGCCGAATTCATTAGCTTTTTAAATGCAGAGGCGGCACCCTTTGGCATCTATCATTTATCTAATGAAAACAGCTGCTCATGGTTTGACTTTGCCACAGAAATTTTGAAGGATACCAATGTTAAAGTTTTACCAGTAACTTCAGAAGAATATCCGCAAAAAGCAAAACGCCCGCAATATTCTGTGATGGATTTAAGTAAAGCCGAGGCATTAGGCTTTAAAATTCCTACTTGGCAGGAAGCTTTGGCTCAGTTTTTGGAGTTGGAGAAGGGGAAATAGTAGTAGAGAAATACATTAAATAAATTAGGAAGATATTTTTGGGGGATTTATGAAATTTATAAAAAATTCTTTTGCAGAGTTTATGCAAAATAAAACAATTCTTGTTTGGGGTATTATCATTTTACTTACTTGTCAGTTTGCGATTCAATATCGTGGAGCTTTATGGCCAAAATTATACATGTTGATTGTTGGAGCTGTTTTTGTAGTTGCGCTATTTTTGATTCGAGTTAAAGATCCAAAAAAAATTGCGAGGAATGGTTTTCTGATTATTGTACTATTTGGGTTATGTGATTCTTTAATCACACCAGTTCGTCAAGATCTTGATGAAAACCACCATTATTATAATGCAATGCAGCTAGCTGATGGTAAATTTAGAATTCAAAGTACAGAGATGGACTTTTTAGAAATCTCACCTGATTTTTTAACAATTTCTGGGTTTCCTAGTCGACCAGAAACCGGAGAGCCTACAAATACCAATCTTTATTATGAAGCGTTTATGTCTTTGGAACACCAGCCGTCAAATTATCAAGAAGATTTGCTTACTAAAGGAAATCTTATTAGCCCGTCTTATTATGCTAGTGGTTTAGGAATTGCTGTCGGGCGCTTATTGAGTAATAAAGTTGCTTTTTCTTACTATATGGGACGTTTTTTTAATTTGCTTTCTTTTGCATTGCTCGCTTATTTAGCAATCAAAATTTCAAAAGTATTTAAGCTACAATTATTAGTTATGGCTACTTTGCCATATGCATTATGGATTACGGCTGGCTTTAATTATGATTCGCTATATTATGGTTTAGCTTTATTAGCAGTGAGCTTGTTTACTAATATTCTGCATGAAAAAAAACTTACACCAAAATCAGCATGGCTTTATGGCTTAGTTTGTGTCGGCTTTGTCACAAATAAAGTGCCAGTATTTTTACTAATATTTCTTTTGTTGTTTTTACCAAAAAGTTATTATTCTAAGCAGTTAAATCGTCTAAAAGCTTTCTTTATTACAATTTTTTACTCAATTATTGGTGGAGCTTGGTTGGTACAAGGAATATTTTTCCGTTTATTAGGGGAGAGCTCGGCTAAGGTAGCGTTAGGTAATGATCAGTCATTGTTTTCAAGGATAGCCTATTTTGTTTCTCATCCAGCTTATACAATTGGAGTAATTCTTCGAGGTATTTCAGAATTATTTTTGAGTATCATTGGTTGGATTGGGAAACCTCAGCCCTATAATATGCCATCACAGACTCTCTGGATTATCAATGTAGGGATATTTTTATTGCTATTCATTATGATAAGTTACAATTTAAAAATTTCGCTTTCAAAAAACATGTATATAGTCACTTCAATTACAATACTGATAATAGGACTAGCTTCTATTTTTGCGATTAGTGGCGATATACGAGTGTTCGAATTAGGAGATCTTTATGTTAGTGGTGTTCAGGGAAGGTATTTTTATTTTCTATTTGGTTTCTTACCATTACTGTTGGGTCCTTTAATGAACAAAATGACAGAACAATTAGGAATATCAGTATCTGGATTGAATACTGAAGTTCGGTATACGATGATTGTAAAGATTATTCTTCTAATTACTTTTTTTAATACTTGTATGGGCATGTATGGGTTCCTATAAGATTTAATCAGCAAAAACCAAACTGCTTTCTATTATTTCAAATTAATTTGAAAAATAATAGAAAGCTTTTTTGTTCAAGTATCTTAAGTAAGTATCAATGGATTGAGAAGGTTCAAGGATCTGGGGAATTACATTTTTTCGATGAGCTGTTGATTTAAAAAATGCGATTTTTTTTATTGATATATTTAATTTGCAATCAGTCTTAAAAAAAAATACCATTATGCTATACTTATGTTGTTAATAATTTTTTTATTTTTGAGTATCTGAATTTTTTTCTTGGGGTAGTTTTTTTAGATAGTCAAGTTGGTTTAACTTTGGGGAAAGTAATTATTATTTGTTGCACATGTGGAGTAATATTGGAGCATTTAATAATGAAATAAGAATATTTGGGGAGGATGAGGAATGAAAAAGTCGATTTACCAAGCAGGTGTAGTCTGCTTGACTGGGGTTTTGATTTTAGGCTTAGCTGAAGGAGCCCAAGCAAGTGAAATTACTGCAACAACAGCAACGACAGCGTCAAGTGAACAATTGCTGACAGAAACTAGTGAAGCTTCAACGGAGGACTCTAGCAGCAATTTAAGTGAAAATAGTAGCACTATCGAAGAAGCCACAGTAGATAGCTCGACAACAATCAATAGCAGTGAGGAAATCCAAGAAGCTTCACAGGCAGAAGAGTTTATTGCTGAACCTCAGATAACTTATCAGGCCCACGTAGAAAATATCGGCTGGCAGGCACCGGTTTTTGACGGTCAGCTTGCTGGAACAACCGGCCAAGTGCTACAAATGGAGGCTCTTAGAATTGGTTTGGAAAATTCACCATATACCGGCGTCCAAATTGAATATCGAACCCACTTAAAAAATATTGGTTGGACCAATTGGGTTAGTGATTCTGAATTAAGTGGAACTGTTGGGAAGAACGTGCCAATTGAAGCAGTGCAAATTCGCTTAGTAGGTGAGATTGCTGAGGAGTATGATGTTTATTATCGAGTTCACTCATCGAATTTTGGCTGGCTCGATTGGGCCAAAGGCGGTATTGATAACAAAGGAGCTGGCACAAGCGGTTTTGCATTAGAAGCTGAGGCAATTGAGATTCAATTAGTCAAAAAAGGCGAAGTCTTTAATCAGCCAACGACTCGACCATTTGTCGAGTTTGCAAATTCAACGATTTCCTATCAGGTTCATGGTGCTGACTACGGATGGCAAAATCCAGTTGGAAATGGTGGAGCTGCCGGAACAGTTGGCCAAGCTCGGCGGCTTGAAGCAATTAAAGTGAATGTAGCTAACCCGAATTTAACTGGTGCTGTTCAAGTCTCAGCCCATGTTCAAGAACTTGGCTGGCAAAGTTATGTTGGCGTTGATCAGGTGGCTGGAACCACTGGTCAAAGATTACGGATGGAAGCTCTAAAAATTAAACTAACCGGCGAGTTAGCGCAATATTTTGATATTTATTATCGGGGTCATGTTCAAGACAAAGGTTGGTTAGGCTGGACCAAAAACAATGGCATAATCGGCAGTATCGGTGCTGCTAAACAAATGGAAGCCATTGAAATTCGATTAGTCAAAAAAAAATCAGTGTATATTCCCGAAAGTAAATCATATTGTACGGCGGAAGATTTTATTAATTATTCCGAAATTAATCGGAATAAACTTTTAAACGTAGCTCGTAGCTATGTATCGAGTTATAAATACAGTCAAAATAATGTATTTACCTCTAAGTATAATAAGCCGCATAACGGCTGGTGTTCTTTATTCATTGAATATGCTTTTGAAAAAGCCGGCTTAGGTAGTCTCTTCTACGGTGGACAATATGAGTGGAATCCACGTATTATCTTTGCCTACCATCAAGCGAGAGGCCAAGTAGTAGCCAACCCACAACCAGGAGATATTGCATTTGTTGACTGGGCAGGACATGGCTACATCACCCATGCAGAAATAGTCGAGACAGTAGGAAACGGTAGCACTGTTGGAGTGATAACTGGAAATTGGGGCGACATGGTGACGCGAGTAAATCGTCCTAAGAGTCAAGTTGTCTATTATGTAAGACCTAATTATTAAAAATTATCAAGACTGCAGTCATAGATTTACAGGGAAGATTTTCAGAGGCAGTGCCATTAGTTAAAAAAGAGTTATAATTTACGGCCGATATACAGCAGGTGCTAATAATTTTGTGAATTTGTGATGAGGACCGTTTGGACCACGGAGACCAACACATAAAGTCCGAAATTTCATCTGTCCAAAAGACTAATGGCATGGCTTCGGAGGGATTTCTTTTAGTCTGTAATTTTTTGTGCGCAGTCTTTATTTATGAGGTTGTGTAATTGTGAATAAAAGAATGTATCAATTTGAGCTGATTCGAATTGTGGGTATGTTTATGATAGTTCTGCATCATGTAACTGTTCATGGTCATTATGGTGAGAATATGGGAATTTATAGCTTTAATATAGAGCTTTTTTATCCCCAAGCCTTATCAATTTTTGGAAAAGTCGGGGTAATTTTGTACACAATGGTTTCCGGTTACTTTCTAATCGAAAAACAGCCGCAATTAAAAAGACTAGGTTCGATTATCTGGCCGACTCTATTTTATCTGTCGTTAGGATTTATACTTTCAGTCAGGGGTCTCTGGAAAATGGATGCCCTTGACTTATCAACTTTTTGGGAGGTTCTTTGGAATTCCTATTATCCATTTAGTGGGTATTGGTTTGTCAATAGTTATATAGTATTGTATTTTTTTATTCCTTATATAAATCAAGTTTTGATTACTCTAGAAAAAAAAGATTTTGAGAAACTATTAGTAAAACTTCTGTTTATTCTTTCAATTTTTTTCTTATTGACGACAGACTATGCTCCGCTGGGAGGTCTAGGAAATCTTTTAATGGGATATACACTGGGAGCCTATTTGAAACGTTTCCCTCTTAAACTTAAAACTAGACAAATTTGTTTCGGGTTAATTGGATCTATAGGTCTGACGGTTCTTTTTATTTATATAACAGACCTGTTTCCTCCGACTGAAGCAGGATTACTTATGCGAATAATTAATTCTCCACTGATTATTGCTTATGATAATAGCTTAATGATGGTTCTAATTGGCTTTTTTGCATTTTTACTTCTAGCAAGAGTGCAGATCAAAAATAGTTTTATTCAAAAGACCTTATTAATTCTTGGCAACAGCATGTTTGGCGTTTATCTGCTCCACGATAATCGGGTGATTGGCGATCGAATTATGGTCTATTTAGCTCAATTCCTACAGGATACTTCTGTTGTGATTGTTCCCATAATCATTGTTTTGGCGATTGGTTTGTTTGTCTTGTGTACAGTCTTTGAATCAGTAAGACAATATTGTGCAAAAAGGTTTTTCAACATAATCGGGCGAAAAAAAGTTTAGGAGTTGACTATGAAAAAATATTTAGGAATGTCCATCACGGCTCTGCTCCTGTTGGCCGGATGTCAGGAAAATAACGATACGTGGGAAGCGAATACTGCCGAGAGTGCTCAGCTACAAGCTCAAACTTCGACAGATTCACAGTCTTCTCAAACGGAGGGTCTTTTGACTTATAACTATGACGACAGCCGTTCAACTTGGCTGTACCTCAATGAAGCTAATGATGTTGTAGAGGCAGAGGGAAATTATCAAACAGTCCTCGCAATGGAATCAGTGATTAGCAACGAGTTTCGCCAAGAACTACAACAATATTATGATGATGGTTATGCACTGGAGTTGGAGTTGGAAACTGGGGAGCCAACTGGTCTAATTTTAGCCAGAAAGGCTGAGGCTGAGGAACTTGAAATATCAGTTGGATTAAGTAATCTTGATTATCCTCGAGGTAGAGAAGCTGCTGAAGAAATCTCTGCTGCAGAAAAAACCACTGCTGAGACGCAAGTTATCACAGACAGTTCTGAAAATAGTAATCAAGAAGTTAACAATTTTGATGAGGCAGTCTTTGCGATAAAAAATGTCCTAGATTTATCTGAGGATGATTCAACGTATACTTTCTACGATTTTGGCATACAAAATGATCAACGAAATTTTTATTACGTGATGTATCGCTTAACAAATGAGTCAGCAGAAAATTTTGCTAAGGTTTATCAAGATAACGGGGAAGTAGTTTTTGAATGAGGAAAACTGCTAAAAATTATGGTGGCAATTCGTTTTAAAGCGCTAGTAGATAAAAAAAGTTGTGCTTAGTTTGTCAATGACACAAGCACAACTTTTTAATTTTTACTGCTCCAAACGCACTAATTTCTTAAGAGGTGCCACGCCGAAATGATCTTCTTGGTAAAGTAAAATATTTGCACAGGCTCGGCTATCCTCTAAGGCGTCATGATGGTTTTCTAAAGTAATACCTAATTCTTGGCAAACTGTGTTTAAGCGGTGATTTTTCATTTCCGGAAACAGTTTGCGACTAGTTCTGACTGTGCATAAAGAAAGATATTCAGGGCGAGTCAGCTGATAATAATCTAAGCAGCCCGCTAAAACTTTTGTATCAAAGCCGGCATTATGGGCGACAATTAGTCGGTCCCTTTGAAAATATTGCTGAATCGTCTGCCAAACTTCAGGAAACATTGGTGCTTCACGAACATCTTCTGGATGAATGCCGTGAATTTGAATATTACGGTAGAAAAATTCTGTTTCAGGTTTAATCAGTGAGTAATACTGACCGACAATCTGACTGTTTTGAACCATTACTAAGGCTAAGGAACAAGCGCTGTGGCTTTGGTAATTAGCCGTCTCGAAATCCATTGCAATAAAATTCAAAAGGATTCCTTCTTTCTTTTAAAACTAAAACGTAAGGTCGACTTCCACAGGACAGTGGTCGCTGCCAAAGATTTCACTATGAATTTTAGCCTCTGTTAGCTTACTTTGCAAGTCATCAGAGACCACAAAATAATCAATCCGCCACCCTGCATTGTTTTGGCGAGCATTGAAGCGGTAGCTCCACCAAGAATAAGCACCTTCTAAGTCCGGATAAAAATAGCGGAAGGTATCAGTAAAGCCAGTCGCTAATAACTCGCTGAATTTTTCCCGCTCCTGCGGTGTAAAGCCGGCATTTTTTTGATTGGTTTTCCAATTTTTTAAATCAATATTTTCATGGGCGACATTTAAATCGCCACATAAAATCACTGGCTTGTCAGCTTTTAATTTATTTAAATACTCTCTAAAGGCATCTTCCCAAGTCATTCGGTAGTCTAACCGGCGTAATTCGTTTTGAGAATTCGGAGTATAACAAGTAATCAAATAAAAATCTGCATATTCTAAAGTGATTAGCCGGCCCTCTTGATCGTGTTCCTCAAAGCCCATGCCATAGCGAACACTCAAAGCTGGCTCCTTGGCAAAAATCGCCGTACCAGAATAGCCCTTCTTCACCGCATAATTCCAGTACTGTGTATAGCCTGGCAAATTTAAGTCAATTTGTCCTTCTTGAAGTTTGGTTTCTTGAAGACAAAAAAAGTCGGCGTCCAACTCCTCAAAGACTTCCATAAAATTTTTTTTAACCACAGCCCGCAGACCGTTGACATTCCACGAAATAAATTTCATTGCTGCTACATCCCTTCTTAAAAACTTTTCTCTCTTTATTTTAGCGGAATTTATAGTAAGATGAAAGTAACTAAATTCAGGAGGACAATAAAATGAAATTTGGAGTTATTGGTCTAGGGGGTATTGCTCAAAAAGCGTATCTGCCGACCTACAGTCAAAATAGAAATTTGGGGGAGTTTATCTTTGCGACCCGCAATCCAGAAACCCGCCAAGAAATTCAAGAGAAATATGGTTTTACCAAAATGGTTGCGACGATTGATGATTTGCTGGCAGCGAAGATTGATGCGTGTTTTATTCATGTGGCCACTAAAGTGCATTATGAAGTAGCAAAAGCTTGTTTGACAAATGGTGTTCATGTTTTTATGGATAAACCAATTTCTGAGCGGGTTCATGAGGTGAAAGAGCTGCAGGAATTAGCTGCAGAAAAAAATCTAATTTTCATGACCGCTTTTAACCGTCGTTTTGCTCCAATGGTGGATCAATTAAAAAATTTGCCGGAAAAACGCATTATTCAAGTACAGAAAAATCGTGAAAATAATCAAGGAACAGTTACTTTTGCTATTTATGATTTGTTTTCACATGTGATTGATACGGCAGTCTATCTGTTAGATGGACCGATTCAGCTGATTGACAGTCGTGTGATGGAGAAAGCCGGCCAATTAGAATTTGTGACGGCCACCTTATCAACCCCAACGAGTACAGCTTTTGTCACGATGGATTACCGTAGTGGCGCCAATACTGAAATTTTTCAGGTGACTAGCCCAGAAAAAACCTTTATTCTAGATGATTTAACCAACTTAACGATGATCGAAGGAGAAAAACGGAGTCAAAAATCCTTTGGCAATTGGGACACGACTTTATTTAAACGGGGCTTTGAACAAATGGTGACGAGCTTCATCAGTGCAGTTGACTTAGGTGATGACAGCTTTTTACGCCAAGAAAAGGTATTGTTAACCCATGAAATCTGCGGAGAAATTATCGCTCAGCACCAAAGACATTTACTATAGCTTAAGGCTTTCTAGACTGGCTAGAAAACTCTTTTGGAACATGCTAAAATAAGAAGGATGTTTTTAAAGAGAGGAATAAAATCGTGGAAACAATCATTTTACCTAAAGAGTTAAATCATATTACAGTATTAATCAATGAACCTTTAAAAAATTATACGTTCACAAAAACGGGTGGGCCAGCTGATTTACTAGCTTTCCCCAAAAATACTTCTGAAGTAGAAGAATTAATGGCTTTTTGTCGAAATGCTCAGTTGCCGTGGCTGGTGCTAGGCAATGCCAGTAACTTAATTGTTCGTGACGGCGGCATTCGTGGGTTGGTCATCATGTTGTCTGAAATGAAACAAATAACCGTGTCAGGTAACATTATTAGCGCTGAAGCGGGTGCCAAATTAATTGACACCACTTATGCAGCGTTAGAACACTCCCTGACTGGCATGGAGTTTGCCTGCGGAATTCCCGGCAGCATCGGTGGCGCTGTATTTATGAATGCGGGAGCCTACGATGGTGAAATTAAAGACTGTTTTGATTCAGTCGATATTTTATTGGCAGACGGCAGCTTAAAGACGTTGACTGCCGCAGAGATGCAGTTTACTTATCGTCATAGCGTGATGCAAGAAACAGACGGCATTATTTTAACCGCTCGTTTCGCCTTAGAAAAAGGCGATTTTGCAGTAATTAAACAACGCATGGATGAATTAACCGAATTACGGCAATTAAAACAGCCTTTGGAATATCCTTCCTGTGGTTCTGTTTTTAAAAGACCACAAGGACATTTTACCGGCAAGTTAATTCAAGACGCCGGCTTACAAGGGTTAAAATGGGGTGGCGCTCAAATTTCTGAAAAACATGCCGGTTTTATCGTAAATATCGATAATGCCACAGCCACAGACTATGTAGAATTAATTGCCCACATCCAAGCAGTGATTAAAGAAAAATTTGCTGTCAACTTGGAGACCGAAGTGCGGATTATTGGGGAAGAGGTTTCTGATAGCTGATTTTATTTATAAGAAAAGGGGACAAAAATCCAAACAATTTTGGATTTTTGTCCCTTTAAACATCGACTGGCCCTCTCATCCTTTAGTTAATTGAAAATAAAAAGGGCAAGAGTAGATTAAATAAAAAGAAAGCAACATAAAAGAGCATGGCCCGCGTTTTTTGTTGGCGCAGGGCCCAGTAGCCGCCAATAATTGTTAAGATATAAATCAAGACTCTGAAAAATTGGACGGCGATTAAAAAGCCGCCTAATTGATTATTTGTGTTGAAATAAGCATAGAGGGGCAAATAGCGGAGAGCTAGAATAAAATTTGCCAAAGAAAAGACGATGGTGAGGAGGGCTGTCCATGTTGCTATTTTTTTCATTTAGATAACCAACTTTCTAAAAATTCATTTTATTATAGCAGAAAAAAATCAGTTGCTGCATCCTTTCGCTATTTATTCTTGGATTTTCTTAGCGTATGATAAGGACAACGATTTAGTTTTTTATTATAAGGAGGAGAAGTTGTGACGGAGTATCGAATTGAAAAAGATTCTTTAGGTTCAGTTGAAGTACCAAAAGCCGCCATGTGGGGGGCGCAAACCCAACGCAGTTTAAATAATTTTAAAATAGGCGGACAAAAAATGCCTCAAGGGCTCTTATTAAGTCTCCTGTTAGTCAAAAAAGTAGCCGCTCAAGCCAATTTTTCAACCGGGAAATTATCTGATGAAAAAAATCAAGCTTTACAACAGGCAGCGCAACAGATGCTGGACAAGCCTGATTTTAGACAGTTTCCTTTAGTGGTTTGGCAAACTGGTAGCGGCACTCAGACAAACATGAACGTCAATGAAGTCTTAGCTCACCTAGCTTCTACACCAGAGCTGACCATTCATCCCAATGATGATGTCAATATGTCGCAAAGCTCAAACGACGTTTTCCCAACAGCCATGCACATTGCAGCAGTCACGGAAATAACTCAAAAATTATTACCAGTAATTGAAAAAACGGTGTCACAATTAAAATTAATTGAAAGAGAAAATCAGAAGGTGATTAAAATTGGTCGCACCCACCTGCAGGATGCAACGCCAATTACTTTTGCTCAAGAGGTCAGCGGCTGGCGGGCCGGCTTAGAACACAATCAAAAAATGCTGGAACAAAGTCTAAGTGAATTACGCCAACTAGCAATCGGCGGCACAGCTGTCGGAACCGGCCTCAATGCAACAGCTGAATATACTGCGGCTTTCATTGATAGTTTAAATCAAGCAACCCAGCAAAATTTTGTTACCAATCCCAACAAATTTCACGCATTAGCTAGTAAAGATGCCTTCGTCTTTGCCAGCGGCGCTTTAAAAGCATTAGCCGCTAATGGAATGAAAATGGCCAATGATATTCGCTGGCTGGCTAGCGGCCCCCGCAGCGGCTTAGGTGAGATTTCGATTCCGGCCAATGAACCCGGCAGCTCGATTATGCCTGGGAAAATTAATCCCACACAAGCTGAGGCTTTGACGATGGTCTGTGTTCAAGTGATGGGCAATGATACTGCCATCGGGATTGCGGCTTCTCAGGGGAATTTTGAATTAAATGTCTTCATGCCAGTGATTATCTATAATTTTTTAGAAAGCGTCGAGCTATTAACAGATGCTCTATATTCTTTTGTTGATCACTGCCTAATTGGGTTAAAAGTCAACCAAGCAAAAATGACGGAATTATTAGAACAATCATTAATGCTTGTCACGGCTTTAAATTCTCATATCGGGTATGACAAAGGGGCTGAAATTGCCAAGAAAGCATTTGCTGAAGGTACAACTCTTAAAGAGGCTGCACTGGCTTTAGGCTATGTAAGTGCAACCGATTATGACGCTTGGGTCCGACCAGAAAAGATGGTAGGAGAATAAAAGAATTAGAGAGGCTAGTATTTTTTCCAGTAAACAGCTTTTTTTAAAAATTCATTATGATTTATGTTATACTGTTTGGGAAACATTTTGCTTAAAGTTGAAAGAGGAGGCTACGTTTAGATGGCTGAAAAAGGAACTTTTTATATCACCACGCCAATCTATTACCCAAGTGGAAAACTGCATATTGGCAATTCCTATACAACAATTGCCTGTGATGCAGTTGCTCGTTATAAACGTTTGATGGGCTTTGATGTCTTTTATTTAACCGGTGTTGATGAGCACGGTCAAAAAATTGAAAAAAAATCTGCTGAATTAGGTGTTCATCCCCAAGAATATGTTGACAAGATGGCAACAGACATTAAAAAATTATGGAATGTTCTGGACATTTCCTATGACAAATTTATCCGCACTACGGATGGCTATCACAAGGAAGCCGTTCAAATGATTTTTGACCGCCTATTAAAAAATGGTGACATTTATCTAGGAGAATACGAAGGCTGGTACTCTGTTTCCGATGAAGAATTTTTCACTGAAACCCAGTTAGCTGAAGTCTATCGGGATGCCGATAATAAAGTGATTGGCGGAAAAGCGCCTAGCGGACATGAAGTTGAATTAGTCAAGGAAGAATCTTATTTCTTTAGAATGAGTAAATATGCGGATCGTTTAGTTGAATACTATGACGCACATCCTGATTTCATCCAACCAGAGTCACGGAAAAATGAAATGCTGAATAATTTTATCCGCCCAGGTTTAGAAGATTTAGCAGTTTCGCGGACAACCCACACTTGGGGCATTCCGGTGAAGAGTGATCCAAAACACGTTGTCTATGTGTGGATTGATGCGCTATCCAATTATATTACGGCTTTAGGTTATGGTTCAGATGACGATAGTCTGTTTAAAAAATATTGGCCAGCTGATGTTCACATGGTCGGTAAAGAAATTGTTCGTTTCCACACGATTTATTGGCCGATTATGTTAATGGCGTTAGATTTGCCGTTGCCAAAGAAAATTTACGGTCACGGTTGGCTCTTGATGAAAGACGGTAAAATGTCGAAATCAAAGGGCAATGTCGTTTATCCGGAAATGTTGGTGGAGCGTTATGGCTTAGATGCTTTACGTTATTATTTATTGCGGGCTGTACCATTTGGCAGTGACGGTGTCTTCACACCAGAAGATTTTGTCTCACGGGTTAATTTTGATTTAGCCAACGATTTAGGTAATTTGTTAAATCGAACGATTGCTATGATTAATAAATACTGCGAGGGCATTGTGCCTAAATATGCCTCATTAGTAACGCCTTTTGACAGCGAGTTGTCGACGACTGCTGCCAAAGTGATTGGGAATTATCATTCGGCGATGGAAAAAATGGAATTCAATACAGCTCTAGCTGAAATTTGGAGCTTGATTTCCCGTGCTAATAAATATATTGATGAAACTGAGCCGTGGATTTTAGCCAAAGATGAAGAAAAACGGGCAGAACTTGATTCTGTCATGGTTCACTTAGCTGAAAGTTTGCGAATTGTGGCAATTTTACTGCAACCGATTATGACGGAAGCACCAAAACAAATCTTTGAACAACTAGGTCTTGATGAAAGCAATATGAATTTACAAGGCCTGCATTTTGGAGAATTTCCTGCCGACACTAAAGTGGTCAGCAAAGGGACACCAATCTTCCCACGTTTAGAAGTCGAGGTAGAGGTCGAATACATTCAAAATAAAATGGCCGAAGGGGCGAGCGTTCCCGCTGAAGAAATGAAATGGGACCCCGAAGAAACCGAGCTAAACTTAAGCAAGTCTGAGATCAAATATGAAGACTTTGACAAAATTGAGCTGAAAGTTGCCGAAGTCATCGACTGCCAACGAGTGAAAGGTGCCGACAAACTTCTACAGTTTCGTTTAGACGCCGGCGACTCTCAACATCGCCAAATCCTTTCCGGTATCGCCGAGTTCTACGACGATCCAACTGATTTAATCGGCAAAAAAGTCGTCATCGTCGCTAATCTTAAACCTCGCAAAATGCGGGGCCAAATTAGCCAAGGAATGATTTTATCCGCTGAAGATGACCAAGGCAATCTAACGGTCATTCAAGCACCTAAAGGCATGGCAAATGGGTCGATTGTGGCTTAGATTGAAATAAAGCTTAACTGTTTTTTCTTGAAAATATCCGAGTGATATAGGATTTACTAGAAGCTATTATTGCTTATAGTAGTGTCAGCTATCATCTCGGATATTTTGTTGAAGAGATATTGTTTGGTACTTAAGGTAGAAAATATTGGAGGAAATTATGCTAACTGGATTCAAGGACTTTGGTGATTTTGCTAAGAAAAATATTGGATTAACGGTGTTTACATTTGTTCTGACATTTGTATTATACGGAATCAAAATAGCAAGTTATGCTTATGGCATGGATAGTATTAATTATATCAATAACTATGAAGGCTATCTAGATCATTGGTATGCTATTGGCCGTTTTGGAGAAGTATTTTTAAAAAAAATTTTATGGGGTTCCTACACAAATATTTATTTACTAAATATTTTAGCTTTCATGTTGTTTGCTTTTAGTTCATTACTCATTTGCTACTTGTTTTCAAAAATTATTGATAGTCAAAAATTTAAGTACCACTTCTTCATCATCCCGGCTCTATTTTTGACCAGTTCCATTTTTGTAGTTCAATTCTATTTTGTACTACAAAATTTTGAATTTGCTTTAGGGATGATCTTTGTTGTTCTATCTATATTACTGATTCAAGATTCCAGTAATAAGTTAAGCTTAAAAGTAATCTCTTATGTTGTTTCTGCAATTTTATTATTTTTGGCAATTGCAATATATCAAACATTTATTCTATTCTTTGCGGGCATAGTTGCTGGAATCTTATTGTTAGAATGTTTTAAAAGCTATAAAGAAAAGCTTGAGTATACATTTACCAACATGTTGTTTCAAGTACTACCGTTTGTATTAATTTTAATTATAAGTACTGGTATCTATTTTGTCGCAAATAATTTAGTTTTGAGTTATTTAGGAATTGAGAGCAAAAATCATTCTACTAGTATGATGGTTTGGCCCACGCTTGGATTCAAAAAAGGGATGGTATCATTACTTAAAGCTATGCGGGATATCGTTTTTTTGCCAAATGATTCAACAAGATATTTAATGTACAATTATGGAGTTTTGATTAGCACCATCTTACTAATTCCAGTTGCAATCATGTTTATCCTCAAAAAGGGGAAAAATATTTTAGTTGCTTTTATTAGTATTGTGACTATTTATGTGACGGGTTTTGGAATCATTCTGGCAACAGGTACTTTGCCAACTCCAAGAAGTATGGCTCCACAATTCCCATTTCTCATTGCATTTTTATTCTTTTTCATTAGCCTTTTTATTACGAAAAAGCATTTCAAAGTTTTATTTACTATGTTAATTATTCTTATGGGTTGTTCACAATTCAAAACGTCGAGTAATTTGTTGTTTTCAGAGGAGATGACTTTCCAAGAAGACCAGCGTAAGGTTCTTGAAGTGAATCAAGCAATTAATAATTTACAACTTGAAAATACTACGAGTTATAAGCTAGTTGTAATCGGTACATCTTCTCCTCAAAATATCTTTACCATACCGGTATACAATGAGTTAATTGGAGTATCAATGTTTCAATTTGCTTGGTCTGGTGATTTAGGTTCTTATTATATAAATGATAATATCATTAGTATTTTGAACATCATGGGTATAAAATATGAGACTCCATCTTTAGATGAATATTTAGATATCTGGCAAAATAAAACTTCACTCAATGATTCGTCACCAAACCTAGCTACTGAAGTTATCGATAATTATATTGTTGTCAAAGTAAAATAGATTTGAAATGTCAAAGTAAAATTAAAAAAAGGGTATAGACTATCTTGTTTCTAGTCATACCACAAGTAGTTTCTCTTAATAAAATTATCTAAAACTGTGATTTGAAAGAATCACGGTTTTTTTTAGACTACTCTTTTTGAAATACAAAAAATGAAAACTTTATACTTTTTCCAGTTTATCTTTGCCTAAGATATGTTTTTCTAATAAGAATTTATTTCGACCTTATTTCTCAAATTTTGCCACCGCCTAGTAAAACGTGAAAAAAATTCATCATTTTTGAGATTTTCAATTGAAATAGTTTGTTTTATATATCTTTAAAATCGTTTATTGACTTAATTTAGACAAAACGAAGAAAAACTTATTGTGCGACTGGTAGTAACATGTTAGAATTATTACGATAAGTTAAGAAGGAGGCGAGATTAATGATTGGCTTTATTGTGACAGGTCATGGCTCTTTTGCACCCGGTTTAGTTGGCGCTGTTGAAATGATTGCTGGAGAGCAGACAGCGTTTCGGACCATTCCTTTTCTGGAAGGGGAAAATATTGATGCTTTTGAAGAAAAAATGAAAGCGGAAACATTATCTCTTTTAGATGAAACAGAGGGTGTAATTATTTTTAGTGATTTGTTGGGAGGCAGTCCATTTAGAGCGGCTATGCTAGCGGCAGCAGATCAAGAAAAAGTTGAAGTTGTAGCAGGAACGAATTTGCCAATGCTAATCGAAGGGGTGGGCATGCGCAGCTTTGAAAAGAACCTTTCAGAATTGCTGACGAATTTATTAGAAACTGGTAAAGCAGGTATGGTTCATGCCCAGTTACAGATTCGAGAAAACGAAGCAGAGGAAGAAGGAATTTAGTGATGTGGAATTATATTCTAGGTTCTTCAATTGTGATGATTGCTTTCCTGCTTGTTTTTGCATTGCTTTATTTTATTGCGAGCTCTAGAGGTATGAAGACGCAGCGCAATCATTTTAAAGAGTTGCATCAAAAATTGGCAGTAGGCAATAAAGTAAAATTTTCAAATGGAATTTATGGGAAAATCAAAGCAATTAATGATAGTGAAAGGGTGGATATTCAAATAAAATCGGGAGAAATCATGGAAGTTTCCCGCTATGCAATTTCGGAAATAATTGAGTAATTGCTAAACTGAAATCATTTTTTTATTTTATTAATCATTGTGGAAAAATTTTAGGAACAATCAAAATTATAAGGAAGTAGGGGGAAGTAATTATGTCTGAACCAAATATTTTATTAACAAGAATTGATAATCGGCTAATCCATGGACAAGTCGCAACACAGTGGAATGGGACTTTAGGTGCCAATTTAATCTTAGTTGCTAATGATAAGGTGGCCGTTGATAAGTTGCGACAGGGCTTGATGGATATGGCGGCACCCAATGGCGTTCAAACTCGGTATTTCACGATTCAAAAAACCATAGATATTATCCACAAAGCATCACCAAAACAAAAAATCTTCATTATTGTCGAAAATCCTGAAGATGTTTTGAAACTAGTTGAAGGGGGAGTGCCAATTAAAAAGCTAAATATTGGGAACATGCATATGGCTGAAGGTAAACGGCAAGTTGCAACGACTGTTGCGGTGGATGATGCAGATGTAGCAGCCTTTAAAAAGCTGCAAGCTGATGGTGTGGAATTAGAAATACGTCGTGTTCCATCGACACCGATTGAGGACACAAACAAGTTATTTAGTTAATTCATTAAAATTTAGGGAGGAGTAAAGATGGATTACAACATTGTACAGATTCTTTTAGTATTTATTGTTACCTTCATCGCTGCGATTGATCAGTTCAGCTTTTTGGAATCACTGTACCAGCCAATTGTGACAGGTATGGTTATTGGACTTATTTTAGGAGATTTACAAACTGGTTTAATTGTTGGCGGGACCTATCAGTTAATGACTATTGGGAATATGCCAGTCGGAGGAGCTCAACCGCCTAATGCCGTTATCGGTGGGATTATGGCAGCTATCTTAGCGATTACCTTAAAATTGGAACCAACTGCTGCAGTGGCAACAGCTATTCCATTTTCATTATTAGGTCAGTATGGCGTGACTTTAATCTTTACATTGATGTCACCGCTAATGACTGTTGCTGATAATTATGCTCATGAAGCAAACGACAAAGGAATCAATCGGATTAATTACTTAGCCATGATTTTATTAGGGGCGGTTTTTGGATTAGTTGTTACGTTGTTCTTCATTGGTGGCGCAACATTTGGTGAAACAGTCGTGAATGCAATTCCAGCTTGGTTGATGAATGGTTTATCAGCTGCAGGAGGCATGATGCGCTTTGTCGGTTTTGCTATCTTAATTAAAGTAATGATTTCTCGGGATATGTGGGGCTTTTACTTCTTGGGCTTTGCCTTAGCACTAGTTGTAACTGCTGCTTCTTCACTACAAGGTTCTGCTTTAATTATCCTTGCGTTAATCGGCTTTGCTTTAGCTTTCTGGGATTTCCAAATTCAAACCAAATTCAAACAAACAGCTTCTGCTAATTCCTATGGAGGTGACGAAGATGGCATATAATATTCCAGATAATTATCAAGACTTAACGCCAGGCGAACAACTGGATAAAAAGACTCTGAATAAAATGGTATGGCGGTCTCTTTTCCTGCAGGCTTCTTTTAACTATGAAAGAATGCAGTCTGGGGGCTGGCTGTATGGAATTTTACCAGGTCTGAAGAAAATTCATAAAAACAAAGATGACTTGGCAGCTTCCATGAGTCACAACTTGGAATTTTTTAATACGCATCCATTCTTAGTTACTTTTGTAATGGGGATTGTTTTGTCACTGGAACAAAATAAAGTAGATATTCCAACTATTCGGGCCGTGCGGGTTGCTGCAATGGGACCATTAGGTGGGATTGGTGATGCCCTGTTTTGGTTTACTTTAGTACCAATTACTGCTGGGATTACCTCGAACATGGCGATTAACGGCAGTATTGCTGCGCCATTTATTTTCCTTTTGATTTTTAACATCGCTCAATTTGCGATTCGTTACTTCTTAATGCACTGGTCCTATCGTTTAGGAACCGATGCGATTTCAATGCTGACAGAAAATGCTAAAGAATTTACACGGGCTGCTAGTATTTTGGGGATTTTCGTTGTTGGTGCCTTGACTGTAACGTTTGGTGGCACGACGATTGATGTAAAAATTCCTAATGGCGAAACGAGTCAAATTCATTCTGTGACGACAGTGGTTCCTGCTGGAGAAGAGCATCGCTATGATGAGTACATCTATAAAACAGATGACAATGGGAATCTGACGGATGAAGTACAAGATGCTGCAGATGGTGAAAAAGCGCTTGGCGTTTCAGAATTGGCTTCTGGTGATTATGAGGTTACTTTTAATCAAGCAGACGTTGTCCCTGTAACAATTGACTTACAAAGTATTTTAGATGGTATCTTGCCGAAAATTATTCCATTAGCAATTACCCTCTTACTGTATCTGCTAATGGCAAAACGGAATTGGACGCCATTAAAATGTATTGCCTTAATCTTAGTTTTAGGTCTACTGGGCTCAGGATTAGGATTGTGGCCGGGTATTTGGCCGCAATAGATTGAAGGCTAAACGAGGCTGTGACATAAGCTTTTGACAGAAAAATAATCGAACTAATTTTAAAGTGCTCCTAGAATTTAAGCAGTTTAGATTGCGAAAAAATTTTTAGCTACTGTGAAAACCTTCGTTCGAGCATTTCCTCTGTTTTAACTTATGACTCAGTCTCTTTTTATTTTGAACATTGAGGAAGAGTGATGACAAATGACGATTCCGACTAAGCAGCCACTTTATTCTCAATTGGTTGCAAAACTTAAAATGACAATTGCAACAGAATTAAATCCCGGAGATCAATTGCCTTCTGAGCATGATTTAACTGTAGACTTCCATGTTAGTCGCACGACGGTTCGTTTAGCACTAAAAGAGTTGGAGCGCCTAGGTTATATTTATCGAAAAAAAGGCAAGGGTAGTTTTGTCTCTGACAGAAATCAAAAGATGACTGACTTATCCAAGAACTACAGCTTCACTGAGCAGATGGAGCTTGCAGGAAAAAAGGCGCAAACTATTGTGCTGGAATTCAGTATTGTTCCTGCAACCCACTTTTTAGCAAATGCCTTACGGGTGAAACAAGACGAAGAGGTAATTAGACTTAAACGCTTGCGTTGTGGTGATGATGAACCAATGATGCTGGAATTATCTTTTCTACCGCAAAAAAAATTTGCACAGCTGACTTTAGCAATGATTGAGGCCAAACCTTTGTATGATATTTTTTTTGAGGAGTTTCATGAAGTGATTCGTTTCGCTGACGAAGAGTTCTATGCCAGTGTTGCTAATAAAGAAGATGCTGAGTTATTGAATATTTCAATGGGTTCTCCAGTCCTAAATTTAGTGCGCACAACCTACAGTGATGAAAACGAAGTGATTGAGTATACGTTAAGTGTTGCTCGTGGGGATTTATTTCACTATAAATATAGTTTCAGAAAGTAAGAAATGGTTTAATTTAGAGAAAGAAGATGAGAATATGCATTACCTGATTCAAGCCGAACGATTCTTTTTAAGAGGCGGAATGGTGACTGGCGGTTATTTGGAGATTGTTGATGGCTGTTTTGGTACTTATTTTCCTGAGCTACCGAAAGGAGACTGGGAGGTACGAGATTATGGAGCTAATTGGATTGCTCCTGGTCTAGTTGATACTCATATTCATGGCTTTAAAGGCCAGGATGTCATGGACAATGATTTTGAAGGAATAAAAATTATGTCTGAAGGTCTGTTAAGCTGCGGGGTAACATCATTTTTACCGACAACTTTGACTTCTGACCGTGAGACATTGAAAAATGTTAGTCGAACAATTGGTGAGCATTATCAAGAAGTTAACGGTGCAAAAATTCGAGGTATTTTCTTTGAAGGCCCCTTCTTTACCGAAAAGCATAAAGGAGCACAAAATCCCGGATACTTTAGTGACCCCAATCTAGAAGTTTTCCATGAGTGGCAAGATTTAGCGAAGGGCTTAATTAAAAAAATTGCTCTAGCCCCAGAGCGGGAGGGCACAACTGAATTTATCGAAGCCGTTACTAAAGAAGGCGTGCATGTCGCTTTAGGCCACAGTGATGCCAGTTATGAACAGGCACGGGCAGCAGTCTATGCCGGCGCAGATATTTTTGTCCACACTTACAATGGAATGAGCGGTTTGAATCATCGGGAACCGGCGATGGTCGGGACAGCAATGACAACTCAAGAGACCGTGGCAGAATTAATTTGCGATGGGCATCATGTGCATCCAGCAGCTGCCAAAGCCCTTATTAACAGCAAATCATCAGATAAAATTGCTTTAATCACCGATTGTATGCGGGCAGGAGGCATGCCTGAAGGAGAATATATTTTAGGAGAATTTCCAGTTATCGTGAAAGACGGGGCTGCTCGCTTGAAAGATGGTGATAGTTTAGCGGGTAGTATCCTCGAATTATTCCAAGGTGTAAAAAATGTCATCAAGTGGGACCTGACTTCGGTTGAAGAAGCCATTCGCATGGCTTCTTATGTGCCAGCTGTCAGTGTGGGGATTGAAAATCAATGTGGTAGTATCCAAAAAGGCCATGAGGCTGATTTTATCGTCATTAGCCCCGCAGTAGAATTGCAGGAAACTTATTTAAATGGACAATCCGTTTATAAAAAATAATTTTAATAAAGGCTGTGATGCATTAAAAGCATCACAGCCTTTTTGATTACTAACTTTTCCTAATCACTGGCGTTTTAGGTTTAGCTTTTTAGCAAAATGTGCTAAAGTGGGTAAGGATTAACGGAGCCTTGTCGTAAGGTGTTCCATGGAGGGATTTACAGTGATTTTTGATTCACATACACATTTAAACGCAGAACAATTTAACGAAGACATTCCAGAAACAATTGCTCGGGCTAAGGAGCTTGGCGTGACTGAAATGGCGGTGGTTGGTTTTGATACACCAACGATTGCAAAATCGCTGGCGCTGAGTGCTGAATATCCAGATATTTATAGCATTATTGGCTGGCATCCAACAGAGGCAGGCAGCTATTCAGAAAGTATTGAAAAAGATTTGCTGGAAAAATTGACTTTGCCAAAGGTGGTTGCCCTCGGTGAAATTGGTTTGGATTATTATTGGATGGAAGATCCAAAAGAGGTTCAAGAAAAAGTTTTTCGCCGGCAAATTGCGATTGCTAAAGAATTTGGGTTGCCAATTAGCATTCATATGCGGGATGCGATTGAAGATACTTATCGTGTGTTGCAGGATGAAGGCGTTCAAGCAATCGGCGGCATTATGCACAGCTTCAGTGGTGATGGCGAATGGGCGAAAAAATTTCTTGATTTGGAAATGCATATCTCCTTTAGTGGTGTCGTGACCTTTAAGAAGGCTTTGGAAGTGCAGGAGGCTGCTAAAATAGTGCCGCTAGATAAACTGTTAGTTGAAACGGATGCCCCATATTTGGCGCCGGTCCCTTATCGCGGCAAGCGCAATGAACCAGGTTATACTCGTTACACGGTGGAAAAAATTGCGGAGCTACGGGAAATTTCTTTTGACGAAGTAGCCCAAAAGACTCGGCAAAATGCCCACAAGCTTTTTGGTATCGCCGATGACTAAACCGATTATTGAAGAAATTATTGTTGTAGAGGGCAAAGACGACACGAGAAGACTGCAGGAAGTCGTGGTGGCCGATACGATTGAAACCATCGGCTCGGCGATTAATGATACTATTTTAGAACAAATTGAACACGCCCAAGAAACGCGGGGGGTAATTGTTTTTACAGATCCAGATTTTTCCGGTGAAAAAATTCGCAAGAAAATTATGGAAGTGGTACCGAATGCCAAGCACGCCTTTTTGGCAAGGCGGGATGCAGCACCGATGAAGGGCGCATACAAGAGTTTGGGCGTGGAACACGCCAGTGACAATGCCATTTTAGAAGCGCTGAAAAGCGTAAGTACGCCTTTGACAGCGGCTGAAGAGGCAGAACAGCTGAACTATCCGATAATTTCCAAAAATGATTTGCTGGAGTTTGGTCTGATAGCTGGCGATAAAGCCAAGGAACGGCGGGAACGTCTCGGAGAAATTTTGCGAATTGGTTATACGAATGGTAAACAACTAGAAAAAAGGTTACGAATGTTTCGCATCACCCCCAAGGAATTGGCGGCTGCGATGAAACAAGTGGAGGAATTAATTTGAGTCAACGAGATATTGCGACACCTTCAAGAACCCGTGAAATTCTTGAAGAACACGGCTTTTCCTTTAAGAAAAGTCTGGGACAAAATTTTTTAACCGAGCCGAATATTTTACGAAAAATTGTCGAGACAGCCGACATTAATCAAGCAACTAACGTCATTGAAGTCGGTCCGGGCATCGGCGCCTTAACGGAGCAATTGGCTCGCTCAGCTAAAGAGGTGTTAGCCTTTGAAATTGATGAGCGGCTAATTCCAGTTTTGGCGGATACCTTAGCGCCATACCCGAATGTGACCGTGATTAACGAAGATATTTTGAAGACTAATTTACCGGAGAAGGTTAAATTATTTAAAGAGGTATTGCCGCTTAAAGTCGTAGCGAATCTGCCGTATTACATCACAACGCCGATTATGATGCACTTTTTGGAATCTGAGATTAAAGTCAGCGAAATGGTCGTGATGATGCAAAAGGAAGTGGCAGATCGGATTTCCGCTCAGCCGGGGACAAAAGCTTATGGCTCCTTGAGTATTGCTGTACAATATTACATGGAAGCTAGCTTGGCTTTTATTGTCCCGAAAACAGTTTTTATGCCACAGCCCAATGTGGACTCTGCGATTTTAAAGTTAGTCCGACGTGAGCAACCGGCAGTGACTGTCAGCAATGAAAAAGAATTTTTCAAATTGACCAAGGCAGCCTTTCAGTCCCGTCGCAAAACCTTATGGAATAATTTGCAACAGACCTTTGGCAAAGAGCCAGCCACAAAAGAATGGCTGGCAAAAAGTTTAGCGGAAGCGGCTATTGATCCGCAACGCCGTGGCGAGACTCTTTCTTTGTCAGAGTTTGCAGATTTAAGTAATGCGATGGAGGCATTGAAGCCAACAGCTAAATAAAAAAATTTCAAGGAACCAATCTCTAAAGTGTTTAGCATAGAGATTGGTTTTTTTGTCATGAAATTATTTTCAAAATAAATTTCAGAAAAAATAACCAGGTGTCTTGACACATAATCAGAAAATCTATACACTTAAGACAATTCGAATCTGTCATGACACCTTTTAGTTTTTAAATTGATTATTTCTGCAACAGCAGAAGGAGGAAAAAGTGTGAAAACCAAAAATTCTGTACGTCAGTTAACCATTACGGCTCTGTTGATTGCGATGGGTATTATTATTCCAATGGTTATGCCAAAGATTGTTATCGGACCGGCATCTTTTACGTTAGCTAGTCATGTGCCATTATTTATTGCGATGTTTATTTCACCAGCTGTGGCTGTAGCTGTAGCTTTAGGAACTGCTTTTGGTTTCTTTGTCTCACTGCCATTAGTTGTGGCGTTAAGAGCGTTATCCCACTTAGTTTTTGCGATTATCGGGTCACTTTACCTGAAAAAAAATCCCGGCATTTTAATGGCAAATGGTCGCTTTACTTTATTTAATTGGAAATTTCAAAGCTATAACGTGATTTTAGGCATTATTCATGCGGCGGTGGAAATGGTGGTTGTCAGTGTCTTTTTCTTTGGAGGCAATATGCCAGAGGTTTATTACACGCAAGGCTTTTTCTACACGGTATTTGTTTTATTGGGAGTCGGCGGCTTTATTCATAGCCTAGTGGATTACAACATTGCCTACTTTGTGGCTAATCTTCTCAGCAAACAAATCGATATTCCTGTCTTTACAAAAGCTAAGGCTTTAGCGAAAACTGAAACGCCTGACTTGAAAAAAGTTCCGAGTGTCTAATATATACGTGAAAAGACCAAAGTCTGCGCAGACTTTGGTCTTTTCTTTTTACTATCAAAAAAGGGTAGGAGTATAAAATGAAATCTGCGGTCGTCAGATTTGCCAAACTTTGTCATCGGCTGAAAAAGAAAGTTTATACTATATAAGTATCTTAGCATAGCGAGCTGATTTCTCTGGCGATTGTGCTAGAGGTCTAAAGGGATTTTCAAAAAATAAAAGAATTTATTGTGGTCGCTCTATTTCTATAATGTCGCTTAAATGGCCGTAGAAATTCCCGGCAAGACGGGAAACCGGCTGAAAAGCTTCAGGTAAGATATATTGATTTTTTTCGTCAAAGACAGCCTCAGCAAAGTGAAATTCTAAAATTTCTAAGATAAATAAATCACTGATGATTTCATCCTCGTGATCTTTGATTGGTAGATATTGGTGGACGACGGCTTCCATGCGAATTTGAGCATCAGCAATCGCCGGCACTTGAACGGCTCTGCTGTCAGTTAATTCAAGTTCTAAATTATCCAATTCACTTTGCTCGCTTTCAAGGCTGGCTGCTGTTTGATTCATATTTTCTAAGACGGCATCATTGACTAAATGAATCACCGTTTGCCCATTATCCAATAAGTTACGGGCGCTATCTTTCAGCTGCCCGTTTTTCCGATTGATTGATACGCTGACTAAAGCGACTTCTTTAGCCACGACGTTGAAATAGCTAAAGGGGGCCGCATTTACAACGCCATTTTTTTTATTGTGGGTGGTCAACCAAGCAATCGGCCGGGGAATAATACTGCCCGTCAAGAATTTGTAAATCTGTTTGGTGGTTAAATCTGCCGCTTTAAAATGAATCATCCTGGTGCTCCTCCTAGCTATGAAATCAAAATTTGTTTAAATTATTCCTATTAATTGCTTCAATCACTACTAGTTCTTTTAAAGAATCCAAAGCTTCCTTATTTAAAAAATGTCGCAATTATTTGCACTATGGAAAATATTTTTTCAGTAAATCAAGAGGGTCGCCAAAAACCAAGGAAATGGTTACGGCAACCCTATTTTAGCAATTCTAGTTTAATTAAGCACGTTTTTGATTGGCATCTGAAGTATCAAAAGGCCGTACGTAATCTTCAATTTCTTGACGTTTTGGTTCTAAAAATGGCGGCAATGAAAGAATTTCACCGGCGTGTTCATAAGTTTCATCCTCTAGGAAGCCAGGGCCGTCGGTTGCCAATTCAAACAAGACACCAGGCGCTGCCATAAAGTATTCTGACTCAAAATAGAAGCGTTCAACAAAACCTGAGTTTGGAAATTCCAATTCATTGATTTTTTGAATCCAAAATTGTAGAGCTTCAACATCGGCTACCCGCAAAGCTAAGTGGTGAACATTACCAAAGCCTTCGCCGG
Organism: Enterococcus sp. LJL90; assembly: GCF_056924355.1. NCBI lineage: Bacteria > Bacillati > Bacillota > Bacilli > Lactobacillales > Enterococcaceae > Enterococcus > Enterococcus sp. LJL90. Next base: position 107,835 of record NZ_JBXPBQ010000008.1, on the reverse strand, counting down.
CTAATGGCAAGTCTTCTCGGTGTTCTACAATAATGGTAGCGCCATTGCCGCCTTCGCCGATTTCAAATTGATAAAAATCACCGTCTTGGCCGGTTGCTTTAAAGCCTAAAACATCTTCTAAAACTAGACGCATGTGTTTAAGATTTTGGACAGTGACGAAAGCTGGTCCTAAGCCAATGATTGAATGTTCTGCTGGCACATTCGAATTTTTCCAAGGAGTTCCGCCAGCTACACCGACATTTTTTTCATCAGAAATTAATTGGTAGCGCTGGTTATCAAAGTCTTCAAATTCAAAATATTTTTTTCCAAAGCGTTCTTTAACTTCACCGTGTTCGATATTTTTTTCATTAAAACGGTTGAGCCAATAGTCTAAAGAGGCATCGCTAGGTACCCTAAAGGAAGTCCGAGAAATTGTATTCGTACCTTTCGTGCCTTTGGGAATATTTGGAAAGTCAAAAAACGTCATATCAGTGCCGGCAGAACCAGCGTCATCGGTAAAATACAAATGATAAGTTGCAATATCATCTTGGTTGACCGTTTTTTTAATCATCCGCAGCCCTAAAATATCAGTAAAGAAGCGATAAATTTTTTCGGCACTGCTAGTCATTGCTGTTACATGGTGTAATCCTCTAATTTGTGTATCCATTTTAAAATTCCTCCTGAGTTGTTTTAAGGTGCCCAATTTGAGTTTCCTCAACCAGACCTTTTTCTTACTAAAAGTAAGTATAAAGGTTTTTGTTCTTTTTGACAAACAAATAGCCTTTGACAAAATTTTTTGGATAGCAAATAATAAAGGCAACAATCTATTTGGAAAATTAAGGAGCTGGAGCAATGACGATTAAACGGATTTTTTTTGACTTAGACGGTACCTTAACGGACTCAAGCGAAGGAATTTTCAATTCAGTTCGTTATGCCATAAAGAAATTTGATTATCCTGAGCCAAGCCTGACTGAATTGCGGGGTTATGTTGGCCCACCTCTGCTAGCGTCTTTTATTGAAAACTATCAGCTGACTGAAGCGCAAGGGCAGGAAATGGTTCAGGCCTATCGGGAGTATTATACCGATCAGGGAATGAAGGAATTGTTTGTTTATCAGGGTATTCCCGAAGTCTTAGCGCAATTGATAGAAAATTATCAGCTATCGGTTGCTACCTCCAAGCCTGAAATTTTTGCCAAGCAAATTATTCAGACAACTGGCTTGGCCAAGTATTTCTCTGGGATTTTTGGGGCAGACTTAGAAAGTCAGCGGGTCGCAAAGGCCGATGTTATCCGCTATGGCTTAGCTGAATTAGGCCAAACAAATCCAAAAGAAGTTATCATGATAGGCGATCGCTCCCATGATATTTTGGGAGCAAACGAAAATAATATGTCTGCAGTCGGTGTTCTTTATGGATTTGGCGACCAGAAAGAGTTGAGTGGAGCTGGAGCAAAGTGGTTGGCTGAAAAACCAGCAGATTTGATTGAAATTTTTTAAAAATTTAATTAGTTAACTAGTAAAACAAAATGCCCCTCAACTAAATTAATGGTTGAAGGGCATTTTATTTGGTTCACTAGCTAGCCGTTTGGTTTTTATTTAAGATAAAAGTAAGAAGTGACGGAAATAAAAAACTGTCAAAAAATTTCTGAGACTCGTGTATCGACCCCCAAAGGTTAGACCAAAAATCAAACATTTTAGGGGTTACTACATCGTCAAAATTATTTCAAAATCTGAACCAAATAAAAATGATTTAGAAATGAATGACAGTATTTCTGAGGCGTAATAATGGAAAAAGTTATTTAGAAGTCTGCCAGCGATAAAAAATTTTCAGAAGAAAAAACCTGCGGGGATTTAGCCAAAAACTAAATCCCCGCAGGTAAGATAGAGTAGAATAAAAATCAAACTAACTATTTTAAAGATTTCCCAAGAATTATTTGCTCTTTGGTTTAACCGGAAACCAAACTTGGAATTCGGCATTCTGTGGGTCTGCATTCAAATAAACCTCAATGTCTGGTAAATTGGCATACTCATAGCCTGAGGTTGGCAGCCATTCTGTGTAAATTCTTTTTTGCAGCTCTTGAATAGAGGTTGGCATCGTGCCCGTCCCAGCAAAGACGGCCCATGTAGCTGCAGGAATCTCAAAGGATTTATAATCAGCTACTTTTTGATCAGTGGCAACTCCAATGACATACTCCCACTTTTCTGCATTCATTTCAGTCATGTAACTAACACCTAAAACTCCCGGCACATCTTGGCCCATCAAAGGAAAAAGTTTTTCCAGTGCGCCTGCTTGACTAGTTTCATTCCAAAATTCAGGAATGAGTCGCTGACTTTTCTCCATGTCTTTGTCCAAGGTCAAACTTGGCCCGATGACGGTAAAACTTGATTTTTCGATGATTTGATATTCCATTTTCTCGACTCCTCTGATTTGGATGGCAAAATTTAATTGGGGATAACTCACTAAAACGGCGCCGTTTTGTTTAGCGGCCTGCGGGGTGATGCCGTGAATACTTTTGAAGGCCCGATTAAAAGCAGTCGGGGAATCATAGCCGTATTTCAATGCAACATCGATTACTTTGGCGCCGTGCTGCAAATCGACACCGGCTAGACTCATTTTGCGCCGCCGCAGATATTCTCCTAAAGAAACATCCGCCATATAAGAAAACATCCGCTGATAATGATAAGTCGAGCAGCGGGCAATCTTGGCTGCTTCATCAATCGAGACTGTTTCCGTCAGATTTTTTTCCAAATAAGCTAAACTTAAATTTAGTTGTGTTAACCAATCCATTTTGCCACCTCAGTTATTTACCAATCGTTTTGGTATGTCTATAGTTTAAAGGTTGTGAAAAAACTTTACCTCTTTATTTTGACACAGGTTTTAGGAGCTTTTCAAGTAGGAAAAGCCTTCAGGTAAGAAAATCTTTGTGAAAAATATGTAAGGCTTTGTGAAATTTCCAATAAAACGTGTTTTTAGTAGAAAAGTACCTTAATGTCTGATAGAATATAAACGTTGGTTGGACAAGGTCCGACAAAAAACAAAGTTTATTTAAAACTAGGAGGAATATTATTATGCCAGTAGTATCAGGAGCTGAATTTTTACAAGCTGCTCGTAAAGGTGGATATGCCGTAGGTGGATTTAACACCAACAACTTAGAATGGACGCAAGCGATTTTGAAAGCTGCCGAAGCTAAGAAAACACCTGTTTTAATCCAAACTTCAATGGGTGCTGCTAAATATATGGGCGGCTACAAATTGGCTAAAGACTTAGTAACTGATTTAGTTGAATCAATGAACATCACTGTTCCTGTTGCGATTCACTTAGATCATGGTGATTACGAAGCTGCTTTAGAATGTATCGAAGTTGGTTATACTTCAGTTATGTTCGATGGTTCTCATTTACCATTCGAAGAAAACTTGAAATTGGCAAAAGATGTTGTAGAAAAAGCTCACGCTAAAGGCGTTTCTGTAGAATGTGAAGTTGGTTCTATCGGCGGTGAAGAAGATGGTATCATCGGCGCTGGTGAATTAGCTGATATTGAAGAATGTAAACAAATGGTTGCAACTGGTATTGACTACTTAGCATGTGGTATCGGTAATATCCACGGTGTTTACCCTGCAAACTGGAAAGGTTTAGCATTTGACCACTTACAAGCAATTGCTGATGCAGTTGGTCATGATGTACCTCTAGTATTACACGGCGGTTCAGGTATTCCTAAAGAACAAATCCAAAAAGCAATTTCAATGGGTGTGTCTAAAGTTAACGTGAATACTGAATTCCAATTATCATTTGCTAAAGCTACTCGTGAATACATCGAAGCTGGCAAAGATTTAGAAGGTAAAGGCTTTGACCCACGTAAATTATTAGCACCAGGTGTTGCAGCAATCGTTAAAGATGCTGAAGAACATATCGACTGGTTCGGTTCTGCTGGTAAAGCATAATTAAATTTTCGATGAGTAAAAAAACTGTCCAGTGATGGGCAGTTTTTTTATTTTGAATTAAACAGTTGAAATAAATTTTTGCCGCTAACGATGCTGGAAATAAGTTTCTGCTGATCGATTATTGGGATGTTTTGCCGCTCTAAAAAAGCGGTAAATTGCGGTAAGAATTCCTTCACAGGCATCTCCAAATTTAAATCAAATTTTTTATCACCACTAATCAAAGACAGCGTGAAGCTATCTGGCCCAAAGTCAAAGGGTGAAGTACGGATTTTTCGCCGGTAAAGTAAACTGACTTCTTGGATATTTTGATACCCAATGAAATTTATCTCAGGTTTTTGTTTAAGCAGTTGTTTGATTTTTTCTAACGGCTTTTTTGAATAGGTAGCCATGGAAATGCCACTTTGTTCAATAACCCAATAGTCAGTGAAAGCTGTTGGTAGCATCAGAAGAAAGAGTACTACGACAGCAATCAAAAAATTCATCAAGAAGTTGCCGGCCATCTGACTGACAATAAGCGCAAAGAGCAGACAATAACCAATTAGCAGCAGGCTATTTTGTTTTTGATAGTGTTTACCGATGCGATATGGCTTTTTAAAAAAAGGGCTGCCTTGCACTAGCTCATCTATTGAGATATTGTATAAATCCGATAGCGCCAATAAATTATCCACATTCGGGACAGATTGCCCCAACTCCCATTTTGAAACAGCTTGCGTTGTGACAAAAAGTTTTGTGGCGACCTGTTGCTGGGTCAGACAATTTTGTTTGCGATAATTTTTTAATAGTTGACTAAGCTCCATAAAATTCCCTCCCTACAAATTCAGCTTACTATTTTCTTTTAAAATCAACAATCAACTAGCGGTTGTAACAGGCTTATTCTTTAAAAAACCAGCAATTCTCGCCGCTGCATATCATCCTAAAAAGAAATATGGTAAGATAAAAAGGGTTTCAACTAGAAAAAATAAATATAGGTGACTTGTATATGAAAAAATTAGTAATCAACGGCGGTCGGCCCTTATCAGGTGAAGTAACCGTCAGCGGCGCTAAAAACAGTGCCGTCGCATTAATCCCCGCGGCTATCCTTGCTGACTCTCCGGTAATTTTAGATGGTGTCCCCGACATTCAAGATGTGCATTCCCTTATTGAAATTTTAGAAATCATGGGTGCTGAAGTCACCTTTGAAAATAATCAAATGACGATTGATCCCCGTGGTTTAGTTTCAATTCCAATGCCCAGCGGAAAAATTAACAGCTTGCGGGCTTCCTATTATTTTATGGGCTCTTTGTTAGGAAAGTTTGGTGAAGCGGTGGTTGGACTGCCTGGCGGTTGTTATTTAGGACCACGGCCAATTGATTTGCACATTAAGGGTTTTGAAGCTTTAGGCGCTGCTGTCAGCAATGAGCATGGTGCGATGTATTTGCGGACGAAAGCAGCTGGTTTAAACGGAACCCGCATTTTTATGGATATGGTGTCGATTGGCGCTACAATCAATGTGATGCTGGCAGCGGTAAAAGCAGAAGGCAAAACAATTATTGAAAATGCTGCTAGAGAACCAGAAATTATCGACGTGGCGACCTTGTTAAATAATATGGGGGCCAATATTCGTGGAGCAGGTACGGATATTATTCGGATTGAAGGCGTCAAAGAGTTGCACGGTTGCCGCCATTCAATTATTCCCGATCGCATTGAAGCGGGAACTTATTTGTCGATGGCCGCTGTGATGGGTGCGGGTGAAGGCATTGTGGTGAAAAATGTCATTTTTGAACATTTGGAAAGTTTTATTGCGAAGCTGCAGGAAATTGGTGTCCATATGGAAATTTCTGAGGATGCGATTAAAGTGTTCCCAACGGAAGAATTACAGGCGGTCAGTGTCAAAACTTTCCCTTATCCCGGCTTTGCTACCGATTTGCAACAGCCGATTACGCCGCTTTTATTAAAAGCTCAGGGGCGGGGAGAAATTTTAGATACTATTTATTCTAAACGTGTCAATCATGTGCAGGAATTAGCTCGGATGGGGGCCAATATTTCAGTCAAAGAAAATTTAATTGTCACAGAAGGTCCATCCGAGTTGCAGGGGGCTGAAGTGGTTGCTTCTGATTTGCGGGCTGGCGCTTGCTTGGTAATTGCTGGCTTGATGGCGAGTGGCACGACAACGATTTACAACGTGGAATATATTTTAAGAGGTTATGATCACATTGTTGAGAAATTAACCAATCTTGGTGCGGATATCAAGATGATTGAGGAAGAGGAAAAAGCATGAGTGATTATTTAACAATGGCAGAGCTTGAAAATAAAACTCTGAAGGAGATTTATACCTATGCCAAGGAATTTAAAATTCCTTATTATAGTCAAATGAACAAAAAAGAATTAGCGCTGGCTGTCATTCGGGCCCAAGCGGAAAATCAGGGCTTCTTTTATATGGAGGGTGTTTTAGATATTGTCGGTCAAGAGGGGTATGGTTTTTTACGGCCGATTAATTACGGCCCCAGCCAAGAAGATATTTATATTTCCTCCTCGCAAATTCGCCGCTTTGGTTTAAGAAACGGTGATAAAGTCGCCGGCAAAGCGCGACCACCGAAGGAATCAGAACGCTATTATGGTTTGATGCATGTTGAGTCGGTCAACGGTAAAGACCCAGAAGAAGCGAAAGAACGGCCGCATTTTCCAGCGTTGACGCCATTGTATCCAGATCGGCAATTAATTTTAGAAACGACGGCTGGCCGTTTATCAACTAGAATGATTGATATGTTTGCTCCAGTTGGTTTTGGTCAACGGGGCTTAATTGTAGCGCCACCAAAAGCGGGTAAGACAACGGTCTTAAAAGAAATTGCCAATGGGATTACGGAAAATAATCCCGATGTGGAATTAATTTTACTGTTGATTGATGAGCGCCCGGAAGAAGTAACGGATTTAGAGCGCAGTGTTAAAGGCGATGTCGTGTCCTCCACCTTTGATCAACAGCCGCAAAATCATACCCGCGTTTCGGAATTAGTTTTAGAGCGGGCGATGCGTTTAGTCGAGGACAAACGCGACGTCGTGATTTTGATGGATAGTATTACCCGTTTAGGGCGAGCGTATAACTTGGTGATTCCGCCAAGCGGTCGAACCTTAAGCGGCGGGATTGATCCAGCGGCTTTATACAAACCGAAAAAATTCTTTGGAGCGGCCCGCAATGTTGAAGAAGGCGGCAGCTTGACTATCTTGGCAACGGCTTTAGTGGATACCGGTAGCCGGATGGATGACATTATCTACGAAGAATTTAAAGGAACCGGTAACCAAGAATTGCATCTTTCCCGTGATTTAGCAGAACGTCGGATTTTCCCAGCGATTGATATTAAGAAATCGGGTACGAGAAAAGAAGAATTGTTAATGTCTGCTGGTCAATTAGAGGAAACGTGGAAGCTGCGGAATCAAATGAGCGGCGATTCTTTAGAATATACCGATCAACTAATTCGCTTCTTAAAGAAAACCAAAAATAACGAAGCTTTCTTAAAAGCCTTCCAAGATGTTGAATTCGGCGGCCGTAGCCCAAAAAGAAATCAAAAAAGATAATTGTCAAAGCGATTCATTCATGATATTATATGAATGTTGTTTATCGACAAATAACTCTGATTCAGCAAATGTTTCAGGGCCTAAGGAGCGTAATAAGTTATGAAACAAGAAATTCATCCAGATTACCATCCAGTCGTATTTATGGATTCTACAACAGGTTTCAAATTCTTGTCAGGTTCAACTAAATCTTCACAAGAAACTGTTGAATGGGAAGACGGCAACACTTATCCAGTGATTCGTGTCGAAGTAACTTCTGATTCTCATCCATTTTACACTGGTCGCCAAAAATTCACTCAAGCCGATGGTCGAGTGGACCGTTTCAACAAAAAATACGGTTTGGCAGACGCAAACGCAGAACAATAATCTGCACAATAAATTTTGGTTTAACCAAGATGATTCGAAACCTTCCCAAATTTTGGGAAGGTTTTTTTTCTGTATTTTTGAAGAAATCTCCAACTTTATTCTTTTACAACATAAATATCACTTTCTTTAGTTTGCTTAAACCAAAAGAAACACAGGCAAGAAATAAGCAAAACAAAGCTGCTGACAATCATCATGGGGATAAAGAAAGAGGTCAGGCTGTTCTTAAATAGAATCCCCATGATAAATTGCCCCACGGGAACGGCGCATTGAGCAACCGCAATGATGGTCGCCATGACTTTCCCCAAATTTTCCTTTGGCGTGATTCTTTGCACCAAAGAAATCAAGTAGATGGAGATGGCACTCATCATCATGCCGATAATGGTTCCAATAATCATAACAACGCTGTAGCCTACTCCACCGCCGAAAATGCCTAATAATAGGTTCATGACAATCAAGAGAATTCCTGAAAAGGCGAAGGTTAGATACAAATTATTAAAGCGCAAATTTTTAGTTAAGATGCCGGCAAAGATGGCACCTAAAATATTGGAAAGACTGAAGACCGCCATGCCAATTCCATATAACGTATCATTGACGTTTAAAATAATTCGCAAGATAATCGGCAAACCGACAATGAAAAACGATGAGAGGGAAAAATTAATTAATGCAGCGATAATAATCGTCTTTGAGATAACTGCATTGTTTTTCACTTCACGAAAGCCAGCCTGCAAATCTTTGAATAATGTTTTGACTATCGCTCCACTGTGTTCTTGATGGACTCGCGGAATTTTTAAGAAGCTTTCAAAGATTGCTGCCAAAATGAAAAAGAAAATGCTGATACCGATTAAAAGTTGAGCGCCTAAGATGCCGTATAAAATACCGCCAATAATTGGTGCAACAACATTTGATAATTGCAAAATTCCGTTTGACAGTCCGTTAATTTTCTCTAATTCATGTTCTTCGACAATTAAGGGAATGCTGGCACCAACTACCGGTGTATCAAAGCTGCCGACAATGGCTAGTAAAAATAAAATCAAGCCAATTCCCCAAATCGATTCACTCCAACCAACAACTACGAATAAGCATAAGGCTAAAAATGCATTGGCGACATCCATTAGCACCATCAAAATTTTGCGGTCAAAGCGATCGGCAATTGCCCCGCCAATCGGCGCAAATAAAACCGGAATGCTGGAAATAGCCAAGACTGTCGCAAAGACATCTGCCCGACCCGTTATATCCAAAACAAACAACGATAAGGCAAAGCGCAGAATTGCTCCGCCAAACACAGAAATAAATTGTCCTAAAATTAAATAGGTAATATTTTTTCTTTTTCCCATCCCTTTTTTCCAACTTTCTTCATTTTTAAAATAAGTTTAGAGGATAATGAGTGAAACCTCATCCGCCTTTAGTCTTATTCGCAAACGAACTTTAGTTGGAGAAGGCAAGCTTCACCAATAATATAATCAACCATGACGTAAAATAAACTTTACGTAAAAGAAAAAGTTTGATACACTTTAAACGTAAAGCATACTTTCCGTCAGAAGGGAAAGAAGTCCATGAAAAATAATTTAGAAAAAATTCGCAAAGAGCGGGGCGTCACTCAAGAGGACTTGGTGCAGGCCTTGTTAGTTTCCCGGCAAACCATTAGCTCTCTAGAAAATGGGCGCTATAATCCATCGATTTTATTGGCTTTTAAGCTGGCCCGCTATTTTGATGTGGCAATTGAAGATATTTTTATTTACGAGGAGGAAGAAGATGAACGCTAAGCTGGTAAAATTAAGCGGCAGTTTAATACTTTTTTTGGCTGGTCTATTTGGATTACATAAAGAACTTTGGTTGAGCTGGGGCCTGCCGTATTTTTTAATTGCCTTTGGCTGTGGCCTATTCGGCAATTATTTGGGGGCTATTTTGCAGGAGCTGGCCTTCAAAAAAGATGCGGCAGCAAAAAAAGCCTTTGAAATTGAAGAAAACGACGAGCGCAATGTTCAAATTGCGCTGCTAGCAAAAGCTAAAGGCTTTGATTTGATGACAATTTCACTCGGCGCTTTAATGTTGGCATATGCATTGATGAAGGAAAATTTACCGGTTGTGCTCTCGTTGGTAGCTGTCTACTTAGTCATTCAAGGGTACTCGCTTTTTTGGCGATTGAAATTGGGCAAAGAAATGTAAACTGCAATATCATCACTTTTTAAGAGGCTGTGACATTAGTTAGAACAGAGCCGAACTTTTTACGAGCGGTAGCTAGTGAAAACCACTAGATATGGTTCATTTGCGACGAAGACCTACTGGGCCGCAGGAGCAAATAAGATATAGTTCGGGATTTCATCTGTTAAAAAGACTAATGTCACAGGTTTTTTTTATTGAACTTTCACAGTATTTTTTTGACCACTCAGTTTCAAATTTCCACCACTTACCGTCTTTTTTGACACAAGAGCTGGGAAATTTTATAAACTGAGTGTACGAAAAGAGGTGCTGAAGATGTTAACAGTCAACAATCTAACTAAAAATTACGGAACACTTCAAGCGGTTAAGGGGATAAATTTGGAAATAGCAGCCGGTTCCTTTGTGGCTTTCTTGGGGCCTAACGGTTCGGGGAAATCAACCACAATCTCCATGCTGACTAAATTAGCGCCGGCAACCAGCGGCCAAATATTATTAGACGGTCAAGCCGTTAAGACTGCTGAGTATTATCAGCAAATTGGTGTTGTCTTTCAAAATAGTATTTTAGATGATGACCTGACGGTTTGGGAAAATTTGACTTTGCGGGGGAAAATGAGTGGCCGGGTTTCAAAGGTGAGAATACAAGAATTATCAGAGCTTTTTCAATTGACCACCTTTGAAAAACAAAAATACGGCACCTTATCCGGCGGTCAAAAAAGGCGAGTCGACATCGCTAGAGCTTTGTTGCACCAGCCGCGAATTTTATTTTTAGATGAACCAACGACCGGCTTAGATATTCAATCCCGCAAAATGATTTGGCAACTCCTAGAAAAATTACAGCGGGAGACACAGCTGACAATTTTTTTAACTACTCATTATCTGGAAGAGGCGAATAATGCCGACTACGTTTATATTCTCAAAGAAGGTCAGATTATTGCAGAGGGAACAGCCGAAAAATTGCGACAAGCCTATACTACTAACGTTTTAGAAATCGAGACGGCAGTTCCTGAAAAAATTAGCGAAAAAATCCCTTCGGATGTGGCTTTTGAAAAAATGGGCCAGCTGTTGACTTTTTCTAATATTCGCGTTCAAACCGCAATTGAAATTTTAACGGCGAATCGTAATCAAATTAGCAATTTTCATTTTTATGAAGGCAGTATGGATGATGTCTTTTTAGCGGTAACTAAGGAGGAAACTAGTGATGAGCGGATTAATTGAACGAAACTTAATGATTTATTTTAGAAATCGCAGTGGCGTAATTTTTTCAGTCTTGGGGGCCTTGATTTCATTTGTCCTGTATATCATTTTTTTGCGGGACACGATGATGGGGAACTGGACTCAAGTGGCGCAAGGCGTTCAGTTATTAGATTTATGGTTGATTGGTGGAACATTGGCGGTGACGGCGATTACCAGCACTTTGGCGGGGTTAGGTCAGATGGTGGAGGACCGGGAAAGAAATGTGCTGAACGATATTACTTTGGTTGGGTTGAAGGAAACACAAAAAAATCTCAGCTACGTGCTGAGTGCAACTATTATTGGAAGTGTGATGCAGCTGATTTTATTGTTAATCATGGGTTGCTATTTTGTGCTGGTGGATCAGATTACCATCCCCTTCAGTCAATTGCCAATGCTCTTAGTAGTGGTGTTTTTTAGCTCATTTTGTTTCAGCCTGCTCTTTTTTGCGGTGATTAGTTTTATTAAGCGCAAAAACACTTTAGGAAAAATTGAAACCATTTTAGGAACTGCAGCTGGGTTTATGGCCTGTGTCTATGTGCCGTTGGGATTATTGCCAGAATTCGGGCAAAGTCTGATTAAAGGGACCCCGGCGATTTATCTGGCAGCTTGGTATCGTCGAATTTTGTTGGCCCCGACGTTAGCAGATGCGACCAACCAACTGTCTGCCAATGAATTAGCTTTAGCCAAAACTTCTCTGGGAATTGAGATTGGATGGGGAAACTTTGCGGCAGCCGGCTATGAATTTGTTATACTGATAGGGATCGGACTTTTAGGACTGCTGTTGATTGTTTTAGCAGCAAGACGCAGAAAAGCTGAATTGAGTTAATCTGAGGAGAAACAACATGAAAATTGAGGTGCAACTGACAGAGCAGCTGGCAGAGGATGAATTAGAAATTTTCATCAAAGCCGCTCCTGCAAATCAGCAGGTGCAGCGGCTCGTGGCTGAACTAGAATACTTATTAGAGGAAACACCGACGGCAATTCCTTTAAAACAAAAGGAGCGAATTGCCTTAGTCAAGGTTGAAACGATTGTGGTGGTGTCCGTTCAAAAAGCAGAATTGACGATTAAGACCTTAAATGGCGAATATCAAACGAAGGAACGCTTGTACCAATTTGTCGAGCGTTTGCGTAATCCGGATTTTTTACAGATTTCAAAATTTTCCGTGATTAATATCAATCAGCTGGATTATTTAGAGGATAGTTTTTCCGGAAATATGCTGGCATTTTTAAACGGCGGCTACCAAGAGAGTGTCAGCCGCAAATACCTGCCAAATTTAATGAAAAGGCTGGGCGTGTAAATGGATAAAAAAATAATTAAGAAAATTCTGTCCCGTTTTTTTGCCGGAGTCATCTTCGCTGCAATCATTTTTGCCACTTTGCGTTTGTTTCAGATTCAGACTGAGCCATTAAGCGTTGGCAATGTTGTCAGTGTTTTGTTTTTAGGTGGTTGCTCGGGTCAGCTGACCGGTATTTTTGACTTGGAAATCAATTTTTCCCTTGCCCTCTTGCTGCACTTTCTTTGCACCATGCTACTCGCAATTTTCATTTTTATGGTAAATGGTTGGCAGGATCTTTTGCTGGAGGATGGTCTTACGGCATTTGGCTATTTTTTCATCAGTTACCTGTTTGTCTGGCTCGTGTTAAAAATGCTGCAACGTCGGAAAATCAGCAAGATTAATCGGCAATTGCGGAAAAATCGAGCAGAAAAATAATTTTTGGGAATTTTTATCGAGGAGCAGTATGCCAATAAAAAATTTTTTTATTGCCTCCAAAATATATATCGGCCGCCAAGTTGCTTGTACTTGGCGGCTTATTTTGTTTATGAAAGGCCTCGATTTTTCAAAAAATAATGAAGCTTTAAAATAAATCTTCATTAATCTGGGATTATAGGGTAAAATTAGCACTAATTAAGAGTAGCTTTTACCAAAAAAGATAGATTTTTTAGCGGAGGTAATTTAGATGAAAATTATTGCCAAAAATAAACTTGCTGACACAGAATATGAAATTTATATCGAAAATCCTCGAGTTGCCAAAAAAGCGCAGGCCGGCCAGTTTGTTATCTTGCGGATTGATGATTTTGGCGAAAGAGTTCCATTAACGGTGGTAGCAACTGATCCTGAAGCCGGTTGGGTGCGGCTGATTTTTCAAGTGATTGGTAAATCCACTGCTCAATTGGCAGCGCTGAACACCGGTGATGAGATTCAAGATTTTGTCGGACCTCTTGGCAAGGCCACCGAAATTAAAAATTACGGTCATGTGTTAATGGTCGGCGGCGGTGTTGGGATTGCCGCATTATTCCCAATCGTTAAAGCGCTGAAGGAAGCCGGCAATACTGTCACGACAATTTTAGGAGCAAAAACGGCTGACTTATTAATTTTAAAGGAAGAATGTAACCGTTATTCCGACCAATTGATTTTAATGACGGACGACGGCTCTCTAGGTGAAAAAGGCTTAGTCACCGATGCAATGAAAAAAGTTTTGAAAACAGAAACGATTGATTTTGGTTGGGCAATTGGTCCTAGCCCCATGATGAAATTTGCGACGCTGACAGCGATGGAATTTGATTTGCCGATTTATGTTTCCTTAAATCCGATTATGGTGGATGGTACTGGCATGTGCGGTGGCTGATTCTGTAAAATATGCCTGCGTTGACGGTCCGGAATTTTTAGGCGCCGAAGTAGCCTGGGATGAATTTATCGCCCGGATGTCACAGTATCGCAGCGCTGAAGAAACAGCTTATCAAAAATATCGAGAGCAGGTGGAGGACCATGGCTAAAAGAAGTTATACAAAAACGCCAATGGCAGAGCAAAAGGCAGAAGTCCGCAACCATAATTTTTCCGAGGTGAGCTTTGGCTACACTCTTGCAGAAGGTCAATTAGAGGCCAGCCGTTGTCTGCAATGTAAAAATGCTCCCTGTATTGCCAAATGTCCCGTGGAAATTGATATTCCCGGTTTTATTAAAGCGATTGAAGATGAAGATTTAGCAGAAGCCTATAAAATTTTAAACCGCTATACTAACCTGCCGGCAATTTGTTGACGGGTTTGTCCCCAAGAAAAACAATGCGAGATGGTCTGTCGTCTTGGTCAATCGAAAAAATTTGAACCAGTAGCAATCGGTCGTTTAGAAAGATTAGTAGGGGATTGGGCGATTCAACAACCAACAGAAAAAGTCACGCCACCTAAAACTTATCAAGGAAAAGTCGCCGTTATTGGTTCGGGGCCTTCTGGCTTGACCTGCGCCGGCGATTTAGCGGCTTTAGGTTTTCAAGTGACAATTTATGAAGCCTTGCATTTAGCAGGCGGCGTTTTATCTTATGGCATTCCAGCCTTTCGTCTGCCAAAAGAAGTCGTGCAAAAAGAAATTGATGGTATAAAAGCTCAAGGCGTAACCATTGAAACCAATGTTGTGGTGGGTAAGACAATTACCATGACAGAAATTATGGAGGAATTTGATGCCTGCTATCTGGCGGTTGGTGCTGGAGCGCCGAATTTTCAAGGAATCCCCGGTTCGGCTTTAAAGGGAGTGTACTCCTCTAGTGAATTTTTGACCCGCATTAATTTAATGCATGGCAATCAATTTCCTGATTATGATACACCGATTCAAAATTCGCAAAAAGTCGTGGTCATCGGCGGCGGCAATGTGGCGATGGATGCCGCCAGAAGTGCCAAAAGAATTGGTGCCAAGGAAGTGGCGATTGTTTACCGCCGTTCTTTGGATGAATTGCCGGCCCGTTTAGAAGAATATCATCATGCAATGGAAGAAGGCATTCAATTTTATTGGTTGACGAGCCCCACAGAATATTTGGCAGATGAAAATGGCTCGTTAAAAGGTGTTAAGTGTTTGCAAATGGAATTAGGCGAGCCGGATGAAAGCGGACGGCGGCGGCCAGTTGCCATTGCCGACAGCGAATTTGTGATTGAAGCCGATACGGCGATTGAAGCGATTGGTCAAGGACCAAATCGCGTTTTACTGGAAACTTATCCAGAGTTGGCCTTAAATAAATGGGGCTATGTCGACGCTGAAGAAGCGACCTGTCAAACTTCAATTCCAGGCGTTTATGCCGGCGGCGACATTGTGACTGGTGCCGCTACTGTAATCTTGGCGATGGGAGCTGGCAAAATTGCCGCCAAAGAAATTGCCAGCTACATTGAAGGAAAAAAATAATTTTTTGCAACAATCAACAAAAAAATATATTTAATTTTGAAACTGTAACATCAGTAAAAAATAGCTAACTTATGTGTTTGAAATTCTTTAGAGGAACAGCGCTAAAGGGGACTAGGCACTAGGCGTTTAGCTATGAATAACTGGTGAGACAGTTTCTTTTTTTATAAAAATATGAATTTTCCATAAATTATTTTTGCCTTTTTCCTCAATCAATTATCAGAAAAACTTCAAAAAAAAGCCAAGACTTTTCTCTATATTAAAAAAATGCTATTTTCTGAATATTTATAAAATGGAGGAATACGCTTTGATTGAGGTAAAAAATTTAGTGAAACGGTATGGTAATCAGCTGGCCTTGGCAGATTTGAGCTTTACTGTCGAAAATGGAAAAGTTTATGGCCTGCTGGGAGCAAATGGTGCCGGTAAATCAACGACCATGAACATCATCACCGGCTATATCGGCGCAACTTCCGGCACGGTGGAAATTGACGGGCTGGATATTTTAAAAAATCCTGAGATGGTCAAAAGTAAAATCGGCTACCTGCCAGAGCAACCGCCTTTGTACTTGGATATGAAGGTGGAGGAATATTTATCCTTTTGTGGGGAATTAAAAAAAATCCCCCACAATAAACGGCAGCAGAGAATTGAAGAAGTAATCGCCAAAGTTCAATTAGGCGAGGTCCGCCAGCGACTGATAAAAAATCTGTCTAAAGGCTACAAACAGCGGGTTGGTTTAGCTCAGGCAATCATGGGCTATCCTGAGGTCATTATTTTAGATGAGCCGACTGTCGGCTTGGACCCGCAGCAGATTATTGAAATTCGCAGTTTGATTCGGGAGCTGGCTGAAGAGCACACGATTATTTTCAGTTCGCATATTTTGGCTGAGGTCCAAGAGGTCTGCGATGAATTTTTAATCATGGCTAAAGGCAAATTAGTCATCAAAGAAACCACTGACAATATCGGCAACCTGATGAATGCACCGCTAAGCATCGAATTAACGGTAAAAACGACGCCAGCTATAGCGGAGAAGATTTTAGCCGATCTGCCTCAGATTGAACAGGCGGATTATCAAGTAGAAAATGAGACGACTAAAATCCATTTGCAGATGAAAGATCAGACAGATATTCGTGAAGAACTTTTCTTGGCCTTTGCCAAAGAACAAATTGCAATCTTGGAAATTCAGCAATCGACTACCAGCCTTGAGGATGTCTTTTTAGAATTAATTCAAGACCCAGTTGAAGCGGTGGAAGGATTAACTGAGGAAGTAGCTGTAAAAACGGTAGAATCTAAAGATGAGGCAGGTGATGCAAAATGATGGCAATTTATAAACGAGAGCTGAAATCTTATTTTCAGACGATGATTGGCAATGTCTTTTTAGCTTTTTTGATTGCCTTTGTCGGCTTTTATTTTATGGTTTACAACCTCTATTATGGCTATAATTATTTTTCTTATGCGCTAGGTTCAGGGTTATTAATCATGATTATTGCCGTGCCGATTTTAACGATGAAGTCCTTTGCAGAAGAGCGCCGCAGCAAAACCGACCAATTGCTGCTGACGGCGCCCGTCAAATTATGGGAAATAGTTTTAGGCAAATATCTTTCAATGATTAGTATTTTGGCGATTGCCTGTTTAATTTTTTGTATTTGCCCGATTATTATTTTGACGCTGGGTTCTGCCCATTTGACAATTGATTATTTGACCATCTTCTTATTCTTTTTGATTGGTTCCTTGTACATAGCCTTAGGAATGTTGATTTCCTCTTTAACAGAGAGTCAAATTATCGCGGCTATCGGCACGATGGGAATATTATTGCTGCTGTATTTTTGGAGCAGCCTGAGTGCTTATCTGCCGACGATTGGTTTCTATAATTTAATTGCGATACTTTTATTACTGGCAGTCGCATCTTTAGTTCTGTTTTCTTATCTAGGTAGTGGCCTTTTCAGCGGCCTATTCTTTTTGATTACAGGCATAATTGCAGTGGTGATTTATGTGGTAAATGGAACAGCCTATGAAAGCTTGTTGAGTAATCTATTAGCCGGCTTTGATTTGACCAGCATTTTGTATAACTCAGTGGACAGCAATCTCTTCAGCGTGCCAAACCTCGTCTTTTTATTGTCCTTAATTGGCTTATTTAATTTTTTGACGCTGCAAGTATTACAAAAGCGGCGTTGGAGCTAGGAGAAAGCAGATGAAGAAGAAAAATAAATTATTCGCAAATAAAAGTCCTAAACGCAGTTTAAAGGAAGTGCTGCTCTTATTTTCATGGCAGTCGCTTAAAGAATCCTTCCAAACAAAAAATTTCAAGCAGGGGACATACCGTGGCGGCTTAACAGTTTTGGTGATTGTTCTAGTGATGCTCGTCAACTTGATTGCCAATCAATTGCCAGCCTCTGTTCAGACGATTGATTTAAGTGAGGAACAAATCATGGAGGTCTCGACAACCTCTGAAAATTTCTTGGAGAATTTGTCAGACGAGATTGATTTTGTAGTCTTAGCCAATCAATCAGAAACTGATACGACTATCAGCACCTTTATTGAAAAATATGCTAGTCTCTCAAAAAATATTTCAGTGGAGTGGATTGACCCGACGCTCCATCCTTCTGCTTTAACTGAATACAGTGCCGATGAAGATACTTTGGTGATTATCGACCAGACGACGGGAGAGTCTATGACCGTCAGCTTCAGCGAAATTTTGTATTCTGGTTATGATAGCAGCTACAACACGGTAACAACCTTTGATGGCGATGGGGCAATTACCAGTGCTCTTAATGCTTTGACCAGCAACGAAGCTCAAGTTATTTACACAACGGAGGGACACGGCGAAACAGATTTTCCGACGTCAATCACCGATGCTTTCTCAAAAAATAATTACGCCACAAACACTGTCAACACTTTGATGACGGGTGAACTACCAACGGATGCGGATTTATTACTAATCTACGGGCCGACCACAGATTTCACAACAGATGAAATTACTCAGCTGGAGAACTATATTGCCGCCGGTGGAAAAGTTATGGTGGTATTAAGTGCCGAAAATCCTGACCTGCCGAATTTAAGCAGCTTTATGGAGGCTTATGGTTTAGCGGAAACCACCGGCTATGTTGCCGATACAGAACGCTCGTATCAAGGACAGCCTTATTATTTATTCCCGAATCTAACTTTAAGCGGAACTTATGCAGAAGGTATTGAAAATGAAATGGTCTTGATTTTAAATACCAAAGGCTTCACGGAAGTTGATCCAACAATTGAAAATGTCACAGTTACTTCTTTGATGGAAACCAGCTCGGGCGGCTATGATGTGACAGAAGACGACCAGGTTCAAGGCACGTATCTTTTAGGCGCAGTTGCAACGCAAACGGTGACTACTGAAGAGGAAGAAGCGACTACCGATTCAACAACAGAAGCAACAACCGATTCAACTAGTGATGCTACGACTGAATCAACGACTGAATCAACGACTGAATCAACGACTGAATCAACGACTGAATCCACCACCGAAAGCAGCACTGAAACAACTGAAAGCAGTGACGCCGATGAAGATGCAGAGGCTGAAGAAGTTTCTGACGGCATGTTGACCGTTGTTAGTAGCACAAACATGATGGATGATTCAATTTTAGCCTCCATTTCGACAATTGAAAACAGCACGCTGTTTATGAATATGGTGACGGCTAATTTTGCTGATGTTTCCAATATCAGCATTGAAGCAAAAACTTTATCTTCTAACACAAATACAGTTACAAATCCTGGCAGCTACAGTCTGTTTATGATTTTAATCATTCCACTGATTATTTTAATTGTTGGTTTTGTTATCTGGTTGAGAAGAAGAAAGGCTTAGGAGGTTATTATGCAAAAAGTTTATAAGAATCCTTATGTGATTTTAAGCGGGCTGCTAATTATTGGGATGATAATCTATATTTTTCTAGCCAATTATAATGAGGACGTCGCTGCTGACACAGCGGCCTCCTCTGAAGCGGCGACAATTTACGTGACGGATTATGCGGACTTAACCAGCTTTAGCTACTCTGGCAGCAGTGACACACTCAGTTTTGAAAAAAATGATGATGACTGGGTGGATACTAGCGTGCCAGATGTTTCTTTGAGCACCTCAACGCTGGAAGTCACCGCCCAAGCAATTGGTCAGCTGACAGCAACTAAAGAATTAACTGAGGACTTGGATGATTTAGCGGCCTACGGTTTGGCTGAACCGACGTATCAAATTCAGTTTGCAACAGAAGAGGCCGAAGGAGAAATTTTAATTGGCAACACCCTCAGTGATGGCAGCTATTATGCAAAGCTAGCTGACAGTGACACCATTTATGTGATTGACTCAACGCTGGTTTCTTATTTAACTTTTGATGTTAATACTTTAGTGGCGACACCAGAAGTGCCAGCTTTAGATAGCGACACTGTGATTAGCGTCAGCCAAATTACTGATGGCATTTACACGGAACTAACGGCGGAAGATGATCAGACGGAAACGACGGAAAGCAGCACAACAGAGGATTCAACAGCAGAATCTTCCACAGAAACGACGACCACTGAATCAACTGAAGCAGCAGCAACGCCTTTTAGTGATGCAGTTTCTTATTTGACATCTTTGTATATTTCTAGCTCAATTAATTATCAGCCGACTGATGAGGAGTTAACTAGCTACGGATTGTCAACAGATGCGCGAACCACCTATGAAGTGGTTTATCAAGCTGATGATGAAGAAGAAACCTTTACGATGTATATCGGTAATTTAGATAGCGAGACCGGCTATTATTATTTGCAGGTGCCGGATAATTCTGTTGTATACCAATTGTCACAAAGCACTGTGGAAAATTTACTGAGTGCCTTTTCAGAGTCATAAAATAGAAATCTCAAAGCTTTTTAACAAATGAGAAAGCCTTTGTGGTAAATTTTTTCAATGGGCAGAAAATTTCATGTTAGTGAAATCAAAAAAAGCGTTCTCATAATTTAATCCTTGTTTAGTACAAATTATTTTGTAGACCAATTTTAAAAATAACTAAATTTTTATTGAAATTTCTGGTTAGAATGCGTACAATTATAGACATAATTAAAAATAGATGAGAATTGACTTGAAATTTTCAATATAGGTTGCTTTAAGCAGGCGCTGGTTGTTTCTCGGATAAAGGGGTTGTGTCACATGGACGAAATCGATACTAAGATTGTCAATATTATTCAAGAAAACGGCCGGGTTTCTATTAAGCAGATTGCTTCAGAGTGCTTTATCTCTTCACCAGCAGCATCTGTCCGCCTGCAAAATTTGGAAAATCAAGGCTTGATCAAAAACTATCAAGCCCAAATTGATTATCAAAAATTAGGCTATCTAATTAAAGCCTACATTCATTGTGCTGTTAATGCCAAGGACAAAGAAGCTTTTTATAGCTTTGTCGGCGGGGTTGCTAACGTGTTGGAATGCGACTGCATCACTGGCGATTATTCCATGCAGCTGAAGGTCGTGTTTAAAACCACGATTGAGCTGGATGAATTTATCAATCAGCTACAGCGCTTTGGCGACACGAGAACCCATATTGTTTTTTCAACACAGGTTGAATCCCGTGGACTTATCTTGGAATCAGAAAAAAATAAATTGGGCGAAAAAGTAATGTAAAATCTCCTATAAAAAAGTTATGCCACTAGTTAAAACAGAAGCGAATTTCACGAACAATTTTTAGCAACAACGACTAAAGATTGTCGATTTGCAACGAGGGCCAACTGGACTTCAGAAGCAATCGTACTATTCGGAATTTCCTCTGTTAAAAAGACTAATGGCATAGCTTTTTTTATTGGAGTTCAGCAATCATTTCTTTGATGCGGGCCACGGAAAGCTGCCATTTTTTTGTTTCAGCCTCATTTAAAATCAGAGGATAAATTTCTTCAATGCCATTTTTTCCAAGACGCGCTAGCTGACTGATATAAATTTTTTCTTTGTGATTGTAAACAGAAACAGGCATAATTTTTTGACTATCTGAAAAAATAGCTTCAACAATTAAGGCGGCTTGATTAGCAATGCCGTAGCTGGTGTAGCCTTTTCCTAGAAAAACTGTTGAGGCTTTGCGGCGAAATTCGGTTTCTAATTCGGCAAGCTCAGCTAAAGATAATTTTTCAGCGAAGAGGCTGCCGGCAATTTGTAAATTTGACCACTGGGTAAACTGTGTATCGCCGTGCTCACCAAAAACATAACCGTTAATAGTTGTCGGGTGAACACCGGCCTTTTCAGCTAGCGTTTGTTTCATGCGAGCAGTGTCTAAAGAAGTGCCTGTTCCAAAAACTTTTTCAGTTGGCAGCTGTGTAAGCTTTTGGAAATAGCCGGTAATCACATCACAGGGATTGGTGATAATTAACGAGCTGCCGGAAAAACCGCTGGCTTTGATTTTCGGCGCCCATTCTTCAATCACCTGCTGGGTAAAGCGCAATTCCTCCACCCGGTCGACATCACCGGCTAATAAGCTACTATCACCAGCTGCCATGATGATGAGCTGGCAATTTTTTAATTCTGCCAGCTGGTTAGCAGTTAATTTGACTGCTAAGGTGGTATCAATCTGACCTTGCAGCAAATCATTGACTTCAGCCTCTGCTACTTCAGTATTTTTATCAAATAAGATTAATTCATCGACTAGCCCCCGCTGAATCAGTAGCTGAGCGGCGGTGCTGCCGACATGACCTAAACCAATCATGGCAATTTTACGCATTTACTTCAGTCCCTTTTTATAGAATAGTCTTTATTATTTCAAGAGAGTTTCGACTTGTCCAGAGGTTTTCGACAAATTTTTTCGGACTATATGCTATGATGTTGTTGTAAGAAGGACAGAGAAAGAAGGATTATGATGATTAATAAAGTTGCTGGACCGGAGGATTATCCGGTTATCGTTGAGCTGTGGGAAAAATCAGTGCTTGCCAGCCATGATTTTTTGACATCAGCCGATTTTAATGAAATTAAGGCCAGCCTACCACAAATGTTGCCGGAGGTTGATTTACTATTGTGGTATGACAAAAGTCAGCTAGTTGGTTTTTCTGGAACCCGGGACACAGCCTTGGAGATGCTTTTTTTAGATCCCAATGTTTTTGCTCAAGGCTATGGCCGGCAGATTATTGATATTTTGAAAAAGGAGTATGGCGTACAAACCGTTGATGTCAATGAACAAAATCGACGGGCGAAAGAATTTTATTTGAAAAACGGCTTTGCTGTAATTAGTCGCAGTGAATTAGACGATGCGGGCCGGCCTTATCCGTTACTGCATTTAAGTTTATAAAAGGAGTGGTCTGCATGCTTCAACTTAAGCGAGTCTATGCTGCCCCATCTGAAAATGACGGCTATCGAATTTTAGTCGACCGAATTTGGCCTCGAGGTGAAGCCAAAGAGAAAGCTAAAATTGATTTGTGGCTCAAAGAGATTGGCCCCAGTAAGGAACTGCGCCAAAGCTTTCATCATGAGGAAATGACTTTTTCTCAGTTTAAAACAGCTTATTTAAAGGAGCTGGCAACAGGGGCAACTGCTGCAGCTTTTCAAGAGCTGCAGCAAATTGTAGCTGAACAGGCGACTGTGACGCTGCTCTTTGCTTCAAAAAATCAAACAGAAAACCAAGCGGTGATTTTAAAAGAACTATTGGAAAAGTAAATTTACTGCTTGTGTTTTAAAAAATTTTCTAGTACACTGATTTTGTGAAGAAAAAGTTTAACCTGAAAGAGGTATATTTGTGAATGTAGTCGGTATCTAATCAAGCAATTTAATAGCTGAATAAGCCCAAGCTTATTTGGTGTGCTAATAGATACCTGTCAAAAATAGTAGAATTTTCCAGACGGTAGGGTGTCTTTGTCCTACCGTCTTTTTTTGGCGGACAAAGTCCTCGCCGGAAAAACTTTTAAACTAAAACGACTTTTTGTTCACAGGAGAAAGACTGTCTGCAGGTGTCTATTCCCAAAGAAAGGAATAGAGATGAATAATCAATTATTACAAACCACGCAATTTAACGAAATTAATGACCGGCTGATGCACTTAACCATCAGTGACTTTGCCAAAGAATTATTAGCAGACCGCAGACCATTGACTAATTTCAATGCCGTAAAGCGAAAACTGGCTGAGACTGACGAGGCCAGCAATTTACTTGGCTCAGGTCAGCACGTCCCCTTTATGGGCTTGACACGGATTCAACAGCTGACTAAAAAAATTGAAAAAGGCTTGATTTTAGAAATTGGCGAGCTGATTGAATACGGCGACTTTTTACGGAGCTTTCGCCTGATTGCCAAGCTGTTTGAAAAAAATCAGTATCAAGCGCCGACCTTAGCCAGCTATGCCAAAGACTTGGCGGATTTATCTGAGGTTGAAGAGGCGATTAATCAAAGCATCCAAGGCAATCAAATTGCCAGCGAAAGTTCTCGTCAACTGAGGAAAATCCGCAATCAGATTCAAAAAATCGAAAAAGATATTGAAGGCAGGATGGCCAAGCATTTAAGAAATTGGAGCGGCAGCAATTTTCTGCAGGAACGGCTGATTTTGAAAAAAGCCGACCGCTATACACTGCCGGTCAAGGTCGAATTCAAAAATAAAGTTAAGGGCTCGATTGTTGAAAGCTCCCGCCAAGGCCAAACCGTCTACATTGAGCCGAATGATGTCAGCAAACTCAACGAAGAATTGATTTTTGCGAAAGCTGAGGAAGTGGCGGAGGTCTATCAGATTTTAGCTTATTTAACAGGACTGATTGCTGAGAATCTGCCGACGATTCATTACAGCAAAGATATTATTGTCGAGCTAGATATTATTTTTGCCAGAGGAAAATTAAGCCGTAGCTTCGGTGGTCGCAAACCGGACATCAATCATGAAGATGTTTTGCGATTGAAACAAGTCAAGCATCCTTTATTAGATAATCCAGTTCCATTAAGTTTGGAGTTGGGTGCTGCACATCGAGGATTGATTATCACTGGTCCAAATGCTGGCGGAAAGACGGTTGTCTTAAAAACCGTCGCTTTAACTTGTTTATTGACGATGTCAGGGATTTTTGTCGCCAATCAAGCAGGGACGACGATTCCAATTTTGGATGAACTCTTTATTGATATCGGTGACCAACAAAGTTTGGAAAATGCCTTAAGTACCTTCTCTGGTCACATGCAAAACATTTCGCAAATTTTAGCCAAGAGCCGCAATCATACCCTCGTGCTCTTAGATGAAATCGGCAGCGGCACTGAACCCAAAGAAGGGGCCGCTCTAGGCATTGCCTTGATGGAGGAAATGTATTTAAAAGGAGCTTTGGTGATTGCCACCACCCACTATGGGGAAATTAAAGATTTTGCTTTGCAGCATCAGGACTTCGTCACAGCAGCGATGGCTTTTGACAGTGCCAGCTTGTCACCGAAATACCAACTGTTATTAGGAGAAGTTGGCGATAGCAACGCCTTTTGGATTGCCAAAAAAATGCAGGTACCAGCTAATGTGTTAACCCGCAGCCGAGATTATCTGCAAACTAAAAATTATTCCTCAGAGAAAAAAGTATTTGCTAAACGACAAAAAGCAGCACCTAAAGTCGAAGCGATTGCCTTTGACAAAGGCGATCGGGTCTACTCCGCTGAGCTGCAGAAAACCGGCTTGTACTATGAAGAAAAGGATGCTTCTTATGGCATCATTTATTTAGAAGGGGAATTTAAAACCGTCCTAAAGCGCCGTTTAGAACTAAAAGGCGCTGCCAAAGATTTGTATCCTGCTGATTATGATTTAGAAAGTTTATTCACTGATTTCCATGAGCGAAAGAAGATTCGCGATTTGGAACGGGGTTCCAAAAAAGCCCACAAGCAATTGGCTAAAGAAGCTAAGGAGCGAGCGCAACAGTTAGTGACAGAGAAAAAATAATCAGAAAAATATACAATGGAAGTCTTTTCATGGCTAAATGCGGCAAAAAGATTTATTATAAAAGAAAGACTTGAGGAAGCTAGTAAAATCTGCAGGCTTGTAGAGCATTCTTGCTGATGGCCCGCAGGATTTTAACTAGCAGGGCAGAATAATAAAATGAGTGAGCTAAAGATTGGCTTCAAGGGGATACTTGATATTCGACGGTTAATCCAACCGCTGCTTCATTTTAAAAATTTCAGCGCCTCAGGTAGTAAAATTTATAATTAATTATTCTAGGAGGAACTCCCATGAAAGAATTTTTTGTTGGGCAAGAAAACTTTTTAAAGGATTACCGCAAAGTTGCCAAAGATGAAGACCGCAGCGACGATGAAATTGTTGAAGGCGTTAGACGTTACTTGGATGAAAACTTCACCAGCCAATATATTTTACCGGCTGAAAAAAGTCTCACCAAAGGGGCGTATAGTTTTCCCTTCGATAAACAAATGTACACCGATGAATTGGATGAAACCTTGAAGAATCGTTATATTTATATCGGTGAAGCGATTGAGTTGGAAACTCGCGAAGACGAACAATTATAAAAAATTTAACCTCTGTAAAATCTATCCCTACCACAAGGAAGGGTCAGGTTTTACAGAGGTTTTTTTCGGCCTTCAACCGGTTAATTTTTGACAGAAAAAAAGCCCCTTGCTACACTAAATGCAGATTGAATACGAAAAATAGGTTGAGGTTATGATGAAATTAAGAAATTGGTTGTTGGGTATCGGCAGTATTTTGCTACCGTTAGGGATGATGATGATTGTTTGGGCCAGTTTAAATGTAGCGCCTTTTGGTGATGGCAATTTATTGGTGAGTGATACTGGAACCCAATATTTAGAATTTATTCATTTATTTAAAAAATTTTTTGAAGAAGGCTTTAGCAGCTATTCCTTTTCCAATGGCATTGGCGGCTCCATTGAAGCTTTGAGTGGCTATTATCTAATTAGCCCCTTTAATTTGATTGCCCTTTTGTTTGCAGACGAGCAGATGCCGATTGCAATTATTTGGATTATGACCACCAAAATTGCCCTGATTGGTGGCAGTATGTATTTTTATTTGGCTCGTCATTATCAAGAGACGAGCCTCTGGACATTAGTTTTTTCAACGGCCTATAGTTTTTGCGGCTTTGTTGTCGCCTATAGTTTAAATTTTATGTGGCTGGATGCGTTGATTTTCCTGCCGCTAGTCGCTTATGGATTGGAAAAGCTTTGGCGCAGAGAAACGGGTTTTCTTTACGGTATTAGTCTGCTGCTGACGATTGTCACCAATTATTATTTAGGCTATATGGTCTGTATTTTTGCAGTCCTCTATAGTTTGTATCTCTACTGGTTGGACAATCCACAAAGAGACGCTTGGCGGATAAAGGTTTTATGGCAACGCTGGCGAAAATTTTTAACGATTTCTATTGCGGCAGGTTTGGCCACCGGTTTTATTTTAATTCCATCGTTATATGGAATGTTGCAAACAGCTAAGACAGATTTTTCTTTGACCGATTTTCTACCCTTTCCCCGCTTTCTCTTTTCCGCTTTTTCACAGCTGGGGATGGGCACTTATAATTTCGAGATGCGCTTAGACCATCTGCCGACTATGTACACTGGTATTATCGTAATGCTGCTGTTTATCAGCTTTTTTATGGCGAATAAAATTGATCCGCGGGAAAAAAAGGGAGCCGCTTTTTTAGTTGGCTGTCTCTTTGCTTCTTTTATCATTGAATTATTTAATACCGTCTGGCACATGTTCCAAAGTCCAGCGGGATTCCCGTACCGCAATACTTTTATTTTCAGCTTTTTAGTTGTTCGCTTCGCCTATGAAGGTTTTTTACACCTGAAAAAAGATTATAACTATAAGAGGGCAGCCCGCACGATTTGGAAAAGTGCTGCTATTTTGAGCGGTTTAATTTTAATCGGGCAGCTGGGAATTATCTTTGAGGATGCTTGGTTTAATGAAAGTTATGTCGGCGGGAATTTTGTAGTCGAGTCCCTGCTGGTAATCTGGCTCGGTGGCTTATTGTTGGTTTTATTTTTCCAGCAGCAGAAAAAAATCTGGTTGGTCTTAGCAGCGCTGTTGACCTTGGGTGAGCTGGGGGACAATTATCGTTATGCGATTCAAGATTTAGACTACGGCTCGCAAAAACAATACGCGAATTATTATGTAGCGCAAGAAGATTTAGTTGACCAATTGACCGATGACCAGCCGCTCTTTCGAATCAATGAAAAAAGCGATGAGGAGAACAACGGCTATTCAATTGGCTACAATAGCTATAATGACGGCTTTTTATATAATTTTTCTGATATCTCCAGCTACACCTCGACTTTAGAAAAAGATGTCTTGGACACATTAGTTAATTTGGGGATTTATTCAAAAAATGAGCGTCGCTTCACCTATGTGGATGAAAATCCGGTGTTAAATTTATTATTAAATGTCCGTTACTCAATTAAGCCAAATGAAATCAAAGACCGGACGCCAGAATTTGTCGAAAATAATTTATATGTGTATCAAAATGAAGAGGCTTTGGGCATGGGGCTCTTAGTCAATCGCTCAGATGTCGAGTTGAAGGCCAATCAGGTGATTGAAAATCAAGAAAAAATTCTCCAGTCGCTTAGAGCGGAGGTCAATCCGTATTTCCGCAGCGCTGAGTTAATTGATGTGGATACAACAGTTGAAGGTAAAACGACGATGACCTTAAAGACCACCGCCGCTGGTAATTTATTTATGTATTTGCCGAATGTCCGCTGGCGTCAAATTGATTCTTTTAAAGTCAACGGGGAAGAGCATCAAACCGATATCACGATTATGACCAATCAATTATTTAATCTGGGTTATTTTGATTCACAGGCAGAAATTGTTTTAACCTTTAAAACGGATAATGCATTTGATTATACGGATTGGCAAATTGCCACGCTGGCCCAAGATCAATTCGCTGAGTTATTAGCTGAGCAAGATCAGTTTGCGGTTCAATTGAACAGTCAACGGGATGATTATTTATATGGCAGCGTAACGGCGGCCTCTGACAATAAACGATTGTTTCTTTCAATTCCCTATGATGGCGATTGGACGGTTAAAATTGACGGCAAGCCAGTTACAACTGAAAAAGTGTACGGCAGTTTCTTATCAGTGCTAGTACCAGAGGGCGCCCATGCCATCAGCCTAACTTATTTATCGAAACCGAATCTTTATGGAGGAATTTTATCCTTGTCGGTGATTGGCTTAACTGGAATTTATTATGGCGTGAAGGGCCTTCGTTGGCTAGTGAAAAGGAGTCGCAAATGAAAAAAATTGCTGTGATTGGTGGCGGAATAATCGGTCTGACCTTAGCTAATTATTTAGATACAACTAAATTTGCTGTGACTGTTTACGATGAAGGGCTTGGTCAAGCAACAAAGGCGAGTGCCGGAATTATTTCCCCCTGGCTGTCAAAGCGGCGCAATCAAAAATGGTACGCGTTGGCTCGTGACGGGGCCGCCTTTTATCAAAAATTAGTCAGTGATTTTAAATTGGAGCCGACAGTCTATAAAAAAAGTGGCACGTTAATTTTGCGCAAGTCTCAGGATGTAGCTGAGCTGTCTGAATTAGCGACGGAGCGTAAAAAAACAGCACCAGCTATTGGTGAGATTCAACTTTTAACAGCAGAGGAAACAGCGGAACGCAATCCGCTGTTAAAGCCGCAGCCGTCCTTACTGATTGACGGCGGTGCCCGTTTAGATGGCAAAGCTTGTTTGCAGCAATTAAGAAAAATTGCTGCAGCCAAAGGAATTCAGTTTATTCCAGAAAAAGCGACTGTTCAGCGTAAAGCTTCAGCCTATGAAGTTTTAAGTCCGCAAACTGGCAAAAAAGATTTTGATTTTATCGCCTTTACTAACGGGCCCCATTTACCAAACTCCTTAGAACCTTTAGGCTATCTCGCCAAGGTTCGACCGCAAAAGGGCCAGCTATTGGTTTTTCAAACCAATTTTTCTACTAGCGGAAATTGGCCAGTGGCGATGTTAGACGGTGAAGGTGATTTGATTCCCTTTGAAAATGGAAAAATTTTAGTGGGGGCCACCCATGAAAATAATCAAGGGTTTGATTTAGAGGCGACCCCGGCCGCTTTTGCAGATTTACAACGAAAGACGCTACCTTTTTTAGCTGAGGCGGCTTTGTTTAGCCAGCCGTATCACTATCGAGTTGGGACCAGAGCTTATACAGAAGATTTTGCGCCATTTTTTAATTGTTTGCCGGCTGATCCGGCCATTGCTATAGCCAGCGGGTTAGGTTCTTCTGGCTTAACTACCGGCCCGCTGATTGGCTTTTTGTTGGCAAAATATTTTAATGAGGGCATCAACGATTGGCAGCAATATCAAAAGCCACTGACAGATTATCTTGAAGTAAAATAAAAAAGCGCTACTCAGTGAAACATCCCTATACTTTTGGGATGTTTCAGCTGGTAGCGGCTTTTTTGCGACTAGTTTAATTATTTTTCAAAATAAACACAGACAGTTTCAGGGGCGAAGACATCTTTTTGTAAAAGTTTTAATTCGCCGGTTTCGCTATTGCGTTTGTAAAGCGTTAAAT
The DNA here is from genome assembly GCF_056924355.1 of Enterococcus sp. LJL90. Lineage (NCBI taxonomy): Bacteria > Bacillati > Bacillota > Bacilli > Lactobacillales > Enterococcaceae > Enterococcus > Enterococcus sp. LJL90. Next base: position 78,018 of record NZ_JBXPBQ010000008.1, on the reverse strand, counting down.
TGTCGGTATCTTGGTTAGCGGCAATTACGTATTCGCCATTTTGGTCCATGGCGAAATCACGGGGGATTTTACCTTCTGTTGAAACATGTTCAACTAGGGTTAAATGTTTGCCATCATCGCCAACAGCATAGACAACGATTGAGTCATGACCACGGTTTGAAGCGTAAACGAACAAGCCGTCTGGTGAAACTCGGATGGCTGCGCCGCCGTTAAATTCAGTGAAGCCCGTTGGTAAAGTAGAAATACTTTGCAATTCAGTAAAGCTGCCGTCCTTAGCATCATAGGAAAGGACTCTGACTGTGCTATCTAATTCGCCAAAGAGGTAAGCAATTTTTTCATTTGGATGAAAGACGATGTGACGGGGACCTACGCTGGCAGCCGTTTTAAATTGGCTAGCCAAAGATAATTTCCCAGCGTCGCTAACATCATAAGTGTAGACGATATCCGTGCCTAAATCACAAACTACTAAGCGTTGGTCAGGCGTCAAATCAGTGTAATGAACATGAGCTGTATTTTGATTTTCATGGGGACCAGTTGCTTCTTCATGGGTCACAGAGTCAGCAAATTCTAAGCTGCCGTCTGCCAAAATTTTATAGACAGTTACTTCGCCTTTATGATAATTAGCGCCATAGACTAATTGTCTAGGCTCATCGACTGCAACATAACATAAAGGTGCGCCTTTTTCAGTGACAGCATTTAAAAAATTAAAGTCTTGATCATAGGCACCACAACCACCTTTGCCATCAACGGCAGTTACTGTATATAAGTCGCCTTTCGAACTTTTAGTCAAATATGTTGGACTGTTTTCCTTGGTTTCCAACTTTAAATCTGTCAGTGTTTCAGTCTCAGTATCTAAGACAATCGAATAAATTCCTTCACTGACACGGCGGGTATAAGTACCCAATAAAATTTTTTTCTTCATTCAGACTAACCTCCGTAATTTAAATTCCTTTTTTATTCTACCATATTCTAAAAAGCTGTGGAAAAAAGAACGCTTACTGTGCCAGTGAATTTTGGCTATGTTATAATGTGAAGTGAAAAATACCTTTGGGAGGAAGTTGTAAAATGATTCAAGCGAAAGTCAATGGGATTGGTAAAGCAGCAATGAGTGACGAACCGCTGCTACTTTTTTTTAATGACAGCGTCAAAGAAACAGAGGAATTAAAAAACCATGTCATCATTCAAGAAATTGCCGGAGAAGTACCGGAATTTGACCTCAAAGAAGGCAGTAGTATTTCTTTTGATGACCAAGAGTACCAAGTCGTTCATGTGGGGCCAGTTGCCAATCGCAATTTAACCGATATTAATCACGTGGCCTTTGTATTTACAGATGTGCCAGCTGAGGATGCAATTTTAAACGGCGTTTATTTAACGCCGCAAGTTGTGCCGACAATTTCTGTGGGTACAGTGATTACTTACAAATAAAAAAATCCGGTCGCTGATTTTAGTCCTAGTAGAAAAAATGACGATTTGGGCTGGCTTAGCTAGGTTGGAATCTTGCGTTAACTAGAAATTATTTGGATTTTAAAGCTGAACAACAGCAAATAGGCTGGATTCAGCAATGGTTTAAAAGCAGCTATAAGTGATTTTGCTGCAAAAAAATTTAAGGAGGCCGCCATGGGAGAGGAAAATAAAAAGAAGTTTTCTTGGTTTTGGCGCTGGTTCTTAAATAATCAAGTTGTCACGGCGCTGTTAATTGTCCTGTTGGTGCTATTAATTATTCTGACCTTTACGAAGGTGTCGTATCTTTTTGAACCAGTCGGTCAGTTTTTAGCAGTCGTTGGCTTGCCGATTATTTTATCGGCCATCTTGTATTATTTATTAAATCCAGTGGTTGACTACCTTGAAAAAAAGAAAGTCCCCCGCGTTGTCAGTATTATTTTAGTATTTATTTTGATTGTGCTGCTGCTTATCTGGGGAATTGTTGCCTTGATTCCACGGATTCAAGAGCAGGTCTTAAGCTTTGCCAATAATTTTTCCAGCTATGCTAATACGCTGAACAATATGATTGATGAAATCACCAGTCATCCGATTTTCGGTGAGCTCAGCACCCAACTGGATGAAATCGGTCAGCAGATTAGCAGCTCAATTGGCAGTATTGTCCAAAATATTTCTCAAACGACTTTTAAGGGAATCGGCAATATTGTCGGCACAGTCGCAACAATCGTGGTCGCCATTGTCACGATGCCGTTTATTCTTTTTTATCTGTTAAAAGACGGTAAACGCTTGGCGGATTATTTTCTAAAATTTTTGCCAACCAAATGGCGTCAACCGACCTATTCAGTCTTATCTGAGATGAATCAGCAGGTCTCTTCGTATATTCGGGGCCAATTAACGGTGGCTTTTCTGGTTGCCGTGATGTTTATCATCGGCTTTACGATTGTCGGCTTAGACTATGCCGTCACTTTAGGAATTTTAGCCGGTTTTTTAAATTTGATTCCGTATCTCGGTTCTTTTTTAGCGATGATTCCGGCAGTTTTTATCGCGTTAGTCATCAGTCCTTTTATGTTAGTCAAGGTCATCATCGTATTTATCATCGAGCAAACGATTGAAGGGCGTTTTGTTTCCCCATTGATTTTAGGCAGTCAATTGGCGATTCATCCGGTGACGATTTTACTGGTGCTATTAACCTCTGGCCGACTCTTCGGCGTTGTCGGTGTCATTTTAGGGGTGCCGGTTTATGCCGCCGCTAAAGTTGTCATCAGCCATATCTTTGATTGGTATCGTAGTATTTCTTCTCTCTATCAAGATGAGCCAGAGACAGATTCTCCATCAGATAAAGAAACTAAAGAGTAAAAATAGAAATGTAGCACTTAGCGAAGACGAAAGGCGTTTTTGCTAGGTGCTTTTTTATTTTGGAAGAAGCTTCCAGAATTTAAAAACTTTGAGGGTAATTTTTGAAAGCGCATTCTTAAAAGCGGCAAAGGACTTATTTTGAAAGCGTTAACTTGGTATAGTCAATTTATTAAAAGGAGGTCATGAGATGTTTAGTAAAGTGATGGATGTAATTGAACGAGTGGTGCAGCCTTTCGCTGCCAGAATTGGGAACAATAAATATGTCAAAGCAATTACCAACGGAATGCTGGGGATTATCCCGATTACAGTTGGTGTATCCTTTGTTTCAATTTTGGTCAATTTACCAATTGAAGCCTGGCAGAATTTTTTAACAAGTATTCATATTTTAGCACCGGCGCAGGAATTAATTACTGCAACCAGAAGTCTTTTAGCAATTTATACCGTTATTTCAATTTCTTATAGCTTAGCCAAAGAGGTTGGTCAAGATCCAAAGCCGACGGTTTTGATTTCAACGGCTGTCTTTATCCTATTGATGCCTCAGCAAATCACTATCGGGGAAGAAACCGTCAATGCACTCTTATCATCAAATCTTGGCAGTAATGGGATCTTCGTTGGCATTATCATTGCGATTTTAGTATCAGCCTTTTACAACTTTTTAATTCGCAAAAATATTCGCTTTAAAATGCCGGAACAAGTGCCAACCAATGTCTCAGCTTCAATGACACCGATCATTGCGGCGATGATTATTTTCACCTTGGCCTTTTTAGTGAAATATGGCTTGAGCTTAACAAGCTATGGCGATATTTTCTCTTTACTTTATGAATTTTTGACCAAGCCGGCGATGTTCTTAGGTCGTAGCGGTTGGTCGGCAATTGTCTTTTACTTTATGTTGCGTTCAGTTTTTTGGTTCTTCGGAATTCATCCAAGTCCCACCAATGCCATTTATTTACCATTGCAAGCGACTGTTCTAGCAGCCAATATTGAGGCGATGGCAGCCGGTCAGCCAATTCCTTATATCGAATTTCAAATTATGGCGGTGTTGTGTACCACTGGTGGTACCGCTTGTACGATGGGTTTAGCAATTTGTATGTTCACTTCAAAGTCAGAACGATATAAAGCGCTAAATAAAATTGCCTTTATTCCGGGGATTTTCAATATCAATGAACCTTACGTTTTCGGAGTTCCATTGATGTTAAATCCGTTTATGTTAATTCCAATGTTGTTGGCACCTTTAGTTTCCGGGATGATTGGAATTGCCTTTGTCCAACTAGGCATTGTCAATTCGATGAACTTTAATGCAGCTGTTTCAGTTGCGTGGGTGATGCCGCTGCCGATTAGCGCTTTTATGCAAGGGGGCTTGGCTTTACTGGCCGCTAGTTTGCTAGTTATTGTCGCCCAGACAGTCATCTACTATCCATTTTTCAAAATCATCGATAAGCGGGCTTACAATGAAGAATTAGAAATTGAAAAGCAAAAAGAGTTGGCTCGTCAAAACCAAGAACAAGTTGTCACTGTTCCAATTCCTGATGTAGAATCAATTTAATAACCAAAAGGGATTGATGACATGATTATCGAAAATTTGAAACATGTAAAAAATTTAACCTACACCGAAGAAATTTTACGGGATTTCATCATTGAAAATCCCGAGGAAATTATGAAAATTAGTGCGACTAAATTAGCTCAGGAGTGTCATGTGGCCATCTCTAGTGTTTCTCGTTTGGTACAAAAGCTGGGCTATGAGAAATTTTCTGATTTCAAAATTGAATTTGCCAAAAGCTACCAAACTTTGATTGAAACAGCCGCCTTGTCCAAAGTCAAACCTTTTAGTCAAAGCACCACCATGGCAGAGGTCATCAATCGTTTTCCGATTTTGTATCAGCGGGCGATTGGCTTTACCCAAGAGCATTTAAAGGACGAGGAATTGGCTGCAATTGTTGAAAAAATGCTGGGGGCGACAGTCCTAATTTATGGTACAGGCATGAATTTTTCCCTTGCTCAGATAGCGGAGTATAAGCTGGAAGAACTAGGCATTCATTGTAAGGCGCAAGATTCTCTCCATGATCAGTTAGTTGATTTATTGGGATATACGAATCAAAAGACCTTTGCGATTTTCTTAACCCATTCCGGCAATAATCGGGCTGTCCTAAAAGCCGCACAACGAGTTCATCACAACGGGATTCCTTCGTTATTAATCTCGGCTGCTGACAAAGAAGGGAAAATTCAACAATATGTTGACCAGCAAATTGCGATTATCCCCACAAAAAATACCGGCGACTTTTCGTCGACCCTGTGGAGCATGTCGATTCAGTATATTTTAGATGTTTTAGTGGCAGGGGTCTATGTTAAAAAAATTGATTTAATTAGTGATATTGCAGAAGCTTATCATTATTATCCAAAGGAGCGATAAAGAATATGGAGTTTCCAAAGAATTTTTTATGGGGCGGAGCTACCGCTGCAAACCAATACGAAGGGGCCTTTTTAAGCGGTGGCAAGGGTTTATCGGTGGCTGACATCGCCACTTATAAACCAGACTTGGATGTCGGCAATTATGCGGCTCATCAATACTATAGCTTAGAAGAAATTCAAGCCAGCGCTAAAGATTTAACGGAAAATAATCTTTATCCTAAACGACACGGGGCTGATTTTTATCACCATTACAAAGAAGATATCCGCTTGATGGCGGAGTTGGGCTTCAGTGCTTTTCGGATGTCCATCGGTTGGGCGCGAATTTTTCCCAACGGCGATGATTTAGAGCCCAGCGAAGAAGGCCTTGCCTTTTACGATAAAGTTTTTGCGGAATGCCGTAAATATGGAATTGAGCCGCTGGTGACGTTGTCCCATTATGAGCCGCCATTGAATCTAGCGTTAAATTATGACGGTTGGTATGACCGCAAAGCCATCGATTTCTTTTTAAATTTTGTCGATGTGGTGACCACTCGCTATCAAGAGGATGTTAAATATTGGCTGACCTTTAATGAAGTCGATAGTATGGCTCGCCACCCGTTGACCACCGGTGGCATCATTGAGGACAAGTTTGCCAATCAAAATTTTGAAGAAGTGATTATTCAAGCGATGCATCATCAATTTGTAGCCAGTGCTCTAGCTACCAAGATGATTCATGAAAAAATACCAGCAGCGCAAGTCGGCTGTATGCTAACTAAACGCACCGTTTATCCGTTTACACCGAATCCAGATGACGTGCTCTTGGCTCAAAAAGCCGAGCGGGATTTATATTTATTTTCTGATGTGCAGGTGCGGGGGGCTTACCCGCGGCATTTTGAAAATTATTTAAAGGAAAAAGCAATTTGCTTGCACAAAGAAGTCGGAGACGATGAAATTTTACAAGCTCACACCTGTGATTTTGTTTCATTTAGCTATTATATGTCCCAATGTATCAGTGCAGAGCCTAATCAAGAAGAAGCGGGCGGAAATATTTATCAAGGGGTCAAAAATCCGTATTTGACTAGCTCAGAATGGGGCTGGCAATTAGATCCAAAAGGTCTGCGGAAATCCATGATTGATTTGTATGACCGTTATCAAAAACCGTTGTTTATCGTTGAAAATGGAATTGGAGCCGTGGATACAGTGGATGCAAATGGCGAAATTATCGATGACTATCGCATTGATTATCTGCGAAATCATATTTATGAGATGATGCAGGCAGTGATTGAAGATGGTGTAGAACTTTTAGGTTACACCATGTGGGCTTGGATTGATTTAGTCAGTGCATCAACAAATCAGATGAGCAAACGCTATGGCGTGGTCTATGTCGATTGTGATGATTTTGGTCAAGGAAGCTTCCAACGAATGAAAAAGAAATCCTTTGGCTGGTATCAGCAGGTGATTGCCACGAATGGGCAAGCTGTTCTTGAAGAAGTTAATCAAGTTAAGCAAAGCCTACAAGAGGTTTAAAATAAAAGCGGCGCCAATCTGAAAATGATTGGCGCCGATTTTTTGGGTTATATGATAGCTGCTTTTTTTTTCAGCTTAGAAGCTCAAAGCGGCTTCTTTAGCTGTTGCTAAACCAGCGTTTAAGATTTCATCTTTTTGTTCTGGATGATGGTCAATACCTTCGATTTCAATTTTTGTCACGTCTGCAACGCCGACAAAATTCAAGATACCTTTAACGTATTGAGAAGCGAAATCTTGGCCGCCGTACATGCCACCAGCAGATTGGATGTGCATTGCTTTTTTACCAGAAGTCAAAGGACGAGGGCCGTCCACTGTATAACGGAAAGTTTTGCCCGCAACGTTAACTGTATCGAACCAAGCCTTCAAGCGTGTTGGAATGTTTAAGTTCCATAAAGCATTGATGATAACGATTTTATCAGCAGCTAGGAATTGGTCAGTTGAAGCGTTAAAGCCGGTGATTTTACCTTGTTGTTCAGGTGTTAAGGTTGTAAATTCAGTGCCAGTTCTTAAAGCTTCCCAGCCAGTCAAAACGTCTTTGTCGATTTCAGGCACGCCGTCTTCAAATAAGTTAATAGTGATGATTTCATCACTAGGATTTTTTTCTTTGTAAGTATCTAAAAAGACTTCAGCAGCCTTCAAAGATTTTGATTCCAAACCAGTTAATGGATGAGCATTGATAACTAAAACTTTAGACATGTAGTAATTCTCCTTTGAATTTTTAATAACTAAAAGTAAGTAACGGAATTATTTTACCTGATAAATTTTTAAATGACAATAGTAATGCTCAGCTAAAACTAATTTCGTTAAAATAAGTGTAAAATAGCAAGAAATTTCCTGTGTTTTTAAGCAAAAAAATCAGTGCTCGTTGCTGAGAAAGTTTTTTCGTCGTAATTGTTTTTTTCGTGAATTAGTATATTTTTTTACAGTTCATTGGTGTAAAATAATTTTTATTGAGATTGTTTCAAGAAAGGATAGTGACATGTACACTCCATATGAAATCGGCGAAATCGCTGTCGAAACGGGCGTTAAAAAAACAAAAAAAACTTTATTAGAAAAATTAATTTTAGGCTTTATCGGTGGGGCGATGATTTCCCTCGGCTATCTAGCTTATATCCGAGTGATTTCTTCGGTGGCCCACGAGTTAGGCAGCCTCGCATCTTTTATCGGTGCCTGTGTATTTCCTGTTGGGCTAATTGTTATTTTGATGGCTGGTGGTGAGTTGATCACCGGCAATATGATGGTGGTGGCGATTAGTTTTTTTGGCAAAAAAATTAGTTTTCTAGATGTGGTCAAAAACTGGTTGGTGATTACTTTAGCCAATTTAGTAGGAGCCTTTTTTGTAGCTTACTTTTTTGGGCATATTGTCGGCTTGACTGGTTCGGGGGTCTATCTTGAAGAAACAATTGCCGTGGCCGGAGCTAAAATTGATGCCACCTGGCTGCAGGCTTTTTTTTCTGGGATTGGTTGTAACTGGTTTGTCTGTTTGGCAGTTTGGTTGTGCTATGGGGCAAAAGATGCCGCTGGAAAAATTTTAGGCATCTGGTTTCCTGTAATGACCTTTGTCGCTATCGGCTTTCAGCATAGCGTGGCAAATATGTTTGTGATTCCCGCTGCCATTTTTGAAGGCAGCTACAACTGGTTAGATTTTTTTAACAATGTGATTCCAGTTTACTTTGGCAATATTGTCGGTGGCGCAATTTTTGTCGGCTTCTTTTATTACATGATTTATTTACGGAAGCCTCATTAAGAAAAAAATATAAAAAAAACATACTAAAGCTTAAGACAACCAGTCTACTTATGGCTGTTCTTAAGCTTAGTATGTTTTTTTTATTTCTTCAACTGTTTTTTCAACTTCCAATATTTGTAAGCGAAGAAGCCACCGCCGCCAATTGCAAGGACAACAATAACTGCAATCACGATATAAAGTAATGAATTATCTTTTACCATTTCAGCTGTTGCCGGTTCGGCACTCGTTGCATTCAAGGCAGCGGCCGTTTCTGGTGAAATCGTAAAATCAACCGTCTCCTGCCATTCCTGCTGCCCAGATGTCGCCGTGACAAGCACCTGATAATCGCCAGCTGTTAAGCTTTGATTTTCCATAGAAATAAAAAAGTTAAAAAGGGAGCTAGGAGCAAATTGTAAATTTTGACTGCTGTCTTCAAGAACTGTTTCATTCTCTCGTGTAATTGTGTAGCTGAGGTTAACTTGATTCAAATAGGCAGCTGCCTGATTATTAATTAGCAAATCAATGCCGTTGCGGCCATTTTCTTGGGCAGCTTCAGCCCCTTCAAAAGCTAGCTCAGGTGTCACTGCAGTTTGATTTTCCTGTAGCAGCAACGCAATTTCTCGAGAAAATCGCTGTTTGACATTACTGTCTTCACCGCTCGTTTCAGCAGCGGAAATATAAATGCCACCGGCTAAAACCCCATCAAAGGATGTTTCTGGCATTGTGACAGTGAGGGGAACTTGAGCCGTTTCGCCAGCGGCTAATGTTAATTGGCTAGTCTCCAGCTCAACAAAGTCCTCAATGTTTAAAGTCGGCTGGCTTAAATCAGTATTGTTACCGGAATATTCCACCACACCAACAATATTTGTGACTGCGCGATTAAAACTGAGATTCAAATTCAATTCCTCTGTCGAGTCATTAGTCACATCAATCGTCAATTGACTGCTGGTGCCGGCTGCTTGTAAAATATCAAAATAACTCGTGTTGTTACCGATTTGATTTTCTGGGACTTCAATGGTAGCTGTGAAATTTCCTAAACTCGTGCTGGCCGCCTGAGTAAAGGTCGGCTGAAATAAACAGAAGAAAATCCCTGCAATCAGCAGGGACAATAATTTTAACCAAGAACAACCTTCTATCTTCATAAATTCTCCTTATTATTCAGCAGAATTTGCTGGGGCAGAACTGAAAGTCCAATCCAATGTTGTTGTATATTCAGTCGCTAATTTCCGAGTGTTTTCCGCAATGTTCATAGCAAATTGGCTCAAGTCAACCGATGTCTCTCCTAAGCCTTCACCAGCGCCGGCATTCAACACATCATAAGTAGTTCCAGGAATTAACGCTAAGTCACCAGCTGTTGCAAAATTGCCGGCAATTGTGTTTTCTGTAAGGTTAGTGACTGCTGCATCGTGGGAAATAATTAATGACGCATTGTTTAAGGCTTCTCCGGTAGTTGCCGCAAATTGACTTTCTTGAGTCAATTTAATCGACCATTCACCAGTTGCATCGCCACGGTTATCGCTGACTGTCACAGCACCAGTTGTTGCGCTATCGCTTTGAGTGCCGGTAACAGTTGCAGTTCTCGTTTCAGCTGCTGTCGTTTGAATAGATAAATCACCAAAATTTAAACTAGTTGGAATAGTGCTTTCTCCATTAAAAGTGATACCGGCATCTTCATAGTTCAAGCCGCCCGTTGTAGTTGTGCTAGCCAATGCAACACTTCCTTGAATAAATAATGCTCCCGCTAAAGCCACCGTTGATAAAATATATTTCGTTTTCATGTTTTTCCTCCAAAAGTTAAAAGTTTTTTTCTTTTCTGAGGTTTAAAAATAATTCAGAAATGCTTTTTGAACAATCTCTTTGCTTCTTTGAAAGCAATTAGCTATCAGGAAGTTTTTATTTTCTTTAGCAAAAAAGCTGATTCCTAAAGGCTTCGTAGCGTAGTAGTTGATGAGGTGTCAAAAAAATTCATTATTTTCTGCAAAAAATAAAAACGGAATCTAAAAAAATTGAGATGAACATTTTTTTGATAAGTGTGAAACTTTCATGCAAAATGCTTGCCTTCTGCAACCATCGTGCTATAATGACAAAGCGTCATATGACAAGATGTCATATATATTTGGTTGAGAGGAGACGAAAAAAATGCCCACCAATACTTTTTTCGGACTGCCGCAGGAAAAACAACAGCGTTTGTTGGATGCAGCCAAGATTGAGTTTTCTAGAGCTTCATTAAATGAAGCCTCGATTTCCAATATTATCAAGCTGGCTGAGATTCCCCGCGGAAGTTTTTATCAGTATTTCGAAAATAAAGAAGACCTCTATTATTATTATTTTGATCAGCTGCGACATGATACCCGTCAAGAATTGCATAAGTCGATTCAAGCGGCTGACGGTGATTTGTTGGAGGGAGTAAAAAGCTATTCCAGCAAAATGATTTACGAAATTTTAACGGGAGAAAATTCGGCCTTCTTCAAAAATTTATTTATGAACATGGATTATCGTTTCTCCAGAAGAATGACTGCCCAGATGGATGGCGATGAGAAGGCTGAAAAACGCCGGCATCAACGACATCAAGAGGATTATTCCTTGTGGGACAGCATCAATCAAAGTCAATTGAAAATTGACAATCAAGAGGATTTCCGCATGCTGCTGCACATGCTGATGACTCAAATGTTTATCATGATTGCCACCGGATATCGGATGCAGCAAAGCGATCCGGATTTTCAAGTGACTGACTTAATAAAAAAATTCCAAACGCAAATTAATTGGGTGCGGGACGGAATTTATCTACAGAAAGAAGGGGAATAAATGCTAAAAATTATTAAAAGAATTGCGCCGGCTTCCGCAATCGCCGCTTTTCTCTTTATGATTGTGCAAGTTATGGCGGATTTATATTTGCCAACATTAACCTCCAATATTATCGATAATGGCGTTGCAAAAGGCGACATCGATTATATTTGGCAAACAGGTTTTGTGATGATCGGTTTTTCTGTCATCAGTATTATTGCCGCCCTTGGCAATACCTTCTTTGCGACGCGGGAATCGCAAAAGCTAGGCAAGGATTTACGGAGCGAAATTTATCATAAGTCAGAAAATCTCTCCACCAATAGTTTTGATAAATTCGGGACAGCTTCTTTAATTACCAGAACGACTAATGACGTCACCCAAATTCAAATGGTTATGCAAATGTTTTTGCGGATGATGATTAACGCCCCCATAACTTTAATTGGTGCCAGCTTCTTAGCCTATCAAAAGGATGCTCAGCTAACTAAAATCTTTTTGATTGTCATTCCAATCATGATTGTATTAATTGGTGCTATTATGTTTTTTGCAGTGCCACTTTTTAAGAGCATGCAAAAGAAAAATGACCGTTTGAATTTAGTTTTCCGGGAAGGCTTAACTGGTGTTCGGGTTATTCGCGCCTTTAATAAAGCGCCTTATGAAGAAAATCGTTTTGACGATGCCAATAAAGATTATTTGCACACGGCGGTGAAAGTCAACACGATTGTTGCTTTGATGCTGCCAATCATGACTTTGATTATGAGCGGAACCAACGTAGCAATTATTTGGATTGGTGGCCACTATGTAGCAGATATGAGCATGGAAGTTGGTAATTTAATTGCCTTTATGACTTATGCGACGCAAATTTTAATCAGCTTTATGATGCTCTCCATGATTTTTGTGATGGTGCCTAGAGCACAAGCATCAGCCGCTCGGATCAATGAAGTCTTAGATGAAAAAGATCAAATCGTCGACCCGACTAATCCTGAAACTATTTCGCCAGAAGGCACAGCCGCTAGCTTAGCCTTCGATCATGTTGACTTCCGTTACCACGGAGCTGAAAATTTGGCGTTAGAGGATATTGATTTCAAAGCAAATTCCGGGGATGTGGTCGCCATTATCGGCGGAACCGGTTCAGGGAAATCGACATTGGTTAACTTAATTCCCCGCATGTTCGATATCGATGAGGGTGAAATTTCGATTAATGATAAAAGTATCAGCAAGGTGACCCAGGAAAATCTGCGGGACAATATTGGTTTTGTCCCACAAAAGGCTGTGCTGTTTTCAGGAACGATTCGGGAAAATATGCAATACGGTCGTGAAGATGCTACCGATGATGAAATTTGGAAAGCTTTAGAAATTGCTCAAGCCAGCGACTTTGTTAAAAACTTAGAAGACGGTTTAGACAGTCATGTGGAACAAGGCGGCGGTAATTTTTCCGGTGGTCAAAAACAACGGTTGGCGATTGCTCGGGCTTTAGTCAAGCAAGTTGACCTATATGTTTTCGATGATTCCTTTTCAGCTTTGGACTTTAAAACGGATGCTAATCTAAGAAAAGCTTTGAAAGAAAATGTTACTGACAGTATCGTGGTGCTAGTGGCACAACGGGTTAGTACAGTAATTGATGCCGATACGATTTTAGTTTTAGACCAAGGGAAAGTCGTTGGTCAAGGAATGCATAAAGAATTATTGGCAACGAATGAAACTTATCAAGAAATTGTTCATTCTCAACTGAGAGAGGAGGACTTGGCATGAGCGAAAAAAATAGCACAACACCCCAACAAGGTCGGCCTGGTATGATGGGCGGCGGCCATGGTGGTGGTCCCGGCCGCAACATGGGTGCCAAAGGTCCGAAGGCGAAAAACTTTTGGAAAACCGTCCGGCGGTTGTTTGGCTATATGTCCAGTCGAATGATTGCTTTAGTGACAGTTTTAATTTTGGCAATCGCCGCAGTTATTTTCCAAATCAGAGCGCCAAAAGTTCTGGGGGAAGCAACAACAGAAATATTTAACGGAATTGTCACTGGTGTCAAACAAATGCAGGCTGGCCAAAAAATCACGTCCTATCCCATCGACTTTACCAAAGTCGGTCAAATCGTTTTAGTCGTGATTGCGCTGTATTTGACGGCAGCATTGTTTAGTTTTCTGCAACAGCTAATCATGACCCGGGTTTCTCAACGGACTGTTTACGATTTGCGGAAGGACTTAGAAGAAAAGATGAATCGGGTACCAATTTCTTATTATGATACCCACACTAACGGGGATATCATGTCCCGGGCGATTAATGATATGGATAATATCGCCAGCACTCTGCAACAAAATTTGACCCAGTTTGTGACTAGTATTGTCACATTAGTCGGTGTCATTATCATGATGTGGTCCATCAGTTGGCAATTACTTTTAGTCGCATTAGCAACCATTCCATTAAGCTTGGTTGTCGTAATGGTGGTTGCGCCTCGTTCGCAAAAATATTTTGCCGCACAACAAAAGAGCTTGGGTTTATTAAATAACCAAGTCGAAGAAACTTACGCCGGCCACACGATTGTCAAAACTTTTAATCATGAAGATGCCGATCAAGAAGTCTTTGAAAAAGAAAATGAAAAATTATACAACGCCGGCTGGAAAGCGCAATTTATTTCAGCGATTATTATGCCGTTGATGAACTTTATTAAAAACTTAGGCTATGTCTTTGTCGCCGTTCTTGGTGGGATTAAAGTGGCTAACGGAAATATGACTTTAGGGGACGTTCAAGCCTTCTTACAATATACCAATCAATTTTCACAACCAATTACCCAAATTGCCAGCTTGATGAATACCATTCAATCAACGGTTGCCTCAGCTGAACGGGTCTTTGAAGTGTTGGACGAAGCAGAGATGGATAACGAACCATCTAATTTACCAGTTGAAAAAGATTCACCTTATAAAGTTCGTTTTGAACATGTCCAATTTGGTTATTCTGATAATGAACCATTGATGACAGACTTTAGTTTGGATGTTGAGCCCGGCGAAATGGTGGCGATTGTTGGACCAACTGGTGCCGGTAAGACCACAATGATTAACCTGCTGGAACGCTTTTATGATGTGAAAGGCGGCAGCATTCGCTTTGATGGCGTTGATACGCGGGATATGAAACGGGAAGAATTGCGGGAACATTTATCAATGGTTCTGCAAGATACTTGGCTGTTCACCGGTAGTATCAAAGATAATATTAAATATGGCAATGAAGAAGCCACAGAAGAACAAGTGTTGATCGCTGCCAAAGCCGCCCATGTGGATGATTTTGTTAGAAAATTGCCTGATGGCTATGACACTATTTTAAATGAAGATGCCAGCAATATTTCTCAAGGTCAACGGCAATTAATCACCATTGCCCGGGCCTTTCTAGCCAATCCAGATGTTTTAATTTTGGATGAAGCAACCTCCAGTGTCGATACTCGGACTGAAGTCTTGATTCAACGAGCGATGAGCCGTTTATTAGAAAATCGGACGAGCTTTGTTGTAGCCCATCGTTTATCGACAATTCGTGATGCCGACAATATTATCGTGATGAATCACGGTTCAATTGTCGAAACAGGAAATCATGATGAGTTGATGGCGAAAAATGGCTTCTATGCTGATTTGTACAACAGTCAATTCAGTGAAGATGTCGCTTAAAAATTATTAAACTACATTAATAGAAACAAAAACGTCCCTGCAAAAGTTAGCTTTTAACCAAACTTTTTGCAGGGACGTTTTTGTTAAAGCCATTTTTTCAGGCGGCGGTTGAAAAAAACCGCGGAAAATAAACTAAATCCAAAATAGATAGTCAACGCTATCGGGTAAAACTGATAGCGAAAAACATAAAAGAAAGAGACGAGGGAGAACATTCCAAAGAATATACCGATAACAGCCAAGCGCCAGCGTTGATAAAGAGTTAAGAGAGCGACACTGTAGCCACAGAGAAAAAAGCATAAACAACACAAAGCTAAGGCGGCTAATTCAAAGATAGTCATCAGTATTCCTCCTTTTGCTAAAGAGAAGCAGTCTTAAAAACTTTTTTTAGCCATAATTTTTTTGGCAATTAGGTAAGAACAACCCAAAAGCAAAACGCAAAGGCCGAAAACGACAATCACCGATAAAACCGGTTCTTCAATCATTTTTTGTAAGATTGCTAGACCCTTCACCAGCCAAGCTTGAGGCAGTTGTTGAAAGCCAAAGAAAATGACAATGATTACCCCCATGGTCGCCACCAAGACGATGCTTTGATTCTTTTCCCCTTGGAATTTTAATTGCAACGGCAGCGACACAGCTAAATACACACTGACAAAGAGCAGGCCTCCTAACAGCACCAAGCCAAAACTTTGTAAATCGAAGGGATTTTGTTTAATCGCAAAGAGGGCAACAATTAATAAAGCAGCCAATATCAACCCAACGGCTGCCCCTATGAAACTCAGCAAGTATTTTTCCCTTGTATAAATTTTTCGAGAAATCGGCAGGCTGAATAAAAAGCGCTCGCTGTTATCCGCAGCATCCATAGCGATGGTGCCGATGATAATGGTCATTGTTAAAAAAGGAATGATAATGACCGCTAAATAAGGAATTGTTTGAACATTGAAGCTAAAGAGGAGCATAATCGCCAGATAGGTGATTAATTTTCGGCGGTCGTTTAATAACGCAATATCTTTGATAATTAACCCTTTCATACAGCAACCCTCCCTAAAATAATTTCTAAAACATTGTCTAGTGTAGCTTTCTCAACGACTACACTTGGATAATTATCCAAGAAAAATTGTCGCTGATCTGTTAAGCATTGATACCCCCAGTTTTCCTTAGCTGTAAAGAGCAGATAATCCGGTTCCATGGCTTGATATTGTTCAGGTGTTAATTTAACGACACCATAGAAGTCGGTGATAGCGGCAGTTTCTTCTTTAAATATAATTTTCCCGTCGTCAATCAGATAGATGAAATCACAAAGCCCCTCAAGGTCACTGGAAATATGGGAGCTGATTAAAATCCCGTGATTTTCCTCCTCCATAAACTGGTGCAGTCGCTGCAATAAGTCATTGCGGGCCATCAAATCAAGTCCGGCTGTCGGCTCATCAAGAATTAATAAATCAGCACCAAAGCTAGTGGCAATAATTATTTTTAATTTTGCCAGCATCCCAGTTGAATATTCTGCTAATTTTTGGCTAGGTTTTAATTTTTGTGCCTGACAATCCGTTAAAAATTT
Source organism: Enterococcus sp. LJL90 (assembly GCF_056924355.1). NCBI lineage: Bacteria > Bacillati > Bacillota > Bacilli > Lactobacillales > Enterococcaceae > Enterococcus > Enterococcus sp. LJL90. Next base: position 61,598 of record NZ_JBXPBQ010000008.1, on the reverse strand, counting down.
TTCCTTTTGAAAAGCAGGGTAAAAACCAGCTAAGATTTGAGCCACCTGTTTTAAGGTCAAATCTTTTGAAAAGCCACTATCTGAGTAGGCGACGCCGATTTTTTCTTTATCCGTCGCTGTCAAACTAGCAAACTCTTTACCTAAGAGTTTGATTTCACCCGCTTCATAGGGTACCAAGTCCATCAATATTTTAAATAAAGTCGTTTTGCCGGCACCATTGCGACCAATCAGGCCGACGACTTGATTATTTTCCACCTGTAGAGAACAGTCCAACTGAAAGTCCCCGTAATTTTTTTTGAGATGATTCACTTCCAACAACATTATGATTCCTCCAATAACATTTCAAATAGTTCCAACAGTTCTTTTTTAGTAATTCCGGCTTTTTCAGCCTTGGTGATAATCGCCTCAAAGGCTGTTTCAATTTCTTTGTTGACATCTTCTTGCACGAGATTTTGATTATTCGTGGCAATAAAAGAACCCTTACCATGAACCGTCACCGTGTAGCCTTCAGTCTCTAGTTGGTCATAGGCCTTCTTGACCGTTAACGAAGAAATTTTGTGATCCTTAGCCAGAGAACGAATCGAAGGCAGCATATCATTTTCTTTTAGCTCGCCGGAAATCAAATTTTCTTTAATTTGTTCAATAATTTGCTCATAGATTGGTACCATCGATGAGTGATTAATAATTAAATGCATTGTCGACAACTCCTTATAAACAGTATAGAACAATTTGCATTCTGTTGTCAACTGTTTATAGTGTTTATCCGAAAATTCCGAACGAAACCAAAAAGTCTTCTGGAAAGTTTAGTAAAGAATTATACCTCAGCAGTTAAATGTGGTATATTCTAAACGGACAAAAGTCCAAAAATATCAGAGTAGGAGACAAAGCGTTAAGTGCTGATGGGATGGGATGTTGCCCGTTGGACGAAGGGATTTTTTTTCCGCGGTTTTGTTTTCGCATTCGCTGCATAGCATGTAGCAGCTCTAAAAGGAGATGCTTGCAATGAAAAAATTGACGACGTATTCGATTGCAATTATGGGACTTTTAATTGCGTTGACGATTGTCATGACTAGACTGTTCTCTGTTGAAACAACTTTTCTCAGAATAAGTTTGGGATTTGTCCCTCAGGTGATGATGGGCATTTTATTTGGACCTCTGTGGTCTGGAATTGGTGGAGTGCTGGCGGATTTTATCGGCGTTACGCTGTTAGGGAAAGCGCCGTTTTTTATCGGTTTTACAATCAGTGCTTTTGTTGAAGGAAGTATTTACGGCTGGTTTCTTTATAAGAAAAATATTACCTGGCAGCGGACGATCGTCTGTGTGCTGGTAGTTTTTTTGGTCAGCCGATTATTTTTGACGCCTTTATGGTTAGGGCTGATGTATCATGTACCGTTTTTCAGTTGGGTTATCTGGGGACAGCGACTGCTTAGTGCGGCAATTTCTTTTCCAATCCAAGTGGCAATTACTTATCTAGTTGCCAAAAGTGTGCCCTATAAACGTTTGTTAAGAACCGCAAATTTATTTAAATAAAAAAAGACTGAGCAGCCACATCCCGACTGCTCAGTTTTTTTTAATCGATATTTCTTAAATCAAGGATCATGCGGCTACGAATGATACCGGCTTCCATCTCTTCAAAATTGTATTGATGTCCTCCATGTCCCGCATGTGATATTGAGGAACCATCTTGCCTTCAGCACCAAATTGGAACGCTTCTTCTAAATCTTTTATCGTGCCGACTAATGAACCAACCACTTCGATTTCGTCAAGAACAAGCCGAGGGATGCCCAGATCGATTGATTCAACCGGCAAGCCAACGGCAACCACTCTGGCTCCAGCTCTCACCGCATCAACAGCGCCATTAAAGGCTGATTTACCAACAGCCGTTACCACTGCATCATGGGCACCGCCAATTTTTTTCTAAGTGTTTTACAAAAAGGTGGACTATTTTTTTTTTAAAATAAGTGGAAGTTATCAGCTAGAATTTTTTGCAAATTTTTTTCCTTTCACAGATAGGCTATCTGTGGGAAAATAAAGAGAAGAGAATTGAGGAGGGGAAGCAAATGAAAGCAAAACATTTTTTAGCCGCTGCCAGTCTTTCCGGTGCAGCTTATTTTGGTGCTGGAACTTATTTTTATGATTTAGCAATGAAGCGAGGGGATAAATTTTTCCTGCAGAACAATCCAAATTTACCGATGGGTACTAGCGGTACCGCAGAAGAGCAGGCAGACCGCCAAGCCAAAGTCAGTCAGTGGGTGGAAACAACCCCGAAAAAAAATATGGAAATGCTCTCTTTTGATGGGTTGCAGTTAAAGGGTACCGCCTTTTTGCAAGAGGGCGGTTCCCACGGCTGGATGATTATGGTTCATGGTTATATGGCCGACCAAAAAGCAATGTATCCTTTTGCTAGAGAATTTTATCAATTTGGGTTCAATATTTTAACAATCGATTGTCGGGGTTGCGGCCGCAGTGAAGGCGAGTATACGACGATGGGCTGGTACGATCGCTTGGATGTGAAAGAGTGGGCGGAGGCAATTGTCCGTTATGATTCAGACAGTGAAATTGTTTTATTTGGAATCTCAATGGGGGGCGCAACTGTTATGATGACCGCCGGCGAAGAGCTGCCAGAAAATGTCAAATGTATTGTCGAAGACTGCGGCTATACCTCGATTCATGACATTTTAGCCTTTCAATTGAAACAGATTTTTAAGTTGCCGGAATTTCCTTTGATGAATGCAGCCAGTACAGTGGCTAATCTACGGGCGGGTTATCGCTTGAAAGAAGCTTCCGCAGTCAGACAATTGGCAAAAAATAAACGGCCGATTATGTTTATTCACGGCGATCAAGATGCATTCGTACCTTATGAAATGCTAGCAGAAGTTTATGCTGCCACGGATGCTCCGAAGGAAAGCTTAACTGTTGTAGGTGCTGCCCATGGTATGGCCTATGAAAGTGATCCAGAAACTTATGTCACCAACGTCATGAATTTTATCGTGAAAAATATTTTATAAAAATAAACTCCCTTGCAACAAGCGAATAGGCTTAATGCAAAGGAGTTTTTTTCTTTATCTAAGTAAATAAATCGAAAATGGATTTATTCGCTAAATTGGGCATGGTAAAGTTGAGAATAGTAACCATCGATTTTTAATAGATGATCATGGGTGCCGGCTTCAACAATTTGACCTTGCTCCATCACCAGAATTTTATCGGCATTTTTTATGGTCGACAGGCGATGGGCAATCACAAAACTGGTCTTACCCTCCATCATTGCCAGAAAAGCCGCTTGAATATTTTTTTCTGTTAAGGTATCGACAGAACTTGTTGCTTCATCCAAGATAAGCATAGGCGGATTGCTTAACATGGTGCGGGCAATTGTTAGCAATTGCCGCTGACCTTCGGAAATTTTTAAGCCGGAGGTACCGATGATGCTATCGAGTTTTTTCGGTAACCGCATAACAAAATCATACATGTACGTTTTTTTCAGAGCCTGATAAATTGCTTCATCATTAGCTTCAGCATTGCCAAATTGTAAATTTTCGCGGATGCTGGCGTCAAAGAGCCAAGTATCCTGTAGCACCATCCCAAATTGTTGCCGCAGATTATCCCGCTTTAAATCGGTAATATCCGTATCATCAACAGTTATTTTCCCTTGATCAACCTCATAAAATCGCATCAGCAAATTGACCAAAGTCGATTTGCCTGCACCAGTCCGTCCGACAATCGCAATCGTTTCACCGGGTTCAGCGGTAAAATTAAAATCACTGATTAATTTTTGCTTTGGATCATAGGAAAATGCGACGTTTTCAAAGTGAACTTTACCGGCAACTTTTTCTAAAACAAGTTGTCCATCATCTTTTTCCACTGAATTGTCCAAAATTTCAAAGGCCCGATCCAAGCCGGCAATTGCCGTTTGGATTTGCGTGGTAATACCTGATAGCTCAATAAACGGTTTGGAAAACTGACTGGAATAGATAATAAAACTTGAAATCACACCGACAGTCACAGTTGGGCTGCCATTTAAGACTAAAAGACCGCCAATTAAGCCTATCATCAAATAGGCACCATGATCGACAAAGCGAGACAAGGGATTTGTCAAGGAGGATGAAAACTGGGCTTTTTGCCCTTTGACATTTAATTCCTGATTAATGGTTTCAAAATTTTGCTGATTTTGCTGTTCTCTTTGAAAGGCAATCACAATTTTTTGGTTGCTGACCATCTCACTGATAAAGCCAGATAATTCGCCGACAATCCGTTGCTGGTTGCCAAAATTTGCTTGTGAGGCCTTCGTTACCAACCAATTTACGATAAAAATAATCGGTGTTGTGACTAAGACAATCAAGGTCAGTGTTGGGCTAAGATAAAGCATAAATCCAAGGGAGGCAATGACAACAGCTGCCCCAGAAAATAATTGATTAAAGACAGCAGAAGCCGCTACGGAAATATTATCCATGTCGTTGGTAAAACGGCTGACAATATTGCCATGGGGCGTTTGGTCATAATATTTTAAAGGCAAAAAATTAAGGTGTTCAAAGACTTTTTTTCGTAAGTCAGCAACGGAAAGATAAGCCAAGTTATTGCCTAATTTTTGAATAAAAAATTGACTGATGCTGGCGACAAAGACAATTGCGACAAACATCATCAAAATAGCTACCAGTTGGCTAAAGTCAACTTGGCCGACTCCAATCAGCTGATCAACACTGTGGCCGATTTCATAAGTTAGTAAAACGGTCGCGATTCCGCTGATGATTCCCAAGAAAATAGCGGAGATAATTTCTTTTTTATAAGGCATTAAAAAAGGTAAAAATCGTTTTAATGAGCTAAAAGTTCCTTTAGTTTTCATCGCTGACCTCCTGATCGGTTTCCGCTTGAGAAGCGACAATTTCACGATAGACCGCTGATTGCTGCAGCAAATCTGAATGGCGGCCAATATCCGCCAAGCGACCATTTTCCATGACCAAAATTTGGTCAGCCGATTGAATCGAGCGCACTCTTTGAGAAATGATGATAACGGCACCTTGATAATCCCGTTTTAAAGCTTGGCGTAAAAGTAAATCTGTTTGGTAATCTAGAGCGCTCAAAGAATCGTCTAAAATCAAGAGCTGGCTTTGAGCCATTAAGCCACGGGCAATACACAGACGCTGTTGTTGGCCGCCGGAAAAGTTCTTGCCGCCTTCTTCTACTTTAGTGTCGAGCCCTTTAGGTAGCTGTTGGACAAACTCTAGACACTGGGCGATGGTCAGTGCTTGATAGCATTCTTCGTCTGTGGCAGCGGCTTTCCCCCACTGCAGATTTTCTCTAATTGTTCCATTGAAGAGAACGGCTTTTTGCGGAACCATTGCAACTTGGCTGCGAAGTTGTGTTAAAGACCAATCTTTAACATCAATCTCAGCAAAAGTCACTTGCCCAGCTGTAGCATCATAGAAGCGGGGAATTAACTGTGTAAGAGTGGATTTACCGCTACCAGTAGCACCGATAATCCCTAAGATGGAATTATTGGCCATCGTAAAGCTGATATTTTCTAAAGCCAAACCAGAATCAGCGGTGTAGCGAAAGTCAACATTTTGAAAAGCTAAAAGGGTTTTTGTTGAGCTAGTTTCTCTCGCTTGACTGCCGTCAGCACTTAAATTATTTTCACTAGCTAGGACTTCTTTGACCCGAGTGCTGCTGGCGGCTGCTCTGGTGAAAATCACTACCAAATTGGAAACGACAATCAAAGCCAACAGCATTTGGTTCATATAATTAACTAACGCAACGACTTCTCCTTGTTGCAAAGAACCGATATTAACCCGAATGCCACCGAAATAAAGTAAGGCGACAATTCCCATATTCATGATGAAGGTAGTTGCCGGACTTAAGAGGGCAGAAATATTTGAGACCCGCAGATAGACTTTCGACAAGTCATCTGTACTTTCATTGAAATTCTTTTTTTCAGTATTGCGACGGGCAAAGGCGCGAATTACTCTGACCCCGCTTAAATTTTGGCTGACCAGCTCATTAATCCGGTCAAGTTTTTGCTGAACTTGCCGATATAAAGGAACAGTCTTGGTGACAATAAAAAATAAAATAATGCAAAAAAGCGGCAACAGCAAAAGAAAAATTAATCCCATCTGCCAGTTGATATAAAAGGCCATCACAACGGAGCCAATACTTAAAAATGGCGCTCGAATAACAAGGCGGATCAACATTGCTAAGGCTAGCTGCAACTGATTGATATCACTGGTTATGCGGGTAATTAAAGTATCCGTGCCAAATTCATTTAGTTGGCTGTGGGAAAAATGATTGATTTTGTTCATCAATTGATTGCGCAGCTCAGTACCAAAGCCTTGAGAAGCAATGGAAGCGTAGTATTGGCAAATCATGGCGCAAATCAAGCCGACGACCGATAAGACAATCATCCAAATTGTCATGCGGATGACTTCGCTGCGATTGCCAGCAGTAATCCCTTGGTCGATTAGGGCAGCCATTAATAGAGGCAGCAACAGCTCAAAGACCGCTTCTAAAAATTTGAAAATCGGTCCGAGAATCACTTGTTTACGATAATTTTTGGCATATTTTAATAATTGAACCATTTTAAACTCCTTTGCAGCAGCAGATTATTTAGTTTTACATAATAATAGAAGAAAGATACTCGTCTATTGTAGACTAACTTTTCCGGCAAAGAAAGTCCGGTGCTATATTTTAAGGTTGAAACGGGTACTTTTTCGATTTTTTTGCTAAAATAGTTTTAAAATGAGAATAGAAATTGGAGAAAAATATGGATGAGTTTATTAAGGTAGTCTGGCTATTTTACATTTATTCTTTTATTGGATGGTTGTGGGAAACAGTTTATTGTTCCTTAAAAGCAGGACACTTTGTCTATCGAGGTTTTTTAATCGGACCTATTACACCAATTTATGGCTTCGGAATTTTAGGAGTTTTGTATTTTATTGAACCTTACCAAAATAATTTGCTTCTATTATATGTCTTGTCGGCCATCTTGGTGACTGTTTTGGAATATGTGACTAGTTTTGCTTTGGAAAAACTTTTTAATGCTTCTTTGTGGGATTATTCAAAGGTACCATTAAATATTAACGGCAGAGTGGCAATTCCCGTTTCCCTTTTTTGGGGTGTCGGTTGTGTCTTGATTGTCAAAGTTATCCATCCCCGGGTTTTAATGGCAGAAGGCTGGTTGGCCGCTCATTTTGGTGTCGTCCTGCCGATTATTATGATTGTCATTACCTTAGCTGATTTAACTTATACAGTCACCAATATGGCGTCCTTCAAGAAAGTTACCAAGGAGGTTGCACAGGTGATTGAAACTTCGCAAGCGGAATTTGAAGCTCGCCGCCAAACTCGTCATCAAGAATTGCAGACGAATGTCCGAAATGTGAAGGATAAAATTGCTGGTCAAATTTCCGATGTACAAAACGATTTGAGTCAAAGACGGAGTGAAGCCGCTAAATCTTGGCAGGAATATTTAACCAATAATCCGGATTTAAGAGGGAAATTGCCGAAATTCAATTTTAACCAGCGACGGATTGTGCGGGCCTTTCCCAATTTGAAGTATAAAAATCGCAGCAATATTAAAGATATCCAAGAACTGCTCTTGAAAAAAAGAGAAAAATAAAAAACTTCCAGAAATGTTACCAGAATGTTACAAGAAAGAAAATAAGGAAAAATTAAGAAAAACCTTGATTTGTTAAGGAGTTCTCCAGACTCTTAAAAAACTTTAATCCAATCGAGGAGATTTCTGCTTTTTTTGTAACAAAATGTAATCTCACTGCAACAAAAAACCTTTTATTAATCTGTATAATTACTGCGGAGATCAAGTTGAGAAACTTTGATGAAAGGTGTGGGATTTAGTGAAAGCAAGAAAAAGCATAGTGTTACTATCTGCGTTACTTTTAACCAGTACGGTTTCACCAATGTTTGTGGGTGCCGATACAATTGATGATTTAAATTCACAAGAAAGTGATTTAAACAATCAAGCAGATTCAATCAACTCACAAATTACCGGCGCAATGGATCAAGCGCAAGCAACTGCAGATCAAATCGATGCTTTAAGTACTTCGGTTGCCGATAACCAAGAAAAATTAGTACAAACCCAAGGGGATATCGAAACAACCAAAGCGAATATTGAAGAGCGTAAAGCGGCTGTAGCCGAACGGATGCAGGATATTCAATTAAATGGTTCCAGCGAAAGAGATTGGCAAGCGTTACTAGATGCGGAAAGTATTACTGACTTTGTCAACCGTGTTTATGCAATGACTGTTTTACAAAGCGCTGAAAACGATAAAATTGAAAGCCTGAATACAGAACAAGCTAAGTTAGAAGAATTAGAAACGCAATTGGCTGATACACAAGCTGAGCTTGAAGCTAATCAGGCAGACTTGGAAACTCAAAGTGCGGCTTATATCACACAGGTGAACGACTTAAAAGTTCAACTAGCGAATAATCAAGACGCTTTAGCCGGTGTTGTTGCCAGCAAAGAAGAAGAGGAAGCTCGCATTGCTGCTCAAGCAGAAGCCGATCGTTTAGCAGCCGAACAAGCTGCTGCAGATGCTCAAGCAGAAGCCGATCGTTTAGCAGCTGAGCAAGCGCAGGCCGCAGAAACACCTGTCGCTCAACCAGAAACAAATTCTAGTACAAACAATAGCGGGTCAACTGGTTCAACCAATAATGGTAATAATAATAGTGGTTCAACTGGTGGCTCATCAACAGTTACTGATGCAGAAGAATTAGCAGCCAAAGAATGGATTGCCATGAAGGAATCGGGCGGTTCGTATACTGTTTATTCTGCAAGTGGTCAGCATTATGGTCGCTATCAATTATTATTAAGCTATCTTGGCGGCGATTTATCTCCGGAAAATCAAGAGAGGGTTGCTGATAATTATGTGAAACAACGTTATGGCTCATGGGTGGCTGCAAAAGCTTATCACCTAAGTCATAATTGGTATTAAAAAACTGACGCAAGTCAGTTTTTTTTTGCACTTTTTTTAACTGACAGTCAAAAGGAAAACTTTTGTTCCCATCGTTTTTTATGTATAATAGAGAAGGATTAAGTGAGGGGAAGGACATGGCAAAAAAAAGAAAAACCAAAAAACAGCAAAAACAACAGGAACAGTTGATGCTAATTTTGATTGGCATTGGCTTTATTTTTTTAGCAGGCTTTAGTTTATTTCAATTAGGCTTTTTAGGTCGCTTGGTCGCCAATGGCTTAAGATTAATTGGCGGTAACGCCTATCCGATTTTATCGGTGCTCTTAGTGATTTACGGCGGCTTTTTAATTCTGCAAAACAAAACCTTCAAAATAAAAAAGCCCCGGCGACTTGCTGGCTTATCAATTTTTCTTTTGGGAATTTTACTTTTCCTACATATCCGCTTATTTAGCGGAATGCAAACCGAAGGAAACGTTATTACGATTACTTGGGATCTTTTGTTGCAGGATATCCGCCACAATCAAATTTCAGCAAATGTCGGCGGTGGTATACTCGGAGCTGTTTTATACAGCGGCAGTCATTTTTTAGTGGCTGATTTTGGCAGCTATATCATTTGTTTATTATTCTGGCTAATAGGAATTTATCTTTTCAGTGGCATGGATCTGCAGCGGATTTTAGACTTTCTGCAAAAGGTCAATGAATGGCTTCAAGGGGATCCAAAGAAAGAACAAAAAACAACTAGACAGCAAAGAGCTCCTGAAAAAAAAGTAGCAAAAACTAAGGCAGCACCAGCTGAGCCATCATTTGTTGAGGGGGCTACGGATGATGATGATTTAAGCTGGGCTCAAAAGCGAAAATTAAAAAAAGCCGAACGAGTGGCAGCTCAACGGGAAGCTGCCGAGGCTGAGGTGGCCCGCCGCAAGCAAAACCAAGTGCGGCCGTTGTCTCCTGGTGAAGAATTAGCTCAAGAAATGTATCGGGAAGAAGAAAGCGAGCCGGTACCCGTGCAGCTGGAAATCCCGATTGATAGCTTTCAAAATAATTCGGTTTCAACATCAGCTCAAAAGCATTACGAAGAGCCAGAAGAAGCCGATAATGAAGATTTAGAATTTGCGATTCAAGCAGAACCGGAAGACCGTGATTATCAATTGCCACCATCCACCTTGTTAGATTCGATTCCGACAGCGGATCAAAGTGGCGAATACAAAAAAATTGAAGAAAATATCGGCGTGTTGGAAAATACCTTCAAAAGTTTTGGCGTCGAGGCCCGGGTGGTCAAAGCCAGCCTAGGACCATCAGTGACAAAATTTGAAATTCAACCGGCTGTTGGTGTTAAAGTCAGCAAGATTGTCAATCTTACTGACGATATTGCCTTGGCTTTAGCCGCCAAGGATGTCCGGATGGAAGCACCAATTCCAGGAAAATCACTGATTGGTATTGAAGTGCCGAATTCGACTGTCAGCACTGTTTCCTTCAGAGATATTATTGAAGCTCAGCCAGATCATCCAGATAAAATTCTGGAAGTGCCGTTAGGTCGAGATATTTCTGGCTTAGTTCAGGTGGCAGATTTAACTAAGATGCCCCACCTTTTGATTGCCGGTTCGACTGGTAGCGGGAAATCGGTGGCTATTAACGGAATCATTACGAGTATTTTAATGCGGGCCAAGCCCCATGAAGTAAAATTGATGATGATTGATCCGAAAATGGTGGAGTTAAATGTGTATAACGGGATTCCCCATCTGCTAACGCCGGTGGTCACTAACCCGCGAAAAGCTGCGCAAGCTTTGCAAAAAGTGGTCAAGGAAATGGAAGAGCGTTACGAAAAATTTGCTGCAACAGGAGTTCGTAATATCAGCGGATATAACGAACTGATTACTCAAAAAAATCTTGAGGATGGTCAAAACCATCCGATTTTACCGTTTATTGTGGTGATTGTCGATGAGTTAGCTGACTTGATGATGGTGGCCAGTAATGAAGTCGAGGATGCAATTATTCGTTTGGCCCAGATGGCTCGGGCAGCGGGAATTCATATGATTTTAGCGACGCAACGACCAAGTGTTGATGTTATCACAGGGATCATCAAAGCCAACGTGCCTTCACGGATTGCCTTTGCGGTTTCTAGCGGGACTGACTCTCGAACGATTATTGACAGCAATGGGGCTGAAAAATTATTAGGTCGCGGTGATATGCTCTTTTTACCGATGGGTGAAAATAAACCGATTCGGGTACAAGGAGCCTTTATCTCTGATCATGAAGTTGAACGGGTCGTTAAGTTTGTCACGGATCAACAAGAAGCTGACTATCAAGAAAGCATGATGGTGACAGAAGAAGAGGAGCCGACCTCAAATCCTAGCGAGCATCCTTTAGACGATTTATACGAGCCGGCCAAAGAATTGGTGGTGGATATGCAAACCGCCAGTATTTCTTTTTTACAGCGGCGTTTTAGAATCGGCTATAATCGGGCAGCGAGAATCGTTGATGAGCTAGAGGAAAATGGCGTGATTGGACCTTCAGTTGGCAGTAAGCCGCGGGAAGTCTATCTGCAAAAAGAACCGGAGACAGATGAGCCGGAGGTTTTTGAATAAACCGAATTGATTAAAATTGTGTTGGCTGATGTAAAATTCAGTTGACACAATTTTTTTTGTTTTTTTTACGTTGATTTTTGTTAAAATAGGGATGAGTAAAGAGAATGGAGTGGTCATTATGAAGAAAAATTTAAATCAGGCTGCTGCTAAGAATTTATGCAACGTCACTTGAATTAGATAAGAAAGAGGTTCTATGACACAAGCAAATATCACATTAACACCAGTTACCACGGAAAATATCGACCAGATTTTGGCTTTGACTGTGTAAAAAAGTCAAGAGAGCTACGTGGCGAGCACCTGTAACAGCTTGGCCTATGCCTATGTTATGCGGGATTTCGTCAATCCCTATGGCATTTATTTAGCCGAGGAACTGATTGGTTACGTCTCAATTATTTTTGATGAAGAGGACCGGATGTATAATATCTGGCATTTTCTAATAGATGCCCGTTTTCAAGGCAAGGGCTATGGCAGATTAGCTTTACTGGCCATCCTTGAAATTGTCAGAGAGAAAGCTCAAGGTCTAACAGAGATATTGGCCTTAAGTGTTGAACCGGACAATCAAGCTGCAATTCATTTATATGAAACAGCTGGCTTTTATAAGACCGGTGAAATTGTCGAAGGGGAAAGCGTGATGCTTTTCAAATTGAAATAAAAAAATTGCCGCTGATGGAAGAGCTGAAACAACCTCATCAGTGGCAATTTTGTTTTATTTTTTACCAGCCGCCTGAGGAGCCACCGCCACCGGAAGAACCGCCGCCAAAGGAACCCCACGAGCCGTCGCTACCAGAACCAGAGCTATTATTGTCGGACCAGTTGCTGGAATTATAGTTTGAAGCTAGATAAGCTGTTGTTAAAATGGTCCCGTCACTTGAATACAAGGTGTCGCCAATCAGCACGCGGCCTAAGCCTTTCGCTGTGGCTCCGTAAGTGTTCAAGAGCCGTCCTTGAATTACGGCACGCCGTATGCCTTGAAGAGTCAGGGCTAAGAAGAGACCGCTTTTCAAAATATAAAACAAATCGGTTTTGCGAATGGCACTTGTTGATAACTGAGCAGTGTTTGCTTCAGAAATTTTTTCCTGATAATCCTGCAGATAATGTTTTAAGTAGCTGCGACTTCTTAACAAAAGGCCAATCATCAATAGACTAATGAAGGCGAGTAGCAGCATGCTGATAATCAGCAGCCAATGAATTAATTTGGCTGTGCCCAGCTCGTCTTCAATGCGTGCGATATTGGAGTCCACCAAAGCGGTTTTAGAATTCATCAAATTAAAGGTTTCGTCCAGCACTTGATTGACGCCAGTATTGTAATCCTCATCTCTAAAGGCTTCAACCACGGCATCATCTTCGGTAATATCACTAGCTAAGCTATCAGTAATCGTGCCCTCCAGTCCATAGCCAACCTCAAGACGAAATTCTCGGTCGTCAACGGCAACTAAATACAAGACGCCATTGCTTTCCTCGGCGTTGCCGATTCCCAGCTGATTAAAAATATCATTCGCCAGTTCATCAATATCCTCACCAGCTAAATCTGGTAAGGTGACGACCATCAGTTGCGCGCCGTTGGTACTGGCAGCCAATTCTTTATTTAAGCTGTATATTTTTTCCTTCGTTGCACTGTCTAAGATTCCCGCATTGTCAGTGGCGAAAATATTGTTGCGATTGATGGCTAAGGTAATATTTGTGCCATCGATAGGAACCTGATAGTTGTCTTCATTGCTGGGATAATCTTTGAGATTAGCTAGATTATCCTCTAGCGTCTGATCAAAATCAATCGTCTCAGACTCAATTGTGCCATCTAAAATGCCCTGGCGCTGTTCAGACAGTGTATCTAATTGTTGTGAGTAGTCTGACAGTCTGTTTTGATATGAAGTATTGTTGACAGCAGTTCTAAAAAAGATAAAACCACTGACAACTAAAGCAATTAAAAACAGACCAGCGGCAATCAAACTACGCCGCCGCAGATGATGGTAATTCGTTACTACCTGCTGATTTAAAGCAGCAGCATCTTGGGAAGTCTGTCTATTTTTCATCTGCTTCACCTCAATTGAAGCTGACATCTGGAGCTTGGTCAGCACCTTCTTCGGCGGCAAAGTTGGCTTTTTTATCAAAGCCTAACAAACCGGCGACAATATTTTTAGGAAAAGCAATTAATTGTTGATTATAAGTTTGCACTTCGTCAATATAATTTTTCCGCTCAACAGCAATGCGGTTTTCACTACCTTCTAGTTGCGTCATTAAGGTTTTAACATTTTCATTGGAGCTTAACTCTGGATAGCTTTCTTGAATCACGTTTACTAAAGTCCCAACGCTTTGTTCCAGTTGGTCATTGGCGGCAATTTGTTCCTCTGGTGTTGTGGCATCATCAAAGGACTTGCGGGCTTCGGTAATCGTTTGAATAATCTCGCTTTCATGATCCATGCTTCCTTGGACACTACTCACTAGATTTGGAATCAAATCAGCCCGCCGTTGCATCACATTTTCTACTTGCGACCAAGTGGCATCCACGTTATTCTCTGCTCGAGCCAAGGAGTTGTAAGTGGTGACAAAGTAACCGCCAATTGCAATGATAACGACTGCAACGACCCCTAAAATAATCCATCCCGTTTTACTTTTTTTCATATTTTTTCATCCCTTTCGTTCCACTGTCAGCAGGTGCTTGAATTTTAGTGGAATGATTTAATAATATCAGAATAAAAAAAACTAACATCAGTCTTTAGGAGTAGAAAAAAAAGACTAAGACAATTTGTTGCACGTTGTCTTAGTCTAACCCGTGAGGCGGCAACTATTGACAGAGGCCGGCTACTCAAGGGGGAATGCATTAAATTTTGAGGTTCGTGTATTGTGTGTCTTGGCAAGACGACTATTCTAAAATATAAAGTGTCTCAATTTTTTCTAAGAAAACCTTGGTGTCAGGAATTTCACGATCTTGATAAGCAATTAACGAACCTTTGCCGACAATATAATACCAAAACATTTGAAACATAGCATTGCGCTCATCTTCTTCTAAACTGTCATAGTCGTGCTGTTCCTTGGCAATTTGGTTGAAGTAGCCACGGATATAACCCTCCACCCGCATACTGCATTCTGCATCTTCAACGAAAAACCGCAAAAATTCTTTAGGATATTTTTTGGCATAGGAGCTAACAGTAGCAGACAATCCTTCTAGAGAGGTGATGCTATTCTTTTTAAAATAATTTTCAATTTTGGCGATGATAAAATCACAGAGGCTATCCTTGAACTCTGTCAAGTTCGTAAATTCACGATAGATTGGCTGCGTCGAGCACTTGATTTGTTTAGCGACATTCCGTGCATGGAAATTTTTAAAACCTTCTGCAACAACCAGTTGATAAGCACCATTTAATAAGTGCTCCCGATAAATCTTTTTAGTTCTGACCATAATAAACCTCCTTTGATACAACAACACCCAAAACGTTCAAAATTTTTCAATACGTAGAGACTTTTATCTCTTAAAGTAATTTTATCACATTTATTGGCATTATTTAATCTTTTTTCTTCACTTAATATAATTTGGTGGTTTTTTTATGATAAATATATATATAGGATTTATCAATCGGGACAAAAAAAAGAAAAACTGTCATAGATTGTGACAGTTTTTCCAAAGTTGATTAATTATCTGGTGTCATGACCATTGAAAGAATCATCGGGTGCCGTTCTGTTTGTTCAAACAAGAAAGGCTGGATGGTTTCCGTCATGACATCTCGTAATTTTTGTTCGGTGCAATCTGTTTCTTTAAGAGCTTCTCTTAGTGCGTTAAACAATAACCGTTGACCGGTATTAATCATATCGCCTGATTCCCGCATGTAGACAAAGCCACGGGATAAAATATCTGGACCGGCTAAAATTTCTTTTTTAGCGATATCGATAGTCGCTACTACTAAGACTAAGCCTTCTTCAGATAAAATACGGCGGTCCCGTAAGACCACATTGCCGATATCGCCAATGCCGCTGCCGTCAACATAGACGTCACTGGCATTAAAATGGCCAGCTTGGCGAGCAGAGTCTGCTGTCAGAGCTAAAACATCGCCGTTGCCCATGATAAAACAATTTTCAGCTGGCACGCCGGTATCTTGGGCCAATTGGGTATGGATTTTCAACATCCGAAATTCCCCGTGGACTGGCATAAAATATTTTGGCTTCATTAAGCGCAGCATCAATTTTTGTTCCTCTTGGCCACCGTGACCAGAGGTATGAATATTGTTAATTTTTCCGTGAATTACGTTGGCACCAGCCTCTGATAATAAATTAATCAGCTGGTTAACACTGGTGGTATTGCCAGGAATCGGCGAGCTAGAAAAAATCACCGTATCATCCGGTTGTATTTGAATTTGCCGGTGGGTACCGTTGGCAATTCGACTTAAAGCCGCCATTGGTTCACCTTGAGAACCGGTACATAAAATCATTGTTTCATTTGCTGGCATCCGATTGATTTCATGGGATTCAACAAAAGTACCATCGGGGACATTGATGTAGCCGAGGCGTTGGCCATTTACAATCGCATTTTCCATACTGCGACCAAAGACGGCAATTTTACGGCCGGTGGCAACAGCGGCATCGGCTGCTTGTTGCAACCGGAAAATATTGGAGGCGAAGCTGGCAAAAATAATGCGGCCATCAATTTTTTCAAAGATTTTTAAAATAGATGCGCCAATTGTTTTTTCTGATTTTGTAAAGGTCGGAATTTCTGCGTTGGTACTATCTGATAGTAAACAAAGGACGCCTTCTTCACCGATACGGGCCATCTTGTGAAGATTGGCCGGTTCTCCCACCGGTGTGAAATCAAATTTGAAGTCTCCCGTAGCTACGACATTGCCGGATGGAGTTTTGACAACAACACCCAAGGCATCTGGAATACTGTGGGTTGTTCTAAAGAAACTAATCGACGTTTTACGGAAGCGCAAAATGGTGTCTTCATTAATTTCATGTAATTCAGCATCCCGCAATAGACCATGTTCATCTAATTTATTCGTAATTAAAGCTAGCGCTAAAGGGCCAGCATAAATTGGGATATTAGCTTGCTTTAAAAGATACGGTACGCCACCGATATGATCTTCGTGGCCGTGGGTGATGACTAAAGCTTTGACTTTTTGGATATTGTTGACGATATAGCTGTAATCGGGAATGACGTAATCAATCCCTAATAAATCGTCTTCTGGAAATTTAATACCGGCATCAATAATGATGATTTCATCTTGGAATTGTACCCCATACGTGTTCTTCCCAATTTCACCAAGACCACCAATGGCAAAAACGCCCGTCTCGTTGTTTTTTATGGAAGGTTTCATATTAGAAGTCCACCAATTTGAATTCTGTATTTTCTTTTTCGTAATCGAGATGGTTACCCGTTAATCCTTGAAGAAATTCAATATTGTATGGGGTGTTTTCTTCAACACGTTGACGAGCTTCGACTTCTGTATCTGCTTCGATGTAAAGCGATTGGGTTTCTTCCCGTTTTGGGTTTCTTTCTTTGCTTTCTTGATAAAAAACTTTGTAAATCATAAAGTATTCTCCTTCAGCCAAAATTGGCAAATTTTTTAATTTTCAGTTCACAATAAAAAAGCTACATGCAAAACCGTTGTGACATAAGTCAAAACAGAATCGAAAGCGGAAAAAAAGCTAAGCTTTGTAGCGCTGCAAAATAAAAGGAAATAGCAACAGAGAATTTTTGGGATTCTCAAGGCAAAATTTTATTTTTGCAGACAGCCAGCTTGTCAGTCGACTTATGGCATATCCATTTGAGTTATTTTCAGTGATGAGGGCCAGCTAATCACTGAAGGAAAGTCTTGGATTACTTTCTTTGATGTAGGAATTTCTTATTCACCGAGTGTGTCAAATAGTTAGGCTAATTCTATCATAGTTAATGAAAGAAGTATAGAAAGTAAGCTAAAAGAAGATAGCCATTGAAAAATTCGTGTGGTATAGTGGGGATAAACGGACTTTTTTCATTTGATCAATAAAATTCTGGATCATCTGGGGAAATTTGAATCAGCGGATGGGCCTGTTTGAGAAAGGGGATGACAGACAGGGCGTCTGGAAGTTGAAAAGGAGAGTAATAAACGAATGAAATTAATGTGGCAGTATACCATGCGCAACAAAAAATTACTCCTAGGAGATTTCATTTGTGTGTTTGGCTTTATTTTAATTGAGTTGGGTCTGCCAACTATTTTAGCAAGAATGATTGACGTTGGAATGGCCAATAATGATTTTGACTACATCAAGCGCCAAGGCCTGTGGATGATTGCCATTGTCGTGGTTGGGATTGTGATGAATATTTTACTGGGCTATTTTAGCGCCCGCATCACAACGAATATCGTCCAGGAAATTCGCAATGATTTATTTGCTAAAATCCAAACGTATTCACATTTAGAATATGAACGTCTGGGTGTCTCATCATTGATTACCAGAACAACAAATGATGCGTATCAAATCATGCTCTTTATGCAAAATATTTTGCGGACGGGTTTTATGACGCCGATGATGTTTGTCGTTAGTTTATATATGGTCATGCGCAGCAGCGCCTCTTTAGGGATGTATGTGTTGCTGGCTCTACCGGTGCTATTGGTTTCAGTATTATTGATTGCTAAATTTTCTGAGCCATTGTCTACTAAACAGCAAAAAAATCTTGATAGCATCAATGGTATTTTAAGAGAAAACTTATCTGGCTTGCGGGTTGTTCGGGCCTTCGTCAATGAAAAATTTGAAGAAGATCGCTTTGAAGTGGTCAATGACCAATATACCCAAAGCTCGAAAAGTTTATTCCGCTTGATGGCGGTTGCCCAACCGGGTTTTTATTTCCTATTTAATATTGTAATGGTCATTATCATTTGGAACGGTGCTGTGCAAATTGATTCAGGGGCTATCCAAGTCGGGGACTTGATTGCCTTTATTGAATATATTTTCCATGCTTTGTTTTCATTTATGATGTTTGCCAGCATCTTTATGATGTATCCGCGGGCGGCAGTTTCCGCGAAACGGATTCAAGAAGCGTTGGATGCCAATCCGGCGATTAAAGATGATGCCGCTGGCGTTACCACCACGGAAAAACATGGCTACATCGAATTTAATAATGTAACGTTTGCTTATCCGGGGCATTCAGAATCACCAGTGATTCGCAATGTCAGCTTTACGGCGAGCCCTAGCGAAACGGTCGCCTTTATTGGCAGTACCGGTAGCGGAAAATCAACGCTGATTCAATTAATTCCTCGCTTTTATGATGTCACCGAGGGAGAAATTTTAATTGATGGCGTTAATGTTGAAGAATATAGCTTGCGGGCCTTGCGCCAAAAAATCGGCTACATTCCCCAAAAAGCGATTTTGTTTACTGGCACAATTGCCGATAATCTTCGCTACGGAAAAGAAGATGCAACCATGGAGGAAATGGAAGCCGCGGCAGACATTGCGCAAGCCTCTGATTTTATCAGCCAAAAAGCTTTAGGCTATGATGAAGAATTATCCGAAGGTGGCTCGAACTTTTCTGGTGGTCAAAAGCAACGTTTGGCGATTGCTCGGGCTGTGATTCGCCGGCCGGAAATTTATGTCTTCGATGATAGTTTCTCAGCTTTGGATTACCAAACGGATGCCAAACTGCGGGCCCGTTTGAAAAAAGAAACGACAGAATCCACTGTGTTGATTGTGGCACAGCGGGTAGGAACCATCATGCACGCAGATAAAATTATCGTCTTAAATGAAGGTAAGGTTGTCGGCGAAGGCACCCATGAAGAATTATTAAAGAGCAGCAGTATTTATTATGATATTGCCGCATCCCAGCTTTCAGAGGAGGAATTGGCATGACAAAATCATTTTCTTCTTTAAAACGCTTATGGATTTATGTAAAACCTTATAAAATGACCTTTTACTCGGTCTTGTTTTTTGTTGTAGTCACAGTCGCTTCGAACGCTTTGATGCCCTATGTGACTGGTTTACCAATTACACGGATTACAGCGAATGTCTTGGCTGGGGAACCGCTAGACTTCGATTACGTGATTATGTGTTTGATTTGGATTGCGATTATCGGTGTCGTCTATTGTATCGCCCAATTATTATCAGGGGTTTTGATGGCCAATGTCGTTCAAAATTCAATGAAGGATTTGCGGACAGATATCGACGAAAAAATTAATCGTCTGCCGGTTTCTTATTTTGACACCCATCAACAGGGAAATGTCTTGTCACGGGTTACCAATGATGTCGATGCTGTCAGCGGTGCTATGCAGCAGGCTGTTATCAACATTGTTTCAGCCTTGTTGAGTATTGTGATGGCGCTGGCAATGATGTTTTATATCAACTGGATTATGGCGCTGATTTCGATGATTATGATTCCGGCATCGTTACTTATCAGCCGGACGATTGTTCGAATTTCGCAAAAGTATTTCCAAAACATGCAAAATGCTTTAGGGGATTTAAATGGGTATGTTCAAGAGAATATGACCGGCTTTAGCGTCTTGAAATTATACGGGCGGGAAAAAGAAACTTTAGAAGGTTTCAAAAAAGTTAACGGTCGCCTGCAGCATTTTGGTTTTAGAGCAACCTTTATTTCTGGTTTGATGATGCCCTTAGTGCAATTAACGGCCTACGCAACTTATATTGGGATGGCTGTACTCGGTAGTTATTTTGTAATTGGCGGCATCATTGTAGTCGGACAGTTACAGGCCTTTATCCAATATATTTGGCAAGTATCTCAGCCAATGGGGAATATTACGCAGCTGTCTTCGATGCTCCAAAGTGCTTCGGCTTCAACAAATCGGGTTTTTGAAATTTTAGATGAACCAGAGGAAATTCAAAATGACGTCGATTTACCGTTGCCGCAACCTTTAGAAGGCAATGTTGTCTTTGACCATGTGGCCTTTAGTTATGATCCGAAAAAACCTTTAATTAAAGATTTGAACTTTGAAGTGAAGGCTGGACAAACGGTAGCGATTGTCGGACCAACCGGCGCCGGTAAAACGACGCTGATTAATTTATTGATGCGCTTTTACGATGTTGATTCCGGTGCAATTAGAGTTGACGGTGTCGATACGAAGGCCATGAACCGCAGCGATGTACGTTCAGTTTTCGGCATGGTACTACAAGATGCTTGGCTGTATGCCGGCAGCATTGCCGATAATATTCGTTTTGGTAAATTGGATGCGACCGATTATGAAGTTGTCGATGCCGCTAAAACTGCCAATGTCGATCACTTTATCCGCACGATGCCTGATGGTTACGAGATGATGATTAACTCAGAAGGGGATAATGTCTCTTTAGGGCAAAAGCAATTGTTGACGATTGCCCGGGCAATTATTTCTGATCCAAAAATTTTAATTTTGGATGAAGCAACCTCTTCAGTGGATACTCGTTTGGAGGCTTTGATTCAAAAGGCGATGGATCGGGTGATGGAGGGGCGCACTAGTTTTGTGATTGCCCACCGCCTATCAACGATTCGCGATGCTGATTTAATTTTAGTCATGAACCAAGGGGAAATTATTGAAAAAGGCACCCATGAAAGCTTGCTGGCTGAAGGCGGCTTTTACGAAAAATTATACAATAGTCAATTCGCTGAAGAAGGGGATTATGACTAGCAAAAAGAAGTCTGCGGACTTCTTTTTTTGTTTTAAATAGGGTAAACTATAAGCAGTTCTTAAAAAAAATTTCGTTTATTCTGAAAGGAGTTTAATATGCGCTATATTGCAAAAAGTGCTGATGTAGTTGGAAAAGTAACTCTAGGTGATGAGGTGACTGTGTGGTTTCAGGCGGTCATTCGCGGCGATTATAATACGATAAAAATCGGTGATCGGACCAATGTTCAAGATGGTACCGTCGTTCATGTGGATACTAATTCGCCGGTCGTTGTTGGCGACGATGTGACGATTGGCCACAGCTGTATTATCCACGGCTGCACCGTTGAAAACGGCGCTCTGATTGGCATGGGTACCACGATTTTAAACGATGCTGTCATCGGTGAAAATTCTTTGATTGGCGCAGGCTCTCTGGTGACAGAACGAACTGTGATTCCGCCGAATTCCTTAGCTTTCGGCCGACCAGCCAAAGTGATTCGTCAATTAACTGAAGAAGAAATTGCCAAAAATCTTGCTAACTCTCGACATTATGTTGAAGCCGGCTATGAATATCTGGCACAGCGTTACGAAGAAATTACGGATTAATAAAAAAAGCCTCCTTCGCATTTTTACGAAGGAGGTTTTTTATTTAATCTAACTTGTTTATTTCAATTTACCGCTGTTTTCCATGACTTCATCAATCAAGCCATAAGCTTTAGCTTCTTCAGCTGTCATAAAGTTATCCCGATCGGTATCTTTTTCGATTACTTCTAATGGCTGACCAGTCCGTTCCGCTAAAATTTTATTTAAACGTTCACGGGTTTTTAAGATGTGACGAGCCGCTATTTCGATTTCAGTAGCTTGTCCTTGGGCACCGCCAAGTGGTTGGTGAATCATGATTTCAGCGTTTGGCAAAGCAAAACGTTTGCCTTTAGTACCAGCTGTCAACAAAAAACTACCCATCGATGCTGCCATCCCTAAGACGATGGTTTGCACGTCAGCTTTGACAAAGTTCATCGTGTCAAAAATGGCCAAGCCGGCTGAGACGCTACCACCAGGGGAATTGATATAAATATAAATATCTTTTTCAGAATCCTGTGCGTCCAAGAAAAGCAATTGGGCAATCACTGAGTTTGCCACATTGTCATCAATTGGGCCGCTCAACATAATAATACGATCTTTTAATAAGCGTGAGTAAATATCATAAGCACGTTCCCCACGGGATGATTGTTCAATAACTGTAGGAATTAAATTCATTTGTAAGGTCCTCCTTTGATTCGTTCAAAAGTAGTTTACCACAAAGTTGGCAGAACGAGTATCTAAATGCTAGTATACCCAAAAGGTCAATAAAGGTCAAATGATAAAACCCGTTTCTGGATACTTTTTAGAACAGGAATATGCTATCATAAAAACTGCAGCAAGTCTTCAAAAACGCAGGAGGAATAATCAGTGGATAATTTAAACATGACGATTTTAATTGCAGCAATCGCCGGTTTTTTTGGAATTTTAGTTGGGGCAATTTTAGTCATTTTTGCCTTTAATTTACGCATCAAATATGACGAGGGCAAAGAACGCCGTAGCCGGGAGCTGGAATACACTGTCAAAGAAATCGAAACCTTGAATTTATTAAATCAAAAGGTCAATGAAATCCTGCAAAAGCGCAATCTCTTTCGCTCGGATTATGTCAGCTTTGATTCCTTTGATGATAATTACATTACGATTGATGATTTTGTATTTCTGCAAACCTTCACCTCGCAAAATAATTTCTATTTGCCGACCTATTTAGTTGAGGAATTTTTTAAAAATAATTCCCATCGACGGGTGATTTTGTCGCCAGAAGAAACGGTTCGCTTAGGTGGTTATACCTATAAAGGCGGCCGGGCTTTGATGGAAACTTTTTCCGATGATTTAGTCAGAATCATGGAGGAGAAAAAAATCTACTTAAAGCAGCTATCCAATCAGCCGCTGAGTTATTTTGTCTCATAATTAAAAAGCACCTGCCTTCTTAACGAAAGTTGTTAAAGCTTTGTCTTCAACTGTTTTGACTTTTGTAAGAGTGGCGGTGTTTTTTTGTTTGCAACTAAACAAAAGGTCGGTAAATCAGCGGCGAAAACAAACTTAAGGATTAGACTGTTTTAAAGGACCATTCAATGATAAAATAAAACAGATTGGAGGTTGCCAAATGACTGAAATTTTTGCTCACCGGGGCTTTAGCAGTGAGTATCCAGAAAATACTTTGCCGGCTTTTTCAGCGGCGCTAGAATTTGCTGACGGTCTTGAGCTGGATGTTCAGCTGTCAAAAGATCAACAGCTGGTGGTCATTCACGATGAAACTTTGGAACGCACCACCAATGGTCAAGGTTTTGTGGCAGATTATACTGCTGCCCAATTGCAAACCTTCAATGCGGGAGCACATTTTGCAAAGAATCCGTTGACGACGCAAATTCCCACCTTTAAAGAAGTCTTGGCGTTATTAATTCGTCAAAATTTCCAAGGGACTTTAAATATAGAATTAAAAACAGATATTATTCATTATCAGGGGATTGAGGCGATTCTGTTAGATTTATTGCAGGAGTATCGCTTGGATTTTCCTATCATTTTTTCTAGTTTTTATCTGCCAACTTTAGAAAAACTGGCTCAGCTCTATCCGGCGGGGAATTATGCCTATATATTTCGCAATGAAACAGATAAAGTGCTGCTAACAGAAGAAACTAGTTTTTTAACGGCGATGCATCCGAAAATTGTTTGGCTGAGAAAGCATCAGCAATTTTTTACAAATGAAGCGCCAAAGAAAAATTGGCTAAAGCGAAAAACACCTGAAAAAGTGACCATTACCAAGCCGCAGCGTTTTTGGACGGTTAATGAAGAAGCAGATTTGAAATTATGCTTTGCCAATCAGGTGGCGGGGATTTTTACAGATAATCCCCGATTTGCTAGAGAGGTACAGGCAAAAATGTATGGATAAAGTTTTGGTAATTGTCGGGCCGACCGCCGTTGGCAAAACGGCTCTCAGTATTGAACTGGCCCAAAGATTTGACGGCGAAATTATCAGTGGCGATTCCCTGCAAATTTATCAAGGGCTAGATATCGGCACCGCCAAAGTCACGGAAGCGGAGATGGCGGGCATCCCCCATTACTTGATTGATGAAATTTCGATGGCTGAAAATTATTCCGTCGCCGATTTTCAACTCAAGGCCCGTCAAAAAATCAGTGAGATTACCAAACGCGGCAAACTGCCGATTGTAGTCGGCGGTACGGGTCTTTATATTCAAGCGCTGCTCTACGATTTTCAATTAGGCGCCCCGACAACAGCTGCTGAGGTGGCCAGTCAGCGGATTCGTGAAAAATACGAAGCCTTGGCCGAAAAAATTGGCAATCAAGGACTCTGGGAATCATTAGCGGCAGTGGATCAAGCCGCTGCTGCCAAAATTCATTTTAATAATCGCCGCAAGGTTATCCGCGCTTTAGAAGTCTTTGAACTGACTGGCAAAAGTATTTTTGCCCAAGAAAAGCCAAAAGCCTTGTATGATTATTTGATGATTGGCTTGGATACTCAAAGACAACAGCTTTATGAGCGGATAAATCTGCGGGTAGATTTAATGCTGGAGCAGGGCTTGTTAAAAGAAGCCGAGCTGTTGAGCCAGCATCCAGACTATCAATCAGCACAGGGCATTGGCTACAAAGAATTTTTTGCCTATTTAAAAGGCGAAGAAAATTTGGCGGATGCCGTGGCGGCAGTGAAGCAAAATTCCCGTCGTTACGCAAAAAGACAATTAACCTGGTTTCGCAATCGTAGCCAGGCTCAGTGGTTTGATTTATTAGAAGATTCTTCAGCTCTAGAGAAAATTATCGAGCTGACTACCAAATGGCTGACTGAAGGAGGGCAAGGGTAAGTTGGAAAAAGTTATCTTAGTCGGTGTGGAGACACCAGAAAATAATCGCAATTTTACAGAATCGATGCTGGAATTAAAAGGCTTGACCAAAACAGCTGACGGCGAAATTGTCTATACGCTGATTCAAAAACGGCCGAAGTTTGATTCCCAAAGCATTATCGGCAAAGGAAAATTAGCCGAGTTAGCGCAATTGGCGGAAGCCCACGAAGCAGATTTAATTATTTTTAATCATGAATTAAGTCCCCGCCAAAGCCAAAATATTGCCGAAGTCATCGCCGTGCCGGTCATTGATCGTGTCCAGCTGATTTTAGATATTTTTGCCTTGCGGGCCCGTTCAAAAGAGGGTAAACTACAGGTGGAATTGGCTCAGCTGAATTATTTATTGCCACGACTTGTGGGACAAGGAAAAAATCTTTCCCGATTAGGCGGCGGCATCGGTACGAGAGGTCCCGGGGAAACTAAATTAGAAACAGACCGACGCCATATCCGTAATAAAATTACTGCCATCAAAAAAGAATTAAAAGAAGTGGCGGCGCATCGGGAACGCAGTCGCCAAAAACGTCAAAATGAGGTGTTCCAAATTGGTTTAATCGGCTACACGAATGCCGGCAAGTCAACCGTGTTGAATTTGTTGACCAGTGCGGAAACTTACGCCAAAGACCAATTGTTTGCGACTTTGGATCCTTTGACAAAGAAATGGAAGCTGCCGCAAGGGATGGAAGTGACCATTACTGATACGGTTGGCTTTATTCAAGATTTACCAACGCAATTAGTCGATGCTTTCCACTCTACTTTAGAGGAAAGTGCCACGGTTGATTTACTTTTACATGTCGTGGATGCCTCTTCACAAGATCGCCTTTTGCAAGAAAGTACGGTCTTGTCTTTGATGGAGGATTTAAAAATGGCCGGCAAACCCGTGCTGACCATCTACAATAAAGCGGACAAAATTAATCCCAATGAATTTATTCCCAGCTTATTTCCAAGCGTGCTGATATCTGCGAAAAGTTCCACCGGCCGGGAGACAGTCACAGAGGCAATCCGCCGGCAGATGATGGAGATTTTGCAGCCATATCAAATCAGCCTGCCTAGTTCCAGCGGTAAAGAATTAAGTGAATTGAAGCGGCAGACATTAGTTGTCGATGAAAAATTTGATGAGTTTAATTCGACTTACAACGTACGCGGTTTTGCCCAAGAAGGTTCCCGTTGGTTACCACGGGACTTGCCGAAGGAAGAATTTTAAAAAAATGCGATAACCTTAAGAAAAAGACCAATACTCTTTTTCTTAGGGTTATTTATTTTTTTCTGATTAGTTTTCAGATAGGGAATGTATCCGATGTCAGAAAACTATTTTTCTTTATGTTAGAAAATGTCACATAAAAGGGTTGACAGTAAAAAAAGAAATTGGTATTCTAAAAACAGCTTAAAAAGATATACCTGTTGCAAGAGAAAATTGTCGGGAGGTAGCGCCATGCAAGAAAAAGAGCTCCGACGCTCCATGTCTGTTTTTCCAATTGGTACAGTGATGAAGCTCACGGACTTATCTGCACGACAGATTCGTTATTACGAGGAGCAAGATTTAATTCATCCCGAGCGGAGCGAAGGAAATCGTCGGCTGTATTCTTTAAATGACATTGACGTGTTGTTAGAAATTAAAGATTATCTCTCTGACGGCTTGAACATGGCCGGCATTAAACGAGTGTATGAGATGAAGATCGCCGAAGAAAAGAAAGCCAAAGAAGCTAAGCGTCATTTGACTGACAATGACGTCAGAAGAATTTTACATGATGAAATGCTGGCTCAAGGGAACATGCATCAACAAAGTCCATTTCAAACAGGTCCCAGATTTTAAGACCCGTTTGTGGAAATAAAAAAAATGAAGTACAAGGAAGGGATATTATGCCAAAAAAAGATTATACTGCAGCCGACATTAAACGAATTGTTGAAGAAGAAAACGTGCGCTTCTTGCGCCTGATGTTCACTGACATTATGGGAACAATTAAAAACGTGGAAGTTCCCGTCAGCCAATTAGATAAAGTTTTAGAAAATAAAATGATGTTTGATGGGTCTTCAATTGAAGGCTTTGTGCGGATTGAAGAAAGCGACATGTATTTATTCCCAGATTTAAGCACTTGGATGATCTTCCCTTGGGAAAGCGATCATGGAAAAGTTGCGCGCTTAATCTGTGACATTTACAATCCAGATGGCACTCCATTTGCTGGTGATCCTCGAGGCAATTTAAAACGGGCTTTAACTGACATGCATGAGTTAGGTTTCACTTCCTTCAACTTAGGACCTGAACCAGAATTTTTCTTATTCAAGTTAGATAAAGACGGCGAAATTACGATGGACCTAAATGATAAAGGTGGCTACTTTGACTTTGCACCAACTGACTTAGGAGAAAATTGCCGTCGCGATATCGTTTTAGAATTAGAAAGCCTTGGCTTTGAAATGGAAGCTTCTCACCACGAAGTTGCTCCAGGACAACACGAAATTGATTTTAAATATGCTGACGCAGTAGAAGCATGTGATAATATCCAAACCTTCAAATTAGTTGTAAAAACAATTGCTCGCAAACACGGCTTGCACGCAACCTTCATGCCAAAACCATTATTCGGGATTAATGGATCAGGTATGCACTGTAATATGTCTTTATTTACGAAGGATGGCAATGCCTTCTTCGATGAAAATGGTCCAATGCAATTGAGCCAAACTGCTTACCATTTCTTAGGCGGCTTGTTGGAACATGCGCGGGCTTTCACTGCAGTATGTAACCCAACTGTTAACTCATACAAACGTTTAGTACCAGGTTATGAAGCACCAGTTTATGTTGCTTGGTCTGGCCGCAACCGTTCTCCATTGGTGCGGGTACCTGAATCTCGTGGTCTATCCACTCGTTTAGAATTGCGTTCAGTTGATCCATCTGCTAATCCTTACATGGCCTTGGCAGTCTTATTACAATCTGGTTTAGACGGAATCAAACGGGAATTAACACCGCCACCAGCAGTTGACCGTAACATCTATGTGATGGATGAAAAAGAAAGAGAGGCAGCACAAATTTCTGACCTGCCTTCAACTTTACACAACGCTGTTAAAGCTTTACGTAAAGACCAAATCGTTTTAGATGCTTTAGGTGAACACATTGCCAATAACTTTATTGAAGCTAAACGTTTAGAATGGGCGAGCTTCCGTCAAACAGTTTCTGAATGGGAAGTTGACCAATATTTAGAATTGTATTAATCATCAGTTTAACCGTTAGGGATGGTATCATTTCCTAACGGTTTTTTTGTGTCATCAAAAGCCAAACTTGTGTCAACTGTCTAATTATAAAAAATAAATTTAGCCTACTATACTGGAAAAAAAGAAAAAGGTTATCATCTGCTAATTTCTGATAGCAAAGTTCTCATTTTTCTTTTGACAAATAAAAAATATATTATAATAGAAGAAAGATAATAAGCGCTTTAATTATTGCGTTTAAAACTGATATGAAGAGGTGAAGGAAAAATGATTATTGGCATTCCTAAAGAAATTAAGAACAACGAAAACCGTGTGTCGCTGCCGCCTTCTGCAGTCTATGAATTGGTGCATCAAGGCCATGAGGTATTAGTCGAAACCAATGCAGGATTGGCTTCTGGCATTACCGATGAGGACTATCAAAAAGCAGGAGGTAAAATTGTTCCTGATGGTCAAACGGCTTGGTCAGCGGAGATGGTCGTCAAAGTGAAGGAGCCTGTTCCCGCCGAATACGCTTTTTTCCGGGAAGATTTATTGCTGTTCACCTATTTGCATTTAGCGGCCAATCAGCAATTAACAGATGCTTTGATTGAAAAGAAAGTCACAGCCATCGCCTATGAAAGTGTTGAATTAGCAGATGGGGCCTTGCCGCTTTTAACACCGATGAGTGAGATTGCCGGTAGAATGGCAGCGCAAATTGGCGCCTATTATTTAGAAAAAGTTAACGGCGGTAAAGGAATTTTATTAGCTGGTGTTCCCGGTGTCAGAAAAGGCCGAGTTGTCATCATCGGCGGCGGCGTTGTCGGCGAAAATGCAGCTCAGATTGCTTTGGGTCTCGGAGCTGAGGTCACGATTTTAGATGTAAATATCAAACGGCTAAAAGCTTTAGAAAATAATTTCAATCAGCGAATTCAGACTTTAGTCTCTAATCAAGCCAATTTGACTTCGGCTTTAAAACGGGCAGATTTAGTGATTGGGGCGGTGCTAATTCCTAATCATAAAGCGCCAACCTTGGTTTCTAAAGAAATGGTGGCCGGCATGGAGAATGCTTCTGTAATTGTCGATGTGGCAATTGATCAAGGGGGGATTTTTGAAACCGGTAGTGAAGTGACAACCCACGATCAGCCGACTTATACAAAAGAAGGCGTGGTCCATTATGCAGTGGCCAATATGCCGGGTGCCGTACCCCAAACGGCAACCTATGCTCTTAGCAATCTAACTTTGCCTTACGTTTTACGTTTAGCCAATCAGCCTTTGGAAACATTATTAAAAGCCGATTTAGCTCTGCAAAAAGGAGTTAATTTATGGCAAGGAAAATTGACAGTAGCAGCGATTGCCGATGATTTAAATTTAGCGAAATATAATCTGACAGATTTGCTTTAACTCGACAAATCCTGATAGAAAATTTCTTAACAAAAGATTAGCAGTTTAAATCCCTGCTTGACTTTCGAAAACCAACCTTGTATTATACTGTTTGGGCACCTTTAAAGAGGTCAAGATTTATTTTGAATTCACGCTCCCTGTTCATTTGAATGGGGAGCTTTTCTATTTTTAATAAATTTTCCTACCAAAGAAAAGAAGAGGAGCATTACTACTTATGACCAAATACATCTTTGTTACAGGCGGCGTTGTTTCATCAATCGGAAAAGGAATTGTCGCAGCATCACTCGGCCGCTTGTTAAAAAATCGCGGGCTCAAGGTGACGATTCAAAAATTTGATCCTTATATCAATGTCGATCCCGGGACAATGAGTCCTTATCAGCATGGAGAAGTTTTTGTAACAGATGATGGTGCGGAGACGGACCTAGATTTAGGTCACTATGAACGGTTTATTGATATTAATTTAAACAAATATTCTAATGTTACCACAGGGAAAATTTACTCAGAAGTCCTGCGTAAAGAACGCAAAGGAGAATACTTAGGCGCAACTGTCCAAGTCATTCCCCATATCACCAATGAAATTAAAGAAAAAATCATGCGGGCTGCTAAGATGACTGATTCGGACGTGATTATCACTGAAGTCGGCGGGACTGTCGGCGATATTGAATCGCTGCCATTTTTAGAAGCACTGCGTCAAATGAAGGCCGATGTCGGTTCAGATAATGTTATGTACATCCACACGACCTTGATTCCTTATTTAAAAGCTGCCGGTGAAATGAAAACTAAACCAACGCAACACAGTGTCAAGGAACTGCGGGGCTTAGGAATTCAACCGAATATTTTAGTTGTGCGGACCGAACAGCCAGTTTCACAAGATGTCAAAAATAAATTAGCTCAATTTTGTGATGTGGCACCAGAAGCTGTAGTTGAATCCCGTGATGTGGAAACTTTGTATTCAATTCCATTAGCTTTACAAGCGCAAAATATGGATCAGATTGTCTGTGACCATCTGAAAATTGATGCACCGCAGGCCGACATGACTGAATGGCGGGAACTGGAAAAACGTGTGCTAAACTTGAAGAAAACGGTCAAAATTGCTTTGGTCGGAAAATATGTTGAATTACCAGATGCCTATCTTTCTGTTGTGGAAGCCTTGAAACATTCTGGCTTTGCGTATGATGCAGACATTGATTTGCAATGGATTAAAGCCCAAGATATTAACGCTGAAAATGTTGCAGAAACATTGAAGGATGCTGATGGAATTTTAGTGCCTGGTGGCTTTGGTGACCGGGGTGTTGAAGGAAAAATCGAAGCCATTCGCTATGCACGGGAAAATGATATTCCATTCTTAGGTATTTGTTTAGGAATGCAAATGGCCTGTGTCGAATTTGGCCGCAATGTTTTAGGTCTAACTGATGCTGCTTCAACAGAAACTAATCCTGATACCAGCAACAACATTATTGACTTAATGGCTGACCAAGAAAACATCGAAAATCTTGGGGGGACTTTACGCCTTGGATTATATCCATGTAAAGTCAAAAAGAATACCAAAACAGCTGCCGCTTATGACAATGAAGAGGTTGTACAGGAACGTCATCGCCATCGTTATGAATTTAACAACGGCTACCGTCAAATCTTTGAAGATAACGGTATGACCTTCTCAGGCGTTTCACCGGACAATCGTTTAGTTGAAATTGTCGAACTTACGGATAAAAAATTCTTTGTGGGTTGCCAATTCCACCCAGAATTAATTTCTCGACCAAATCGCCCGCAAAAACTAATCAAAGCGTTTGTCGGAGCAGCGATTGAAAACCAATAAGTAGACTGATTGCCAGTAGATGGGAGTCCTTGGTCAATCCGCTTTTTGCTGATTGACCAGAGGTTCTGTCCGCTGGCATTTTTTTGAGATGCAAAAAGCACTTATCAGACTTCGGTGTAATGTGCCGCCCTCAAAAGTTAGATTAAAAATCTAATTATTTTGGTCACTACACAATCGGTGAAGGTCTGATAAGTGCTTTTTAGTTTTTGGCAAAGGTCAGGCTGATTTTAAAAATTTCTTGCTGATAATCGGCAGCTATTTTCCCTCCCTGCAGCTCCATTAACTGTCGGGCAATATAGAGACCTAAGCCAGTTTGCCCTTGACTGCGGCTGGTGTCAGCCGAATAGGACCGTTGGAAAATTTTTTGACTGTCGAGTACGGGAAAATCGGTATCATTTTTAAAAGTTAAACTAAATTGCCTTGGCTCCTCTAACGTGCCGCTGATTTTGACAAAGGAGCGGCTATAACGCAAACAGTTTTGCAAAATATTTGTAATAATTCTTTTGGTATAGAGGGGGTCTACCAATAATTTTTGATTTAGATTCGTTTCCTCTAAAGTAATTGTCAGCCCTCTTTTCTCAAAATCCTGTTGAAAGGGCATGACGGCTTCCGCCAGCAACTGCGGCAACGAAATTTCCTGATAATGCAGCTGAATATCCGCAGATTCAATTTTTGCCAAGTCATAAAACTGTTCAATCATTTCATTGAGGCTGATCACTTTTTGCAGGACTAACTCAGTATATTCTTGCCGCTCAGTTGAAGATAAGTCCCGTTGCAATAGCTCAGTAAAGCCCTTAATTGAAGTCAGTGGTGTGCGCAAATCATGGGAAAGGTTGGTGACCTCTTGGCGCAGGGCATCATTATTTTTCTGCATCCTTTGCTGCTCTAGTTTGTAGCGCTGAATCAATAAATTGACCTGCTCAGAAAAGCGATTCATCGCCGCATCAGGTAAACTGGTTCGCAATAATTCATTGGTGCCGAAATTTTCTAGAATTTCACTTAGCTGCTGATTTAATCGGCGAATATTGCGGCGCCTTAACAGATTTTGGCTGAGGAGAAAAAGAATTAATAAAATAGCAATGCCCAGTGCTAGCTTCATAAGTCACGTCCTTTTTTATAACTAAATATCCACTCGCTTAAATTTATAAGCGCCTACTGCTAATGTGATAACGGTTAAAGCAATGCCCACCAACCAGCAAGTTGGATTGAATTGGCCGCTACCGTTTAAATAATCATCGAGAATTTCTGCGATTAAGCGGTCGGGAAAATAGCCGGCAATTTCTTGCAGAGAACTATTGAAGGACAACAGCCGTTCTAATAGTGAGCCTAATCCGCCAAAAGCTACCAAGGTTAAGATAAAGTTGGCAACATCGCTGACTGCTAATAAACTCAGCACGTAGCTAAAGGAAAAAGCAGCTAAAATAAGCGGCGCTGTGTTAAGCAGCGCAATCAGAAACTGTGAGTTTGCCTGTGGTTGAACTTCAAGAAGACTGCTTCCCAAGCCAATAAGTAGCAAGCTTGCTAGGATACAGAGGACCGAAAAGGCAGCTAAAGCTAACAACCATTTGCTCCAAAAGATGATTTTCCGCTGCGTACCAAAAGAAATTGATTGGCCGATAATTTCGTGGTTGTGGCTGGTCAGCATCAAAGCGAATAGATAGCTGACAATAATCACCAAGCCGCTCAAGCCTAACACATTGGAATAGAGAAAAGCATTGGTTCCATACGGAAAGTTCGGATCGCTGTTTGCAAAAAAGGAAACGGTCAAGCCAGCTGCGGCAATTAATCCAAGACAAATGCCGCTGACCACATAAAAATTACGGGTTCTCAAAAGTCGGTAGATATCGCTAGTTAAATAATTCATCATTTTTCCTCCTCCACTAAATCCAAAAAATAATCCTCTAAAGAGCCGCCGCTTTTATGCATTTCCTCGACTGTGATGTTTCCTTGGCTCAATAAACGGTTGATTGTGCCGCTTTCTTCCAAATGATTTTCTAAAATCAGCCAATTATCCGGCAACACTTGGTAGCGAATATCAGAATAACTGCGTTCTAAAATTTGGACCGCTTGGCTAGGATTATCCACCTGAAGCTGTAAAGATTTGCGGGTTTTTGCCAGCAAGTCGGCTTGGGATAAATCCTCCACCAGTTTTCCTTGATGCAAAAAGACAAAACGATTGGCTAACAACTCTAACTCCGCCAAAATGTGACTGGAAATTAAAATCGTAATCTGTTGTTCTTGATTCAGCCGTTTTAACAAACGGCGAAAGTCATTAATACCTTGGGCATCCAAGCCGTTAATTGGTTCATCCAACACAAGACAATCAGGATTGGCTAAAAGGGCTAAGGCAATTCCTAGGCGCTGTTGCATCCCTAGAGAATATTCTGCAAAAATTTTCTTACGGGCATCGCTAAGCCCGACAATTTCAATCACTTCGGCTACGCGATTTTGATTGGTGATGCCCCGCTGCCGGCGAAAATATTCAAGATTTTGGGTGGCTGTAAAATCATCGAAAAAGGCCGGAGTTTCAATTAGAAAACTCATTTTATGGCGTTTACCGGTCAGGTTGCTACTCTCAAATAATTGAAAGCTCCCCTCAGTCGCTGCTGTGCGCCCCGCTAAACATTTAAACAAGGTGGATTTACCGGCACCATTTTTGCCGATTAGGCCACAGATTTCTCCTTGTTCTAAAGTGAAGTTAATATCGGTAATCCCCGAACCGTTTTTGTAAATTTTGCTGAGATGTTGCGTCTGAATAATCTTCATTTTTTCACTCCCTTTACTTGATACATTTACTATAAGGGATGTCCTTTTAATATAATTTAAGCAAATCATAAAGAAATCATAAAGCCAATCAGACAAGCATAAAACCAATTCCCCAAATGGTTTTAAGGTATTCTTCAGAGGTCACTTGAGCAATTTTTTTTCTTAAATTAGAGACGTGAACGCTGATGGTGTTGTCATCGCCGTAATAGGTTCCCTGCCAGATAGCCTCGTAAATTTTTCCCTTTGAAAAGACTTCCTCAGGGTGAGCCATCAATAAAGCCAAAATATCAAATTCGGCATTGGTTAATTGCAACAGCTGCTCTTCAATAAACGCCTGATGCTTTTCTTTAAAAAGTGTCAGCTGCCGCCAAGTCAATTGATTATTTTGACTGACAGGCTGGCTTTTTCGCAACTGCACTTCAATCCGAGCTAAAACCTCTGCTTGGTCAAAGGGCTTCGTAATATAATCATCTGCGCCTAGTTTAAGTAGTTTCACTTTATCACTGACATCTTTTTTTGCCGAAATAATGATGACCGGCTGTTGCGGCGGCAGTTGTTCCAATAATTCCTCACCGCTGAGCCCCGGTAGCATCAAATCAAGTAAAACCAAATCAAACCTCTGCTGATTAAGTTGTAACAAACCTTCAGTGCCGGAAAAAGCACTTACCACTTGATAAGTATCCTTTAATAAAATGGTTAACAATTTATTGATGCCATTGTCGTCTTCCACAAGTAAAATTTTTTTCATGAGGGCCTCCGTTTTAAGACTATTGAGTTAAGTATAAGAGAAGAAGGTTGAAAGGGGAATAGCCAGCTTGGATAAAGCTGCGGTTATTGAGGGGCAGTTGCGGATAGAAAAAAGCCCTGCATCACAGCAAGGGCTTAATTCTCTAATGAAATCCAGTATCTGAATACCCGTTGATTATCTTCTGAATCAAAAAGGGAATCTTCAAATTGGCCACCATTTGCTTCAATAATTTTTTGAGATGGCGGATTTGTTTCATTACAAACCAGTAAAACTTTTTCTAGGTTCAATTCACGGGCTTTTTCTAAACCTAAACGCAGAATTTCTTTCCCCAGACCTTGTCTTCTTTCAGAAGGCGCAATCGAGTAACCAATATGACCACCGAATTTTTCCAAAGTATCGTTTAATTCCGTCCGCAGATTTAACATACCTAAAATCTTTGTTGAATGCTCGGCAACTAAAAGATATTCAAATCCCGGTACTAAATTGTCTGGAATAGTTTCTCTGCTTTCGAATTTTTTTAAATCTGCCAGCCAATCAGAAATGCTAGTGGCAAAGGACAGATAAGAAGTACCAGCGATGCCTTCAGCAGAAGCTGGGAATTCATTTTTATATGCTAGAATTTCTTTTTCTAAAGAAATTGTTGGCGGGATAAGTTGATAGGTTATTGTCATGGAGGACCTCCTGGGATAATGATATAGTATTTGTCTGGTGAGCAGCTTTTATTGTGTTTTGGTCTTTTACTTTAATAAGGTGCTTTTAACAAAATTATTATCATTTTTGTTTAGTCTTTTTATGAGAAAAAATGAACTGCATTGTAGAGGTGACTGTTTTTGAATTATCTTATAGTTTAACCGGAGCAAACAAAAAAGACAACGCTATTTAAACGTTGTCTTGAAAGAGCCACTTAACGGGCTTGAACCGTTGACCTCATCCTTACCATGGATGCGCTCTACCAGCTGAGCTAAAGCGGCGTAGTGATTGAACACAAGATATAGGATAACCAAGAAGGCGATTGTTGTCAATGCTTTTAGAAAAAATATTTTTGAGAAACAATTTTTTTCTAAAAGTTTGGGGTAGTTTAAGTTTTCTTTGTTAAACTTATTTTGGATTTATCTTATCGAAGTGCTTTGTTAAGATTAAAAAAAGGATGTGAAGCGATGTATCCGAAAACTCAGACATTGATTCAAAAATATATAGCAGAAGAAATTTTCCCGGGAGCCGTTTATCAATTTAGAACCCCAGAGGCCGTTGAGAACCAGTCCCTTGGCTGGCGTCAGCTATTACCAAGTAAAGAAAGTATGGAGCTTACGACAATTTTTGATGTCGCTTCTTTAACAAAAGTTATTTGCACGACAACTGTTGTTTTACAGTTGCTAGAAAAGGGAAAATTGCAGATAGATGCGCCATTGAAAGAATATCTTCCAGAATTTGAAAATGATAGCATTACTTTGCGGCATCTTCTGACCCACACGTCAGATATTC
This sequence comes from Enterococcus sp. LJL90, assembly GCF_056924355.1. NCBI lineage: Bacteria > Bacillati > Bacillota > Bacilli > Lactobacillales > Enterococcaceae > Enterococcus > Enterococcus sp. LJL90. Next base: position 25,231 of record NZ_JBXPBQ010000008.1, on the reverse strand, counting down.
AGACATATATTCCTCAGCGGGATAAGTTGACGGCTCTAGAATTGCGTCAAGCTTATTACCAATTACAGCCTGGAGCTGATTTAGGGAAAAAAATGCAGTACACGGATGCAGGCACTATTTTATTAGGTTTTATGTTGGAAAAAATTTTTCAAAAACCGGTCGTGACGATTTTTGAAGAAGAAGTTTTACGACCATTGAAAATGGCAGATAGCGGCTTTTTACTTACTGATGTCAGTCTTGTAGCACCGACAGAAAATCATCCACAGTTAGGTATTTTAAAAGGTGTGACCCATGACCCGAAGGCGCGAGTTTTAGCAGAACATGCTGGTAATGCCGGCCTTTTTACAATATTAGGTGATGTCAGCAAGTTTGTGGAGATGTATTTAAATTTTGGTGAAACGGAATCGGGGCAATTTTTAAAAAAGTCTACGATTACTGGACTGTTGCAAGATCAGACACCTTTAGAAAATGGCAACCGTTCATTAGGCTGGGATATTCATTATCCAGGTACTGAGGGAAAACCAATGTTATTTCACACAGGTTATACGGGAACATTTATCTTGATGGACTTACTTGCCGGCACTAGTTTCATTTTTTTATCAAATCGAGTGCATCCCCTTGATCAGCGAAATCAATACATTGAAAAACGCAATCAGTTGTTGACAGTTTATTTAGCTGAGCTACAGGAAAATAAACCGTTTTAAGAAAAGCTGTGGTATAATTTTCGAGGAAAGTAAAGCGATTTAGATGTTTTTTTATTACACAATGAAGAAAGAGGAGTCAGTCATGGAACCATTATTTTTAAAACCAGTCTTTCAAGAAAAAATTTGGGGCGGCAATCGTCTGCATACGGTGTTTGGCTTTGATTTACCCAATGAAAAAATTGGCGAAGATTGGGCAATCAGTGCCCATCCTCACGGCGTGTCTACTGTTGAAAATGGCAAGTTCAAAGGTCAGCGCTTAGATGATTTATGGAAAGAACATCAAGAATTATTTGGCCATTCAAGTGAGCCGGTGTTTCCTTTGTTAACCAAAATTTTGGATGCGGAGGATGATTTATCGGTGCAGGTTCACCCAGATGATGCCTATGGAATGACCCATGAAGGGGAACTTGGAAAAACAGAGTGCTGGTATATTATCGATGCGGAGCCCGGTTCGGAAATTATTTACGGACACCACGCGAAGACGCGGGAAGAATTGGCTGAGATGATTCATGAAGGCCGTTGGGATGATTTATTGAAGCGAGTGCCGGTAAAAAAAGGCGATTTCTTTTATGTGCCTAGTGGGACAATTCATGCGATTAACGAAGGAATTTTAATTTTAGAGACGCAGCAAAGCTCAGATACCACTTATCGGGTCTATGATTATGATCGCAAAGATGATCAAGGCAATCCGCGGGAGCTGCACATCCAACAATCAATCGATGTGACGACGATTCCTGGTGACACGCCGATTTTAAATGTCAAGGAAGTGCGGCAAGGACAATCTTCAATCATCACGTATATTGAATCAGCCTTTTTCAATGTCTATGAATGGCAGGTGGCCGGCAGCCTTACCGTTAAGGCCCATGCACCGTATACGCTGATGACTGTGACAGACGGCGCCGGTCAATTGGTGATTGACGGTCAAGAATATCCGTTGACAGCTGGCAGCAGCTGTATTATTCCTAATGGTATCGACGAGTGGAAAGTCGAAGGGGCAATGATTGTGATTGCTTCTGAACCTGGGAAAAAATAATTTAGTTTCAGAATGAATAAAAAAGCAGCACTGGCCTCGGTGCTTTCCAAGTTGGAAAGTTCCTTGCCTAGTGCTGCTTTTTACTAATTGCTAGTGGCTGCTTCCTCTTGAAATTCTTTTGGTAAATCAAGCGGCTCGCCGTATTTATTTTTTAAAGCTGTTTTAATAAGGCGGATGGCTAATTTTTCATTGCGGGATAAAATCGGTCCGTGGAAATAAGAGCCATAAACATTTTTATAAATCACGCCTTCAGATTGGTCCTCGCCATTATTGCCTTTGCCTTTGACAACATTACCCAAAGGACGCTCGCCTTCACCTAAGAAGGTACGGCCGTTATGATTTTCAAAGCCGTAATAGGTTTCGTTAAATTCTTCGTTGTGAATCACAATATCACCGATAAAACGATTGTTGTCTTGGCTCAAGGTGTAATGGTCGAGGGCGCTGATGCCGGGGATTTTTTCGCCATTAGCCCCGGTGTAATAATGGCCTAATAATTGATAGCCGCCACAGATTGCCAGCATCACCCGATTATTTTCAATATAGCGGATGATATCTTCTTTTTTTTCTTGAATGTCATTAGACACAATCGATTGTTCGAAGTCTTGACCGCCACCGAAAAAAACGATGTCGTATTTTTCCGGATCAAACTCTTGGTGGATACTGACAATTTCAGTGTTCAAGGTGACGCCCATTTTTTTAGCATAGTATTGCAGCATCAAGAGATTGCCATTGTCGCCGTAAGTATTAAGTAAATTTCCATAGAGATGGGCGAGGTTTAATTGATAATCAGCCACGGTCCATTCCTCCTTTTATATAACCTTTTTGAGCTAGCTCTTTGCGCAGCTGTAAAACAGCGGTGTAGGTCGCTAAAATATAAACATTTTCAGTTGGTAATTGTTTAATATCTTCAATAACTTGGCTTAAGGATTCCTCTTCCTTAATTTTTTCTTCTGGCAGCCCGGCAACTTTTAAGCGGAGCGCCATATCACGATGGCGGTCGCCGCCTGCGATAATTTCAGGAATATTACGCTTGGCCAGCGTCTCGTAATCGCCGTCCCAAATCCAGCTGACATCAATCCCGTCTGCATAATTGGCATTCAATAAAGAGACGAGGGAGAAATCATAGGGTGCTAAATTAATCATGTCGATTACTTGGTTTAAGCCGACTGGATTTTTAACTAAGACCAATGTGCAGTGTTTGCCTTCAATCGTAAATTCCTCTTGGCGGCCAAAAACTTTTTCATCATAGCCTAAACCTTGACGGATTTTTTCCGGGGCCACATTATAATACTCGGCCACAGCTGTTGCGGCAAGCGCGTTGTAGACGTTATAAAGGCCGCCAACTTCAATGCCATATTGTTCATCGTCAATCACAAAATCAGCCGAAACATTATCCATCGCTGTCATTTTTGTTAATTGATAATCCAGCTCAGGGCGATGGAAGCCGCAGTTTGGACAATAATATTTGCCGAGATTAGCGTAGGTAATCATTTTATAATGCAAAATGTGATGGCAGGTAGGACACAAAACGCCGTCGGTATTGTAGTGGGCCATCTGTTCTTGATCAGGCTCGTGATTAAAGCCATAATATTTTCGGGGATTAACAGTTGCCACTGAATTAAAAATTGGCGAGTCGCCGTTTGCTAAAATCGGCGCTGTCGGTGATTTTGCCGCCCCTTCTACAATTAAGCGATAAGTCGTATAGATTTCGCCGTAGCGGTCCATCTGGTCTCTGAAAATATTGGTGAAGACAAAGAGCTCTGGCTTAATGTATTCAGTGACTTTTGCTAGGCTGGCTTCGTCGATTTCTAAAACGGCGAATTTTTCACCCTTTTGCTTTTTTGCATTTAAGAAGGTGGAGACAATTCCTTGGGCCATGTTGGCGCCGGTAGGATTGGTTAAAACCTCAGGAAATTGCTGCTTCAAAATATTTACAGTCAAGGCAGTGGTTAAAGTTTTACCATTGGTGCCGGTGATTACCACAACTTGATAATCCTTTGATAAACTATTCAAAACATCAGGGTCAATCGTCAAAGCTAATTTTCCCGGAAAGCTGGACCCGCCCTTGAAAAAAGTTTTTAAAACCCATTGCGAGGACTTTCCAGCAGCGATTGCCAGCTGACTGCGTAAACTCATAGTGTTCCCTCCATCAAACTTTCATAAATTCAACTTATCTTACCACATTCATTTCAAAAACTTAAATGCTCTTTCTCTAGCTTAAGAAAAAGCAAAAAATCATGACCGGCTTAGCCGATAATGATTTTTTCTTGAGGATATTTGTAGCCACTGTCTCGGCGTTCCTTCGGGATAAATAACAGCAGGGTATAGAGCATGCCGATTCGACCGATAAACATCAAAAGCGCGATGACTAATTTTCCCGTCATGCTTAATTCTGCGGTGATGCCCATTGAAAGACCGGTCGTTCCAAAAGCGGAGGCAACCTCAACAATGATGGCGATTAACGATTGTTCTTCGGTGGCGGTTAAAAACAAGACGCAACCAAAGCACATACCCAAAGAAAGCATAAAGACGACCATTGATTTGCGGACATCGTCATCGGGAATTTGGCGGCCAAAGGCATTGACATTTTTTTCTCCCCGTAGAAAAGAGATGATGTACAGTCCTAAGATGGCGACCGTCGTGGTTCGAATACCACCGCCGACAGAACTAGGCGAACAGCCGACAAACATCAAAAGTGAAAAGAAAATCAAGGTGGTCACTTGAAAATCACTTAAAGGATTAATTTGCAGGCCGGCATTACGGGTGGTCATCGAATAAAACATCGAAGTCATCCATTGCTCTATGGGCCCCTTGTCTAAGAAGAAATGGTCTTTTTCCAATAAGAAAATCGCAATGGTGCCGGCAATAAATAAGACAAAAAAGGCCAGAACGGCTAATTTGGTGAACAAAGAAAAACGAAAAGGAATCGGTGTCGGCTGCTTTTTATAAGCCAGCCACTCGCGAAACTCCATAAGAACAGGAAAGCCAATGCCACCGATAAAAATTAAAAACATAATAATACTTAAAAAGAAATAATCGTGGGCAAAGGGAGTAATCGATTCCCCTGTGACATCAAAGCCGGAGTTGGTGACTGCTGAGATGGCTTGGTAAAAGCCATAGAAGACTGCATCCCAAAAATTTCGGTAATAGCCTCTAAAGTAGAAATACAACGAAAAAATGACACCAAAAATAACTTGGAAAAATACAATAATCCCAAAGGTGATACGAATCAGACGGACAATGCCGCTAAGCTTGGTTTGGTTCATATCGGTCATAATCAGCTGCCGTTGTTTTAAGGATATTCGGCGTTTGGAGACGATAAAGAAAAACGTCGAGATCATCATAATTCCTAGCCCACCGATTTGAAAAAGGATTTCTAAGAGGACTACACCATTTTGATTGAAAACATCGTTAATATTAAAGGTGGTCAAACCGGTCACGCTGACAGTGCTGACAGCCATGAAAAACATGTCAATAAAGGGCTGGTGACTGTCCGGTTCTCGAAAAATCGGCAAGTAAAATAAGAGCAGGGATAACAAGGTCATCACCACATAATACATCACAATTATTTGGATGGAGGTAAAATGTTTGGCAGAAAAAAGCTTTAAAGCCCGTTGTTTTTTGCGAATAAAAGTCGTTACACTCATCTTTAAACTCCTTGCAGGTTCTTGTCACCAGTATAACAGATTTAATAAAAAAATTTAGCGGAACAGCGTAGCAACGAAATAAGTCGAATTGTTTCAAAAAAATGTCGAAATGCGCTAGTATTTAATTGTGATAAGAAGAATTTCATTATAAGAATTTTTCTTAATATGATTAAAAAAATAAAAAGGAGTTCGAGAAACATGAGAAAATTTAATTTAGGTTATTTCATTTTGGGATTATTATTTATCTTCATCTCCATTATTTCCTTTAGAGATCCCGCTAGTAATTTAGTGGCTTTAGTGGTCTTTTTTGCGGTGATGGCAATCTTGAAGGGGATTTTTGAAATTGCGATTCGCCGGCCGCTGCAAAATACTACTGGCGGCAAAGGAACTTTCGTATTAGTGATGGGGATTATCGATATTATTTTAGGAATCTTCCTCTTGTTCAACATGTCAGCTGGCGTATTAGCCTTGCCAATTATTTTCGCTATTTGGTTTATTATTGATTCCATCGGTGAATTGATGATTTCCAGTGCCTTTAAAGAAGTCAGCACTGGCTACTACTGGTTTATGGTAATTGTCAACATCTTGGGAATTATTTTAGGCTTTATCTTACTCTTTAATCCGCTATCAGCTGCCTTGACGTTAGCCTTTTTAGTCGGAATTTACTTTATGATTACCGGCATTACTTATCTAGTGGCGGCCTTTTAATCGATAACAGCGCAAATCTTCAGCAGGGATGTTACAATCCTTGTTGAAGGTTTTTTTATTTTAAAATAGATTTGAATTAGATAAGGAGCGGTTTTATGAAAACTATTTTAGTCATCGGCAGTTCCTCAACGGATTTTATCGTCACCACCAAACAATTGCCAGCAAGCGGTGAAACAGTTTTTGGAGAAACTTTTGCTACGCGCTTTGGCGGTAAGGGAGCTAATCAAGCGGTGGCCGCCAGTCGTCTGGGGGCAAATGTTACTATGATTGGTAGTGTCGGCGCAGATTCCTTTGGAGAAAAAATCACTGAAAATCTGCAGGCCAATCAAGTGGATGTCCAATATTTTAAGCAAACAGCCCAGCAGTCTTCTGGTTCAGCGCATATCACCCTTTATGAAGGGGATAACCGAATTATCGTCGTGCCAGCTGCCAATAATTTATTGACGGTAGCCTATTTGAAACAATACAGTTCGGTGCTCAGCACAGCTGATTTTGTTATCTTGCAAAATGAAATTCCCCAAGAAAGTAATCTTTGGGTGATTGATTTTTGTGCAGAAAAGGCAATCCCTTTACTGTATAATCCTGCACCCGCTCGAGAGATTTCTGCTGCGGCTTTAGCAAAAACGACTTACTTTACACCGAACGAGCAAGAAGTGCAGCAATTATTTCCAAAAAAAAGTTTGTCAGAAAGTTTACGACAATTTCCCAACCAATTGATTGTCACACTGGGGCAAAAAGGCGCAATCTTTTTTGATGGGGCAGAAGAAATTACAGTGCCAGCTTTTGCGACAGAAGCTGTCGACACAACAGGGGCCGGCGATACCTTTAATGGAGCCTTTGCCGTGGGAATCTTGCAAGGCTTGCCGATTGCTGAAGCAATTCGTTTGGGCAATTTAGCTGCCAGTTTTTCGGTTCAAGGATTTGGAGCCCAAGGTGGGATGCCGACCCTTGCAGATTTAAAAACTTCTGCTGATTTTACTTTTAAGTTTTAAGGGAAAGTGACATTTAAGGCACAAAAAACTGCCGATTCGGATTGTAGCTAAACTAGCTTAATCCCAAAATTGGCAGTTTTTTTGTGGAGATAATCGGCAGAAAAATTAGTTTACAACGGTCCATTCATTGATGCTCTTGCCGTTTTCATCGAGTAATTCTAACCAGCTATTGGTGCCGCCGAAATATAAAAAGAGGCCGACTTCATTGACACTTTTTAAAACAATATCTTCAGTTGTTGTAAAATCTTGAAACTGGTGCTGATGTTCTTGCCGTAACTGCTCGCCAAACCGAGCGGAAAAGCCCAACGAACCATCTTTATTTAATGGCGCTTGTGGCAGCATTTTAGCACCGGCTTTAATCAGCATTTCATTGCGTTTAATCCAGAAAACTTTTGCTTGTGCATCTGGTCGGTCAACAGAAAATTCAATTTCACTAACTTCCTTCGTCCATTTATGGCGGGGCTTACCACCCTTTGCTTTGCTGGTCTTTTCCTCAGCGGCTTGTGGACGGGTCAGAGGATAGCCAAAGCGTTCCAAAATCAAAAAGCTGTCTGCAAAAGCGGGGATAATAATTTTTTCGATATTTTCCGGCAGAGCTGTCTTTTTCAATTTCGCAGCATAGGGCTGGCCAGCAGTATGCAGCACATTATTTAAATAAGTGCTGTAATAATCCTTTTCTGTTTCTAAAGGGAAATCCAAATAAATGAATTGGTCAAAGGGGACATCTGGATCTTCAAAGGCATTCGTGGTGGACAAGGCCACAACTTTTCCAGCATTTAAAAAGAAAAGAAAACCAGAATCATGTTCGCTTTGAAAAGAAAAGCCCATATTTTTAGCATCAGCAGCAACTGGCTTGGTAATAAAAATGGTTAAATCATTGGCCCCTAAAATTTCAGTGTAAGCTTCGTATAAATTCACTTTTAGTTCATGCAATAAATTATTTGTTAAAAAGTCCATTGTAAATCCTCCTTGAGTTAACTGTATCAGTTACTTTCTATTAAACCTCTTTTCAATTTCCTTGTCATGTTTGCGGATTAAAAATTTTTTAGTTTTGAGTTAGCACTCTCTTGACAAGAGTGCTAATCGGCAGTAGAATATAAACATCAGGAAAGGTCAAAGATAACTTTCCCCTTGAAAATTATGCCAGATTTTTAAGGTTCTAAATAATTTTAGAGAAAGAAGATGGAGACTATGGCAAACTTAACAACAAGAAACAATAACTGGATGTCAACGGGAGATAATTTTTTCGATAATTTTTTCCCAAGTAATTTTAGAGCAAATGAATTCAAAGTCGATATTAAAGAAACTGAAACTGCCTATGAAGTTAAGGCAGATTTACCCGGCTTTGACAAGGGAAATTTGATTGTTGTTTACGATGATAATATTTTAACCATTGATGCCAAGCGAGATAACACAGTTGAAGATAAAGATGAAGAAGGCAATTTCCTAAGACGTGAACGCAGTAGCCAATCCTTCCGTCGGCAATTTATGTTAAAGGGTATCGACGAAGATAAAATAACTGCTAACTTTAAAGACGGCGTTCTGCATTTAGAATTAGCTAAAGCAGCAACTAATGATAAAGACCGTAAACGGATTGAAATTAATTAAAAAGTTTTAAGCCATAGAACCTAGATATTTTCTGGGTTCTGTGGCTTTTTTTTGTTTCTAGCCAATCTGATAAGTAGGGAAGATTTCAGATGTCTACAGAGAGTTTATGCCAGCAAAATAATTATCATATTTTTTTTGAATTTTATTGAGTGGTATAATTATTTGGCAAGCTTCAACAAAATAAGCATAAGTGGTATAACAGCGATAGTTGCAAACTGACTAGGTCTGCAAAAATGTTGAAACTGGATGAGAATAAATGGAGAGAAAAGCCTAGATTAGGCATCGAAATAAACTTAACGAAGAAGCGAGGCAGACAATGGAAATCATTTTAATTCGTCATGGAGAATCACTTTTTAATCAAGCCAATCGGTCGGCTGAGACTGGCCGATTTTTTCAGGTCAAAGCGATGTTCCCCTGACAGAAAAGGGCCGCCAGCAGGCATATGAACTCAGTAAATTAGCAATTTTTTCAGGAGTTAATCAAGTATATGCTTCCCCCTCAGCCGAGCTTATGAGACCGCCAGATTGGCAACAGGCCGGCAGGACATTATTCTAGATGAGCGGCTAAAGGAGCGATCATTGGGAATTCTTGATGGGAAAAACACCAAGGATTTGCTGCATGGGCAAGATTTTTTGCAGAAGTAATCACTTGGTCATAGTTTTGCCGATAGAACGCCAGGCGGAGAAAATTATGCTGATGTTGAAAAGCGGGTCGGGGAATTTTTAAAAGAACTGACAAAAGACTCGGCAACTAACAAAGTAGCGATTTTCTCCCATTATGTTGCAATCCGCCTGATGATAAAATTGTTACTAAATTTGGATGAGGAACAAACTTTGACATTAAAAATCAAAAATAGTTATCCTTTGTCTTTTAGAGGTGAATCACTGGGAAATTTTATTGGCGATTTTGATTAATAACGTTCTCACTTACCAAAAATTACTCTTGAGGAGAAATTTACTCTACTCTAGCAAAAAGAATATATCAAAACTAAATTTTAAATTTCTCTTCAAAAGTCAGCATTTCAAGGGAACTAACTTTCGTTTAGGCACATATCTGTTGATATTTAATGGGAATTGATAGTAAAATATGACTATTAATCTAAAAATAAAATGTCAAAGTTTTACGTTTGGGGAAAAACAGGTGGAAGAGTGAAAAATTTCGGGAAATTTATGTTGGCAGTCACAGTCTTTTTAGGAATTAGTTTTTTTAATCCGGCATCAGGGGAAGCGGCGGCAACGGATAGTACACCGATGTATCGTATGTACAATCCCCATTCCGGGGAGCATTTTTATACGGAAAATCGTTTAGAACGGAACAATTTACAAAGTGTCGGCTGGAATTATGAGGGAATCGGTTGGTATGCGCCGGTTACAGGTAATCCGGTTTATCGTTTGTATAATCCCAATAATGGCGATCACCATTATACTTTAAGTGCTTCGGAACGGGATAATCTGGTGAAAATCGGCTGGCGAGATGAAGGCATTGGCTGGTATTCAGATCCGAATCGTAGTGTACCTTTGTACCGAGCTTTTAATCCAAATGTTAATACCGGTAGTCATAACTATGCGGTGACTTGGACTGAACAACAAGATTTGATAAATAGAGGTTGGCGGGATGAAGGAATCGGCTGGTACGGTGTTAAGGAGGAGAGTTATCAGGTTGATTATGTCAATCATCGGGGCAATACTTATAGCGCTCCAGAAAATTCCCTGCCAGCTTTTCGACAAGCTAATGCGTATGCCGTTGAAACGGATTTAAAATTGACGAAAGATCGTCAATGGGTTTTGATGCACGATGATACCATTGATCGCATGACCAATGGCACTGGCGCAGTTAGCGATTATACCTTGGCTGAATTGAGCAATTTTAAAATTGACCAAGGAACTAATGTGGGAAGCTATGCCGCTGCAGAATTGAAAATTCCAACGTTAGAAGATTATTTAGCCATCTGCATGGTCGCCAATAAAGTACCATTTCTTGAATTAAAAGATGCAACAGCGACGACGGAAGATTTGCAAAAAGTATTTGAGGCGCTGGCGAAGTACGGCTTTTCAAGTGACAAGGCAAAAATAATTTCCTTCAACTATGAACAACTGCAATTGGCCAGTCAGATTAATCCAGATTTTGCTTATCTGTATTTAGTTTATGAAATTAATCAGGAGGCAATTGACGCGTCGCTAAAACTAGGCAATCAGCCGGGGATTGATTCTTATTACCCGCAAGTAACCAGTACCGCTGTTAGAAAGGCACGCGATGCCGGTTTGACTGTCGGAACGTGGACCGTTCCAGAAAACCAATTTTCAGATATGCAGGACATGCGGGTGGACTATGTGACCACCGATCAAGCGCCTCGCTAAAATTTTGAAAAAATTTTCATTGTCTATCAATAAGATTTTTTTCGCTAAGAATTGATTACTGCTAGTCTCTCAAGCAACGCTTATCAAAGTAGATAATTTATGAAAATAACCAAATTGCCCTTAATCCACTTGTTTTCATTTTGAAAGCAGCGGCATAAGGGCAATTTTTTTGAAATCAAGACGATCCTGATTATTTTGCTAAATTTTTTCTCTCGGGAAATCTCCCTCTGTAAATTTTTCTAGTTTTCAGCTATAATACCAAAGGAATGTTGACGAAGGGTGAGCAGAGATGGCACAATTATTTTTTAAATACGGGGCAATGAATAGCGGTAAGACAATTGAAATTTTAAAGGTAGCCCACAACTATGAAGAACAAAATAAACCGGTTGTCCTGTTGACTAGCGGTCTCGATACCCGGGAAGGTGTCGGGGTTATCTCCAGTCGCATTGGTTTAAAGCGGGAAGCGACACCGATTTTTGCGGAAACTAATTTATATGAGCTGATTGTCAATTTAGATTATCGGCCCTATTGTATTTTAATTGATGAATCGCAATTTTTACAAAAGCATCATGTCTTGGCTTTAGCAAATGTTGTTGATAAATTAAACATCCCAGTGATGGCTTTCGGTTTGAAAAATGATTTTCGCAATGAGCTATTTGAAGGTTCAAAATATTTACTGCTCTATGCAGATAAAATAGAAGAATTAAAGACAATTTGCTGGTTCTGCCATAAAAAGGCGACGATGAACTTGCATTATATTGACGGTCAGCCAGTCTATGAAGGCGATCAGGTTCAAATTGGCGGCAATGAAGCCTATTATCCTGTCTGTCGCAAACATTATTTTGAACCGGGAAAAATTGTTGAGAAATAAAGCGACATTAGTTGATAGATTGTTTAGATGTTGCATTCTACTGGAAAACTAGCTAAAGTATTCAGTGAGAGTGAGCTATTGCATGAAGAAGAGATAAAGGAGCGAATCCATGTACGATCAGTTACAGGCGATTGAAGATCGCTATGAAGAACTTGGAGAATTATTAAGTGACCCAGCTGTTATTACCGACACCCAGCGGTTTATGCAGCTGTCCAAGGAAGAAGCCAGCACAAGGGAAACGGTGGAGGTTTATCGCCGTTACAAAACGGTTGTTCAAGGGATTGCTGACACTGAAGAATTATTAGGTGAAAGCTTAGATGCCGATATGGCGGAGATGGCCAAAGAAGAACTGTCTGAGTTAAAAAAAGAAAAAGAAGTATTAGAAGACCGGATTAAAATTTTGCTGCTGCCAAAAGACCCCAATGATGATAAAAATATTATCATGGAAATTCGCGGAGCTGCAGGTGGCGATGAAGCGGCTTTATTTGCCGGCGATTTATTTAATATGTATCAAAAATACGCGGAGGCGCAAGGCTGGAAAGTCGATGTGATGGATGCTAATGTCACGGGCATCGGTGGCTATAAAGAAGTAATCATGATGATTACCGGCGACAGTGTCTTTTCAAAGTTAAAATACGAAAGTGGCGCTCATCGAGTTCAACGGGTACCTTCAACAGAATCGCAGGGGCGGATTCATACATCGACAGCAACGGTTGTCGTAATGCCGGAGGCCGAAGAAGTCGAAATTGATATTGCCGATAAAGATATTCGGACTGATATTTATCATGCTTCTGGAGCTGGTGGCCAGCACGTCAACAAGACAGCTTCTGCCGTTCGTCTGACCCATATTCCAACAGGGATTGCTGTAGCGATGCAGGATGAGCGTTCGCAAATTAAAAATCGGGAAAAAGCGATGAAAATTTTGCGGGCTAGAGTCTATGACCAAATTTCTCAAGCGGCGCAAAGTGAATACGATGCCAGCCGTAAGTCAGCTGTCGGAACTGGCGACCGTTCTGAACGCATTCGCACCTATAATTTTCCGCAAAATCGTGTCACCGATCACCGCATTGGTTTGACGATTCAAAAATTAGATCAAATTTTGGCAGGAAAATTAGATGAAATTATTGATGCCTTGGTGATGTACGACCAAACATCAAAATTGGAAGAATTGCAAAATGGTTAAAACCTATCGAGAAGTCCTTCAGCGGGCTTCTTCTTTTTTGGAAGCAGCCGGAAAAGAAGGCTATGCCATCCACTACCTTTTTTTGGAGCGCAAGGGTTGGCGTAAAACGGATTGGTTATTGCAGATGAATGAAGCAATTCCAACTGACGATGAGACTCAAATTGCAGCGGATGTGAAGGCCCTGATGGAAAATCAGCCGCCGCAATATCTTTTAGGCTATGCTGATTTTTATGGCCGCAATTTTTTTGTGAACCAGGATACTTTAATTCCTCGGCCAGAGACTGAAGAATTAGTTGAGTTGTGTCTTAAGGAAAATTCGTCTAAGAAAAATTTGCAGGTCGTCGATATTGGAACGGGAACCGGAGCAATTGCGATTACTTTGAAGGCTGAGGCTGACAGCTGGCAGCTCTTTGCCAGTGATATTTCTGAAGGGGCTCTGAGCATTGCGAAAAAAAATAGTCTGATACTAGAAACAGCAATTGATTTTCGTAAAGGCAGTGTGCTGGAACCCTTTGTTGAAGAAACATTTGATCTTATTATTTCCAATCCACCATACATTAGTCAGGCAGAATGGGAATTGATGGATGAAAGTGTGCGCACCTATGAACCAAAGTCGGCGCTTTTTGCGGCGGCCGACGGGTTAGCCATCTACCAAATGATTGCCCAGCAGGCACCAACAAAATTAAAAGCAGGCGGTAAAATTTATTTAGAGATTGGCTTTCAACAGGGGCAAGCTGTCAAAGAAATATTTGAAAAAACTTTTCCTGCAGCGCAAATTGCAGTCAAAAAAGATTTAGCTGGTTTGGATCGATTTGTGGTTATTCACACTTAATGTGGATAAGTCTGTTATTAAATTTAATTAATTGAATGAAAATAAGCTTTCATTTTGGACAGTTTTCAACAAGCTTGTCCACAGTAATAAAAAAACTTATCCACAAAGTTGGTGATAAGTTTGTAAAGGTTTAAAAACTAGTCATTTACAGATAATTAAAGGTGTGGATAAACTGTGGAAACAAAAATTTTTACTGAAGGAACAATTGATGAAGCCGCTGAAATTTTAAAAAATGGCGGATTGATTGCTTTTCCGACAGAGACAGTCTATGGTCTAGGTGCCAATGGTCTCATGACTGAAGCCGTTCAGCAGGTTTTTACCGTTAAAGGTCGACCTGCCGATAATCCCTTAATTTTACACGTCAATCAATTTTCAATGGTGGAAAAATTTGTGGATAAGTTTCATCCCTTAACTGAAAAAATTGTTGCAAAATTTTGGCCGGGACCCTTAACTTTAATTTTTGCGGTGAAACAAGACAGCTTACCGGCAAATGTCACCGGCGGCTTATCCACAGCAGCTTTTAGAATGCCAGCAAACGAAAAAACTTTGTTATTAATTGAAAAAACAGCTGCGCCTTTAGTTGGTCCCAGTGCCAATACTTCCGGTAAGCCGAGCCCAACAACAGCGGCCCATGTGCTTCACGATATGAAGGGAAAGATTGCCGGTATTTTAGATGATGGCCCGACTACAATTGGCGTCGAGTCCACCGTATTAGATTTGAGTGATCCTTTAAAGCCACCGATGATTTTACGGCCTGGAGCAGTCACCAAAGAAGCTTTGGAAAATTTTTTGGAAACAGAAATTCTAATTGACCAACATCTTGTCACAGAGGGCGAAACACCGAAAGCTCCCGGTATGAAGTATAAACATTATGCCCCTAACGCAGAAGTGCTGATGGTTCGTCAGGCTGAATGGCCAGAAGCAGCCAGGTGGAGTGAAAATAAAAAAGTTGGTGTAATTGCCAGTCAGGAAATTTTAAAATTATTTCCTCAAGACATAGAAATATATCCTCTGGCTGATGACTCAATTGAAGCCGCCACCCACGGCTTATTCGCTGGCCTGCGGGCATTGGATGAAACCGGCGTTAGTCTTATTTTAGCGCCGGCCTTTGAGGAAGCCGGCTTAGCGGTAGCTTATATGAACCGCTTAAAAAAAGCCAGCAACCAAAAATTTTGGAAAAACTAGTTTTCTTGGTGCCGGAATTTGCTAACTTATGATACAATTCAATAAAAAATAATGTCATGAAGGGTGTTGTCAGTATGGATTTTAAAGAATTTGATCCGGATTTATGGAATGCGATTAATCACGAATACCAACGGCAAGAAAATAATTTGGAGTTAATTGCCTCTGAAAATATCGTGTCCAAAGGTGTCATGGCGGCACAAGGCAGCGTGCTGACCAATAAATATGCTGAAGGCTATCCAGGTCGCCGTTATTATGGTGGCTGTGAATTTGTTGACGTGGTAGAAAATTTAGCCATCGAGCGGGCCAAAGAATTATTTGCTGCAAAATTTGCCAATGTTCAGCCTCATTCAGGTTCACAAGCGAATACAGCAGCTTATCTTTCATTAATTGAAGCAGGGGATACAGTTCTCGGGATGGACTTATCTGCTGGTGGTCATTTGACCCATGGTTCGCCGGTTAATTTTAGCGGTAAAACCTATCATTTCGTACCTTACGGTGTGGATCCAGCGACTGAAGTGATTGATTATGATGTGGTAAGAATTTTAGCTCGCAAACATCAACCGAAATTAATTGTAGCGGGAGCAAGTGCCTACAGCCGCACCATTGATTTTAAAAAGTTTCGGGAAATCGCTGATGAAGTCGGCGCAAAATTAATGGTGGACATGGCGCATATCGCTGGTTTAGTTGCAGCGGGTCTGCATCAAAATCCAGTTCCTTATGCTGACATTACTACCTCAACGACTCACAAAACTTTAAGAGGGCCTCGCGGTGGTTTGATTTTAACCAACGATGAAGAATTGGCTAAAAAAATTAACAGCGCAGTCTTCCCAGGCATTCAAGGGGGACCATTAGAACATGTGATTGCCGCTAAAGCAGTTGCCTTTAAAGAAGCCCTTGACCCAAGCTTTACTGAATACAGCCAGCAAGTGATTGATAATGCCAAAGCGATGGCCGATGTCTTTAATAAAACACCGGAAGTCCGTTTGGTCTCAGGTGCCACTGACAATCATTTATTATTAGTAGAAGTGACCGACTTAGGAATGTCTGGTAAAGAAGCCGAAACAATTTTGGATTCTGTTGGCATCACCGTCAATAAAAATTCGATTCCTTTTGAAAGCTTAAGCCCATTTAAAACCAGCGGTATTCGGATTGGCACACCAGCGATTACCTCCCGTGGTTTTGACGAAGCGGCATCACGACAAGTGGCAGAGCTAGTTGTCAGAGCGCTGAAGGCTCACAATAATCAAGCGGCTTTAGAAGAAGTTCATCAAGAAGTATTGGCTTTAACAAATAATCACCCGCTTTACGCTTAAAATTATCCAGTTAAATTTTCTTTTGGAAAGTTTAGGACATAAAAAATCAGATAGGAGATTTTAAAAATGGGAAAATTCCAAGTAATTGACCATCCACTCATTCAGCACAAGTTAACTATCATTCGGGAAAAGGATACCGGCACGAAGGTTTTTCGGGAAGTTGTCAATGAAATTGCCATGCTGATGGCTTATGAAGTTTCGCGGGACATGCCGTTAGAAGACATTGAAATTGAAACACCAATGACTAAAAGTGTGCAAAAAACTTTAACCGGTAAAAAAGTTGCAATCGTACCAATTTTACGAGCTGGCTTAGGCATGGTTGACGGAATTTTAGAATTGATTCCCGCAGCGAAGGTTGGGCATATCGGAATGTTCCGGGACGAAGAAACTTTAGAGCCCCACGAGTATTTCTTGAAGCTGCCGGAAGATATTGCAGCTCGTCAGCTGTTCGTCGTTGATCCGATGTTAGCAACTGGCGGTTCAGCAATCATGGCAATCGATGCTTTGAAAAAACATGGCGCTTCTAATATCAAATTTGTCAGCCTAGTTTCTGCTCCTGAAGGGGTCAAGGCCTTACAAGATGCCCACCCAGATATTGATATCTATACCGCCGCGCTTGATGAAAAATTAAACGAGCACGGCTACATCGTTCCTGGTTTAGGGGACGCCGGCGACCGTCTCTTCGGTACAAAATAAAGTGAAGCTTGAGATTGTTTTTAAGTTAGCTTCTGGCAAAAATAGAGAACCAATGCAGGTAGCTTTTAAAGAGCTAAGCTGTAAAAATCAGTGGAGTATGCGCCGGTTTCCTTGTGTTCAATGCTAGTTTGCTAGACGACTTAGAAGCAATCTCATTTTTTTTAGGAAAATTTTTGCAATTATCCTTGATGCCAGAATTCATTTTGAAGGACCTTGAAAATCATTCACTAAAAAGTTAGGGGGAATCCATTTGCGTAGTCAGGAATTATTAACCGCTTTAATGAACGGCCCGCAGCGGGGGGATTTTGTGGGGATTTATCAGACAGAACATGATAAATTAGTGGCTTTCACCGGGCTTCAATTAGATGAAGCGGGGGATTTAGTTTTGTATTCAGCAAAACAACAGCCGCCACTGGCGATGAAGGATTTTTATACCCAGCTGATGCTTCATAAAAATCGCTATTTGATGCAGTGGCAAAAAGGAAAGAAACAGCCGATTTACGGCTTTAAAGAGGTCGACCGTAAAATTGTCATTTAAAAAAAGCGCCAAAGCTAAAGACGCCGGTGAAGGAGGCTCAGCGAAGGGCTGAAATTTTCCTTTGATAGCTGTCTAAAACTTTGACACTACTTGTTGCTTAACTATTTAATTTACGAAGTTCCTTGTAATTGATAATAACAACACCATTGGACTGTGAAATCAAAGAACTGTTTTCTGATGTTTCATCCATTCTAACAACGGCCGAATTTTTCAGCTGCTTGGTAATGGTTCCAGTTTGACCTTGATTTCTAAAGATAAATGCGACGTGGGTTCCAGTTGTAAACGACTTGCCAAGTGCGGACGGGTCGATAGTAGCTTCAAATTTTCCAAATGTTCCCATGCAATAACCCTCTTTCTACTTCTATTCTAACAAATTTTGGTCAATATTTCATATATTTGACTTTTGCAGGGTTTGAGCTTTACAAAATATGCTAAAAGTTCTATAATTTTCTTTGTTATTCTAAAGCCAGCTTAGCTCAGTCGGTAGAGCAACGCACTCGTAACGCGTAGGTCACAGGTTCGATTCCTGCAGCTGGCATCTTAATTTAAAGCCGTCACATCAACGTTTGTAGATGATGTGACGGCTTTTTATTTTACAATAAATTGCTGTTTGGGGCAGAGAATGGGGCAGAGATTTTTAAAATATTTTTTTAAATAACGTATTAATCTCTTAGTAGACTTGAGAATCTATCGCTTGCTGCTCTTTTTGATTCCTCCAACGCATGTCCATATATGTTCATTGTCGTCCTGTAATCTTTGTGTCCTAGAAGTTCTTGTACTGCTTTAATTGGGATGTTTGGATCGGCTAGTAAAAAAGATGCTGAGGTATGTCTAAGGTCGTGAAAGCGAATCTCGCGAAGTCCAGAGCGTTTCACAAATCGAATCCAATTTCTATATAAAGATGTTGGGAGTTCGAAGTTTCCTTCTGGTGAGCCGAATACATACTTGTGTTTTGGGTTTATACAAAGCTTCTTTCTTGCTTCTTGGTTGATTAAGATAAAGCCTTGCATGAAATTCATATAGTTCTGAGGTACAGGGATAATTTTAGAATCGGAAGCTTTAAGACCATCTCGTCTTAAATATTGCTTCTTGTCATTTAAAACAATCCGTTGATGAAAGTGTACAGTGTTGTTGATAAAATCGAAGTCGGTTTCTTCGACAGCTGCTATTTCTCCTTCTCTAGCTCCAGTAAAGAAAGCAGTCAGGACTATAGCTTTCGTTTTTTGTGAAGCCGCATCATCCAAAGCTGTTAGTAATCTGTTTACTTCTTCAATAGAATAAGGTTCAGGTGTAGACTCCTTTTTAAGGACTTCCTTGGGTAGTTTAACGTCGGAAACGGGATTGTGGCTAATTATCCTATATTGGTCTTTTGCGACGTTAAAAACGCTACTAAGGGCGTTTAAAAAACGTTTCTTTGTTTTTCTCGAAAGAACCTGACTTCTTTTTGAAAGTGGTTGTGCAGCCATGACAATGTCTTTAATTTGATATGGTTTTATTTCTGTCATCTTTTTATTGGATAATGAAGATAAGAAACGTTTTTCGATTATGTCGGAGTATTCACGTATTGTTCTGGGCTCCAATGTTGTAGTTACTTCTTTTTTCCACATATTGTTATAGAAATGTGAAAAAGTGATAGTTGTCACATCTTCATAACCGTGTTCTTCCAAGTCCGCTATCCACTCATCAAGTTCGAGATATGCTTTTCTAAGTGTTAACGAATCAGCAGTTTTGCTAAGTCTAATTGGATTGCCGTTCTCGTTATAGCCAACAGTAACACGAAGCCTGAATTTATCTCCTCTTTTTTCAACAGTCCCTTTCTCTACAGCCATAACAAAGTAAGCTCCTTCCCTAACTACTTCCTATCTCTAATCAAAAAAGAACGTATGTTCGTTTTTTTGCTAAAAAATAATAAGCTTAATCTAGTAAATATCTTTCCGATTTCAAAGGAACACCATAAGCCGTTTGCAAATGTTCAAATTTTCTAGGATATGAACCTGTATCTTCTTTGTGGCAACTAAGCAAAATGTTTGTGGCAAAGCGATCAGCTTCACTTTCCATTTTACTTCTAGTTGTCCTGTTTAGTACGTAGTAGTTAGATATCCCCTCATGCAGTAACGCATGACCTAATTCATGAGCGCACACATAAAATCTTTCTGGACTTTCCATTAGTGAATTGGATAAGAAAATAACTTTCCTGTTTAAAATCTCTTGAAATTGGCCTCGAGGGTTATCTAAAAAAGGAACATACCGAATATCAATATTTAAAAAGGCGCAAATAATAAAGGGGTTGTAACTCCCACATAAAGATTTTAATTTAGCAATCAGTTCTAAATAATCCATATCGCTACCTCTATTTTTTCAGCTTCTTATCCTTCTCAGCATATTCCCAAAAAACACCAGTTAAAATATCTTTTACCCGTTGTATTTCTTCCTGTGTCAAATTCTCGCCATTGTAAGCCATGTTCACATTTGAATCTAACAATTTATCTAACTCAATTAAATCGTCTTTGTCCGCCCATTTAGGGGCTTGATTTCTGCCTAGTAGGTAATCAGTTGTTACATCAAAGTAATCTGCGACTTTTTGGAGCGTTTCTGCTTTTGGACTTTGCTTTTTCCACTTATAAAAGGCGTTCTCGCTTAATCCAATTTCTTCAGCAACTTGTTTCAAATTCTTGTCTTGACTATTAGCCAGTTCTTTCACTCTCTCAAAAAGCATTAAAATCAGTCTCCCTCAAAGCCAGGAAAACTTTTATAATACAACTGGATAAAATTAATTGACAATATAATCCAATTGTATTATATTAGTTTCATAAGCTAGTTAGTCAGCTAAAAACAGACACAAAAATAGTGTAGCGGTAAACCTAACCGTTTGGCGACGTATGAAAGGTTTTTGGTTCTGTGAACCTTATTTAGCTATGTCTATATATTATCCTTTTGGATTATTATTGTCAATACTTTTAGCTAATAAACTAGCTAGTTTGTAAATTACAAAAAAGGAGGCTTTGAAATGAAAATTACTGAGTTTGGTGAAATTGCAACTATCCTAATGAAACGAAATGACATTCAATTGAAAGATGTGGCAAATAAAATCGGCAAGTCGGCTGTATATACGCGTCAAGTAATGGAAGGGTTCCAACGTGGTGAAAAAGCGGAAGAATACCGATTAATCATTGCCGATTATTTAGGTATTGACCATAAGTACACAAAAATAAAGCAGGGGGTTAAACAATGACTAACCTAGCTTTAGTAAATTTAGATGATTTAAAAATTCTTGTTGCCGAGAATGATGTACCGAATGAAGAAAGAACAATGGTGAAAAAACAAACAACGCTCCGACTACCAGTTGACCTGTATGGAAGGATTCAACAAGAAGCGGAGCGAAAGGGCCATGACATCAAAAGTTTAATCGTCTTTGCCCTGTGGGAGTATTTCGATAACGCCGTTAGCTAATTCATATTCAGATATTTTTTTTTCAATCAATAACTCTATTTCAGCAGCCATAGAGCGTTTTTCTTCATCAGAAATATGTTTAATCTTATCAAAATTTTCTTGTTGCATTCTCATAGTAAATTGTCTTTTTGCAGTAGCCATAATATCTCTCCTTTGATTTCAAAATGAATTCACTTTGATTATATAAAGCATAGTAAAAAAAATCAAAAGAATTTAAATGACTTCACTTGACATCTATATGAATTCACTATATATTTTGTATGTAAAGTGAATTCACTTAGAAACCACTTAGGAGGTATGGAAATGATACAACGAAAAATTACTACTTTAAGGTTAGTTGATGAATTAGACGTTTTAGTCAATAAGGCTGCTAAGAAAAAAGGTGTTTCCAAAAACGCTCTGATTATTGAAGCGTTATGGCAATACATAGAAAAGAAACCGAAACAGGAGGTGTAAGTGGTGACCAATCTTGCATTAGTAAATTTAGATGATTTAAAAATTCTTGTTGCCGAGAATGATATACCGAATGAAGTTTGGAATTCTAAGCAAGCATCAGAATATCTTACTATTAGTGTTCCTACTTTAATCAAAGAAGCTGAACAAGGAAAAGTACCCGGGGTTCGTATTGGCAAGGATTGGAAGTTTAGCTCTCTAGCTCTATATGAGTATGTAGCAAATAAATCAACATAAGGAGGCAACGACATGAACGAACATAATGAAATAACTAAAGAAGAATTTGAAGCATTAAAAAAAGAAGTTTCTGATTTAAAAAAAATCATCAACTTCTTACAAGGTGCGGTGGCTGGGATAAAAAGAAAGATAAGATAATCTTTTATTTTTTGGACGAATCCAAGCCTAATTTATCAGCTAATAGTACCATATTCTCTATTTGAGAAAAATCTCCAGATTGTAAAGCTTTCATGAGCATTTCTTCACCAAGTTGTTCTCCTTTTAATTTAGCTGAGCTACTTTGAGATGTTACGTTTTCTACTTCTATTTTTATCATTGCTTCAAGCCTTTCAGTTATGGACTCTATATCGGGCGCAGTTACTGTGTATTCCAAAGTACGAATATTTCTAACATCTAGCGGTAACGTATTGACATCCTGTGATATAGCAATAAACGGCTTGCTTAGGCCATATCTTATGCCGAACTCAAACATCACATTAGGGTTTAATCCTGTCAAATCAATAACAACTATCTCTGATCTCTCAATTTGTTGAACTATCGTATCGTCGATTTTTCCAGAATTGTTTAGAAGATCCGAACGTAAAATATCGAACCCTAATTTTTCTGCAACTGGTTCCAAAAAAGTTTTCATCACAAAATCTGAATCCCTTCTTTCAACAGAATTAGGATTCCCAATCGGAGTAATAAAAAATATTTTTTTCATAAATAAAAATCTCCTTTTTAATTAAGTATATCACAACTACGTTAGGAGGCAACGACATGAACGAGTTACAAATTATTGAATTCAATAACCAGCGAATATTAACCACTGAACAGTTAGCTGAGTTTTACGACGTGAGCGAAAAGCAGATACGCCAAAATTTCAATAACAACAAAATAAAATTTATTGAAGGTAAACACTATTTCAGACTTGAAGGGTCAGAATTAAAGAAATTTAAGGACAGCGTCGAAAATTTCGACATCGTCGGAAATAGAGTAAATCAATTAATCCTCTACACAAAACAAGGCGCTAGTCGTCATTCAAAAATGTTAGGTACCGATCAAGCGTGGGATATGTTCGATGAACTGGAAGAAAATTATTTCAATCCGCGCTACCAACCAATGTCCATCGAACAAATGATGATTCATCAGTTGCAAGAAATGGAAACAGTTAAACAGGACGTTTCCCAGTTAAAAATCGAAATGGAAGTCAGCTCAAGTCAGCGCAGACGAATCCAAGGAGCTGTAAACACGACAGTGTTAAAGGTTCTAGGCGGTAAGAAATCAAATGCCTATAAAGATACTCCAATCCGCCGCAAGAGCTTTAGCGACTGCTACAAGCAGCTAAAACAGTATTATGATGTCGCTTCTTATATGGATATTCCTAGAGTTCGATTTGAGGAAGCTTTGGTATTGATACCTAAGTGGCAACCGCCATTAGAGCTACAAGCGAGAATTGACGGAGCGAATGGAAGCAATGGCATATTTGCTGAATAAATTTAAGGAGGACGACATGAAACAGAAATTTCCATATCAGAGAGGGTACAAAAACCCCAGCGTTTCTAATAAAGAAAAAAAAACCGGGGTAGATCCTACATTGGCAAGTTGTAATCTGACTATTGATGACAAAAAGCTTAGTCAATTTCTTGCATCAACAAATTATTACATTCACCGGCAACAAAACATACGGACTAAATCAACATAAGGAGGACGACAGGATGAACGAACCAAAATCACCAATTCGTGTTACCGCAGAAGTCGACAGTTTCGAAAAAGTAAAAGAACTCCTAGCCGACCTAGAAGTTCTAAACGAAAAATACGATGTGAGTTTCGACATCAGTTACGCTCTTTTTCAGTCAAATTACATACAACCTGAAAAATAGTTTCAATGAATTCAGCATACTGGAGGTTATTCATGATTTTAGCGTTTCCATTTTCTCCGGACGATTTGATGTAACTGGAAACCAATTCAACCGTTAATTCTTTATCAGTTTTAGGCATATAGTTTCACCTCACTTTCTATAGTGAGTATATCAAAAATCGACATAAGGAGGACGACAGGATGGAACAAAACTATAAACCCGCAGTTATAAAAACCAATCTTATTGACAACGAAACAAAATATGAGTTACCTAACGTAACCTTGGTTCTCACCAATGGGCAAGATTTAATCGATGAAATCGAAAAAGCCCAGCAAAAAATGGCTGAGCTAAATGAAATATTAAGCAAATTACAAAAATTTAGTCCAGAATTTCATCAGCAATCCAACACTAGAAGGAGGTTATAGAGATGGGCATTAAAGAAGCAATCGAAAAAGCCCAAAATGAGCAAAAAGCTATTAGAAAAAAATCATGGTGTCAAAAAGGACTAGCAGTTATTCCGACAAATAGCGAAGCACTTGGTATGTTTTTGATTACTGAAAACGGAAAAAAAGGCATTCGATATTGGAACCCAAGCGCCGATGACCTTACAAGTGTTGATTGGGAGTTATTTTAATTTAAGAATAAAATCCGTTTGCTGATAAGAAAATTATACCAAAGGAGGAGATGTATATGGAGAATCCCAAAAAAACATTGCTTATCATTATGGACGCAGATGATTTGGAAGAAGCCAGAGAACTTATCCGTAAAACGAATGATATTCGTAACTGTTACGAAGTGGACTTTCTTTTTTCGGATTCAGGAAAAAAAACCAGTTATAGCTTAAAAGAAAGACTGATAAAAATAGAATACAAAGATGATAAGCACATTGAGAAGGAATCCGACTACATGGAAAAAAAGTTATTAGCTAGATTGTATGCAACAACACCGAAAAAGAAAATGCGACAGTTACAGGCGCTCTGTTATGTGTCGTTTATGCTAAATATCGTCTTATTAGCTTTCTCAGCTTGGGCGGTGCTTAGATAGTGCTAAAAGCGTATAGAGAATGGCTCAAAATGTACAAGCAGATTGTGTTAGAAGAAGGGAGTTTTACTAAATGATTTTAACGAATGAATTAATCCAAGCAAACATGAAAAAAGGATACCAACAAAAAGTAAGAGGCCAAATTTTACAAGCGGCATTAGATACAAAGAAACATCTGACATTACCTGAAATTGGTTTTGATGCTGATTTTGAAGATGAATTAATGGATGCCGGAATAGAAGTAAAACACGCTGATGATGAAGTGATTTTAAGTTGGGATTATGGAAATATCTACTAAAAAAAGACACAACCGCCTGCAAGCATAGTTGTGCCCAATGAAATGTTTATTTGTATGTATTTTACCATATAAATAACAAAAAAGAAACGACTAAAAACAGCGAAATAATCAATCTCAAAAAAACGCCTGTAAACCTTGCTACAACAATGTTTCTAGGGTGTTTAGGTTAGTATTGATTATATAATGTAATCAATAGTCGCGCAGGGGGCCCAGCATGCTTGATTTAACAGCGTATAGAAGCTAT
>NZ_JBXPBQ010000007.1:0-198459 GCF_056924355.1 Enterococcus sp. LJL90 | reverse complement strand
ACGGCGTAGTCTTCAAAAATAACGAAGGGGCAACGACGTTAGAAGCCAGTGTGCGTGATGTCGGGGCTGACAAAACAGACCAGTTTGTCATTAATTGGTTTAAAGATGGCGCAGTAGTGGCCACAGGCAAGGAAATGACGATTCTTGCAACGAGTGTCGCCGATAAGGCTGTGTATCGTTTCGACGCAGTCAATACCGATGGAAAAGTCGTAGGTAGTGCAGAAGTCACTGTCAGCAACATTTCCGATGGGAAGGATGGAGAAAAAGGGGATAAGGGAGACCGAGGCGACCAAGGTGTTCAGGGGTTGCAGGGTCCTCAAGGAACGCAAGGAGTCCGTGGTCCTACGGGTGCTGATGGGAAAACTCAATACACTCACATAGCATACGCAGACAATATCTCAGGTGGTGGATTCTCTCAATCGCCAACAGGTAAAACGTTTATCGGGATGTATGTTGATTTTACAGCGGAAGACTCAACAGACCCTAGTAAATATCTTTGGTCGAAATATGTTGGGGACCCGGGTGAAAAAGGAATTCCCGGTGCGGCTGGAACTGATGGCAAAACACCTTATTTCCATACAGCATGGGCAAACTCAGCAGATGGTAAGACAGATTTTAGTACCTCAGTTTCTGTAAATAAATTGTATATGGGAACATACACAGATTATACATCGGCAGATTCGACCGATCCTACGAAATATAGTTGGACAAAGGTTAAGGGAGATGATGCATACACACACATTGCATGGGCAAATTCAGCAGATGGGAAGGAGGGTTTCGCTACTAGCTACTCTCGGACAGATATTAGTACTCCAAATGATATTATTAGAAGAAATGCTGATGCAAATAATGTGGTAAGCATTGACCCTGTTGACCATAATATTGGATTGACTAGTAAAAATAGTGGTTATTTTGGTATTGTTGTTCGAGAGAACATATTTAAAAATGGTTATATATACGATGTGGAATTTGATTTTACAGTTACATCGGGGGTAGTAACAATGATAGCTGGACATTATCAGGACACATTTAAGGATACGGTGCTAATATATTTGGATGGAGTATTGCAATCAAATAAGATGTGGTTAAACGGAGTTGTAACTAATTTTAACCTTAACCAAACCTACCATATTCGATTAGTAATGTCTGTTAAAGATACTAAGCCGACTTCTGAAAATCCTGGTTTATTCATACAACCAAATAGAGGTATATATAATAGACCTTATACTGCAAATATTACCAATTATGAAATTCGGCAATCACACTTAAAATATCAAGGTGTTTATTCAGATAATAAGCAAGAAGCCTCTACTAATCCTGCTGATTATGTATGGGTACGTATCTTAGGAGAAGATGGCGCTGATGGTTCAAACGGTAAGGACGGCACAAATGGAAAAGACGGTGTAGGGATTGTTCCCGGGTCTACAATCGTTGACTACCAAGTCTCAAGTTCCGGCACAACGCCGCCAACTGGTACGTGGACGACTGCCATTCCTCAAATGAAGGCAGGGCAATATTTATGGACTAGAACAACGTTCACGTTTACCGACGGTACTAAGAAAAGCAATTACACTGTGGGTATGGCCGGTAAAGACGGTACTAGTGGAATCATCGTGTCTCAAACAGCCCCACAGTCACCGGAAGTCAATCAACTATGGCAAGACACGTCAACGGAACCTATCATGATAAAACGTTGGACAGGCAGCGAATGGGATACGTGGGGAATGTCCATTGATAATCTAATTGTCGAGAATGTGGCCATTGAAAATGGCGTGTTTAAGACTTTGTCTGGAGTGGAGATTAACGCATCTAGATTTGTTAACACCTTTACGAAGGTTCCATTACCTAACAATTCTGGTAGTACGGCAACTGGTACGACAACGCTAGTCAATGGCGAGTTGAATTCTACTGGTTTGGTTGACAATACTTTTCCTATTCAGACAATATACAATCCTGTTGGATTAGACCAAGTAGTTTTGAATGAGAATGGAACTGTACGTTCTAGACAACAATTAACTCAGGGACAATTATTTTTACAAGACAGCGAAGGAAATTCAGGTTGGTTAGACGCTAAACAATTAGCGGGTCCCGTTTTTAAACAACAAGTTGTTTCGCTGGAAGTTACTATAGCAGCGAACGCAATGTTATATCGTACGATTAATATAACGATTCCAACTGGGTATAGCTATCTTAGTTGTGATGTTGACTCATTGAATGGGTTTAATGATGTGATGTTTTTCGGGGCGGCATTTGAAGCTAGAAATAAACGAATTGGTTTTACAATAAAATCATTTTTCGGAAACACAGCAACTTTAAAATTTACTATCACGGTGACATTTATAAACCAAGCAAGATTATAGCTACAGCAAAACAGACGTGCTACGGCAGGTCTTTTTATTTTGAGGAAAGTTGGTGAGATATGAACGGCGAAGAACTACCTATCATGGGTAATAACGGAGAAATTTTCGATTTTTTAGAAAAGATAACTCACGATGCGGATGACAAAGTGATGTACGTCCTGATGTTAATTTGTATTGCAATGATTATTGATTTTGCGACAGGAACATTAGCAGCGAAAATTAATCCGGAAATTGAATTTACATCTAAAGTCGGTATTAACGGCATCATAAGAAAAGTGGCAAGTATTTCTTTACTATTTTTCTTTATTCCTTTAGCGCCTTTAGTACCGGGAGGCGCTGGAATAGGATTGATATATGTTTTATATCTCGGTTATCTTGTGATGGAAATCAAATCAATTCTTGAAAATCACAAGAAGATGGGGAATGAAATTACAGTATTTCTAGAATTTATAAAAAAGATATGGCCAAAATAGAAAGGAAAAATAAAATGAAAAAAATTAACTGGAAAGTACGCTTTAACAAACATAATTTAACGTTTGTCATTCGGTTTATCGGTGCCTTATTGGTACCGATTTTAGTTTATATGGGATTAGAAGTAACTGACCTTACATCTTGGTCAGCGCTAGGAGATGTGTTTGTGTCAGCAATCTCTAATCCTTATTTAGTTGGTCTGACCGTTTTAAATGCTATTAACTTAATTCCTGACCCAACAACTAAGGGAGTAGGGGATAGTGTTCAGGCGTTAACGTACGAAGCACCAAAAGAAAAAAACGTTCAGCCACAAGAAGAACGGAAAGGATTTGAATAATATGGACGACAAACAATTAGCGGTTCCTGAAGAAGAACTAACAGCTACAATGTCCAATGACAATGGTCCAAGACCGGGAGACGAGGTGCTAGACAATGGCAACAGCAAATGATGTAGTCAACTGGATGTTATCTAAGGTTGGCATTAAAGAAAACCCTATGGGGTCGAATAACGTTGAGTTTAATACCAAGTATTATGGTAGAGATGTATCTGGCTCTGCCTATGCTTGGTGTCAGGCTATGATTTGGTGTTGTTTCCAAGAGCTAGGTATTTCTAATCTGTATGGAACTAAGTCAGCTTACACCGTTTTTGTGGCATCTGCTTTTAATCAACAAGGCAGATTCTTCCGAAGCAATCCTCAACCCGGCGACATGGTGTTTTTTGACTGGGGCGGAAGTAAAAATATTTCAGCAATCGATCACGTCGGAATTGTGGTATCAGTTAATGCGGACGGTTCTGTAAATACTGTTGAGGGTAATGTCTCCAATCAAGTAATGAAGATGCGCCGCACAATGCAATTTATCGTTGGCTTTGGTCGCCCAGCCTACGGGGCTTCTGGTTCCTCTGGTGGCAATAGCGGTTCAACCCCTTCTACTGGTACTTACACAGTCATAGCCGGTGATAGCTTGTGGAAGATTTCTCAAAAATTCAACACAACAGTGGCTTCTTTGAAGCAGCTAAATAACCTTAGTTCTGACTTGATTTTTATCGGCCAAACATTGAAGACGTCGGGTAGCTCCTCAACGCCTAGCAGTCATCAAATTGCCGTAGATGGTTACTGGGGTTCTGCGACAACACGCCGGATTCAACAAGTTTTAGGAGTTACAGTCGATGGTATCAAAGGTCCTGAAACTTACAAAGCAATTCAGTGGAAAGTCGGCACTACTGCCGATGGCATTATTGGACCAAACACAATCCGAGCAATGCAAAAATATTTTGGTACTGTTCAAGATGGAATCATCAGTGAGCCATCCTTGATGGTCAAAGCTATGCAAACTAGATTAAATCAAAATACATTCTAAATTAATAACCGCTACTCTTAATTGAGTAGCGGCTTTTTTGTTTGACATTCGAGTTAGTTTAAAGCGATAGTTGATGTTTCTGGAAGAAAATTGTATAAAAGTTCATACACGGTAGAAAAGCTGCGGTTGTTAAAATCAAGCTCAAATTGTACGATAGTTGTAAAAAATAGATGAGGTGTAATCTTGTTTACTTTTTACATTCTAGCTTTAAGTAGCTCGAACTCAAGCATCAACTTAGTTTTACCAATGACAGAATATTTCTGAACAACAAATTGCTTTCGTGGATTGTAGTAACCAGCTACAGCAATAGTCATTCCTTCATCAACATCAGCCAAGAAATTCAGTGAGTGTTTAGCCATAATTGCGGACTGACCGTCAACAGAGAAACGGATTAGCGGACGATTCGACATCTGCAATACTTTTATCTTTGTAACTGTTCCTTTCAAAGTTTCCATTATCTTGTCCTCCTGTATAAAAAGGCTCATCGTGACATCCATTTGCCAATTCAACATAAAAAGCTAGTTTGTCATATCCCAACACATCCTCCATTGATTCATCCACTAATCCATGAATTCTATCTGTTAATTCTTCAAGACTACATAGACCAGCTTCATAACGCTCAATTATGTTCATTTGAATCCTCCGCAAAATCTGGAATGTCATCATAGAAGTCTTGATAATCAAAATCCTCAATAGTTTCAATCTCTGGGGGAAGGGAAGTAAGTTGAGTTACTGGCTCATTCTTAGATTCAAAAATATCTATGTCAAACCACTTCTTTTCCTGTTTAATCTCGATATGGCGAACATCTTCCCACATAATCGGTTTATCATCAATTACAAAATAGTCCTCGTAAGCTTCACCAGAAAACCAGCCAGTCACATTGTCTAACAATCTTCCAAACTCATCTTTTAAATGCAACTGTATTTCAACTTCTTTATGGTAGAGAAATGACTCTGACAAAACAGCATCAATTTCTTCTTGAGTCATTGATTGGAGTGCTACATTATCTTTTAAAGCCTGCAGCTTATTCTCATCAATCCCTTTAACCAGCTCATCCATTGCGTAAGCTGTACCCCATTTTAAGCCAAAGGGCCGGTCCCGATATTCGTTGTAATCAATAAAGAACTTTTTACTTCTTCGCTTTTCCACCAGGATCACCTTCAATCCCGCTCATTCCTCCGGCGTGTCCTCCGACCAAAGAGCTTCGGTCAATCGCACGGCCGCCATCCATAAGACTTGTAGCATGAACAATCGCTTTAAACCCATATTTTTTTCTGATTGTATCGACTACATAGTCCACTTTCATATCGTGAACCTGTTCGTCAGGCTCTTCAAAAAGATTGAGCTGAAGAGAATTAGTTGAAACTAAATTTGAAGCATTCACACCGATATTTCTCACTTCTTGAGATGTGTAGTGCTTATCAAATATTTTCAGAAGGTAGCTGGAAATTTCTCTTGTGCTGTTTGTCTGCGGTATTCTAAGCTGTTGATGAAATCCAGTTTTACCATCTGGAGAAATATAAGCGAGGGAATATCCAATCCAAAGACTAATTGTTTGGGCTTTCGCTCCCATCCTGCGGAGGCGGGTAGCGACTTGATCCGCCATTTCCTTTACAACAACCTCGATTTCACTTCGTTTGATATAGTCTTTATTAAGAACCTGAGAATTACCAACACTTTTGCTCTTTGGTTTATAGGATTGGCCTAGAAAAGTGCGGTCAATTCCCCAAGCGTGCGCAAATAATTGAGTCCCCAAGACACCCATAGCGGCCTTAAGTTGGTAATAATCGTAATGAGCTAAGTCATACATTGTCTGAATACCCCGGTCATTTAGTTTCTTACCGGTTTTGCGTCCGATTCCCCAAATATCGGTTATGTTGTCGATTGGCCAGAGCTTTTCTGGTATATCTTCATAACGCCATTCTGCTCTAAAGTCAGGAGCTTTCTTACTTTCATTATCTAAAGCGAGTTTAGCGAGAAGGGGATTATCACCGATGCCAACTGTTGTGAATATCCCTGTTCGGTTATAGACATCAGTTTGGATAATTCGGGCCATTTCATTGGCGTCTCTGGCACCCCAAAGCTTCATGCCCTCCGTAACATCTACGAACGATTCATCAACAGAGTAGACATGATGATTTTTCTCATCAGCATATTTCTTGTAGATGTTGTTAATTTCCATGTTTTTCTTCATATAATAAGCCATGCGAGGGGGAGCAATAATTAGGCTGTCTGGATAAGGGAAGGGCAGGTCCCTTGCGCGACTGACATTGCTAATGCCATACTTGCGCTTAGCAGCTGGCGAGCTTGCGAGAATCAATCCGCTCCCTCGCTCGTCAGGATTGTCAGAAGGATAACTCATAACAACTAATTCCGTTTTAAGAGGGTGGAGGCCTCTCTCGACACACTCAACGCTGGCGTAAAACGACTTGCAGTCGATGCAGAGTATATCTCTCCGAGGTTCTTTTGAATAATCAAAGACAGGGTTTGCGCCAAATGGATTCATACAAAAACCTCCTACTTACTCGAATTCTAGTTCAGCGAGCATGTCGTCTACATTCTCATAAAAATTGTGTTTTTCTATATAGTCAAGCCATTCCTTTTCAGGGTATAGAGGTTTGCTATTTACTTTTGACTTTACAGACTCATAAAGATTTTTACATATATTATCCCAAGTTGTTTCTTTAGCTTTGTCTACTTTCTTTTGTGGCCACTTATTTTTGCCAGTTCTTTTTTTATTCTTAGCTTCTTCATAGTCACTGACTTTCTCAAGAGCTAGAGAATATGATTTTAGGTTTTCTTCAAGAAGATTTTTGAAGTCTCTGTATTTCACGAATACCACTCCTTTATCCTATTTAGTAATATCATTATACGAACAAATGTTCGTTTTTGTAAAGGGGAACAAATAAAAATGCTTTGACCATTTTTGGCCAAAGCTAATTTCTATCTTCTTAATAATTCAATTTTCTTTGCATCGAACTAATCTTGTGTGAGAAATGATTTTAAAACTCCCTATTTTAAGAAAAGTGGCGGGGTGGGTGAATAGGGATAAAATGAATACCATTTGAATACCAAATTTTGTATATTGAAGATTTTCTAAAAAATAAAAAAGAGAGTAAAAGCCTATTATATCGGAACTTTAATTAGATTGTTATAACAAAGTATATGTAGAAGTTGTTATTGTTAAACAATTTTTCGGGGGCATCGGTCAAAATTTTGTCAATCCTGCCATTGCTGCCCGCATCATTCTCTTGATGTCTTTTGCCTCTCAGATGAGCGCTTGGGTTGTTCCCTTTGAATATTCTCAACGAATCGATGTCACGACTACGGCGACTTTTCTCTCTGGTGCAGAAAGTTCGTTGCCTTCGTTACTGGACATGTTCTTAGGTGTCCGCAGCGGCAGTTTGGGAGAAACCTGTGGACTTGCTTTACTTCTCGGCGGGGCCTACCTGATTTTCCGCAAAGTAATTTCACCACTGATTCCCACGGTTTTTATTGGAACAGTTGCTCTCTTGAGTTTTTTATTAGGAGGTAATCCTTTATATCATGTACTGGCGGGAGGTTTATTGTTGGGGGCCATTTTTATGGCGACTGATTACACCACATCGCCGGTCACTAGAAATGGCAAAATTGTCTTCGCTGTCGGCTGTGGCGTGATCACTGTAGCGATTCGCTTTTTTGCCGCTTTGCCAGAAGGGGTTTCATACGCCATTTTATTAATGAATATTTTAGTGCCTCTGATTGAAAGTTTGACGATTCCTAAGACCTTTGGCCGGGAGGTGAAGCAGCGTGAAAACTAAAGACAGTAAATCAATTTTAACTGCCACAATCTGTCTGGTTACCATTTGTTTAGTGGTGACTCTTTGTGTCGCTGGTACCCGCTATGTTTTTGCAGAGCGCATTGCCGAACAGGAGTGGCAGCAAAAACAGGCGGTGATGGCAGAATTAATTACAGCATCTAGCTATGAAGAAATTACTTTAGCAGATGGCGAAGTTGCCTATGAAGCCAAAAATGGTTCTGAGGTTAGCGGCTATCTTTTTGAAACTGCCGCTTATGGATACGGTAGTGATGTCTCTGTGATGACGGCAATTTATCAAGGTGAAGTCTTAGGGGTTGCAGTCTTAGATGCCAGCAATGAAACCCCTGGGCTCGGTCAAAACGTCACAAACCAAAGTTTTTTAGAACAGTTTAACCAATTGAGCACCCGACCAGTCGTCACCAAGACAGCCACCGGCACCGCTGGGGAGATTGTGGCCGTCACCGGCGCTACAAAAACTTCAAATGCAGTGGTCGCTGCTGTCAACGAAGCCCTCGATTTATCTGAATTTAATTCCCTAAAAGGGAGGAGGAAAGGTATTGGAAAAACAAAAATTATTCCCGATTTTTAGTAAAGGAATTATTAAAGAAAATCCTGTTTTAAAATTAGTTTTAGGTACTTGTCCTGCCTTAGCCGTGACCACCTCTGCTTTTAATGGCTTGGGAATGGGAGTGGCGGCAACCGTTGTTCTATTAGGTTCCAATGTGGTAATTTCACTATTGCGGAAAGTTATTCCGCCGCAGGTTAGAATTCCCGCCTTCATCACAATTATTGCAGGCTTTGTGACAGTGGTTCAATTTTTAGTGAAGGCTTTAGCGCCTGCTTTGGACGCTACCTTGGGGATTTATCTGCCATTGATTGTGGTTAACTGCATCATTTTAGGACGAGCAGAAGCGTATGCCAAAGACAATCCAGTTTTGTATTCGGCTTTAGATGGTCTTGGCATGGGGGTTGGTTTTACTGCAGCGCTCTTTTTGATGGGAGGCATTAGAGAATTAATCGGCAGCGGCATCTTGCTTGGCCTAACGATTACCGCCAATTGGATTACGCCAATGACTATCTTATTGTTGCCACCAGGAGGATTTTTTGTTTTCGGGATGTTGGTGATGCTCGTTAATAAATACAGCAAATATCAAGCCCACAAATTAGAATGTGCAAGTTGTCCGATTGCAGAAGTCTGCGATCCAAACGCACTTCAAGCAAAACAGACTGGAGGGGATGACTCATGCAAGCCTTCGTAACGATTTTAGTAGCCGGTGTGCTCACAGATAATTTTGTCTTATCGCAATTTTTGGGGATTTGTCCCTTCTTAGGAGTTTCCAAGAAATTAAATACGGCAGTCGGAATGTCGATTGCAGTGACTTTTGTCATGGTGATTGCTACACTCGCAACCTATCCGATTTACACAATGATTTTAGTACCGGCCGGTTTAGATTATTTGCAGACAATCGTCTTTATTTTATTGATAGCAGCTTTAGTTCAACTGGTAGAGGTCATCTTAAAAAAATACATGCCTTCTTTATATAATGCTTTAGGAATTTATTTGCCATTGATTACGACTAACTGTGCTGTATTAGGGGTAACGATTTTAAACTTTTCCAAGAGTTATAGCTATCTTGAATCTATTTTTAACGCCTTCAGTGCAGGTCTTGGTTTTTTAGTGGCGATGGTAATTTTTGCCGGTGTACGGCAACGCTTAGAAGCCAATGATATTCCTGAAAACCTGAAGGGGTTACCAATCACTTTGGTTTCAGCTGCTTTAGTATCCCTATCATTTTTAGGTTTTGCTGGTTTGGCGGAAGGATTATTCCAATAGAGGAGGCTTGTCAATGTTTGAAAGTATTTTTTATCCTGTCTTATTAGTCGGCCTTCTTGGATTAATTGCTGGGATTGGCTTGTCGATTGCCACGATTGTGTTTCGCACACCGGAGGATCCAAAAGAAACTGAATTGCGAGCAGCTCTTCCGGGAATCAACTGCGGTGCCTGTGGTTTTTCTGGTTGTGATGGTTATGCCAAAGCAATGGCGGCAGATGAAGCTGGTGGCGGTTTATGCACCCCAGGCGGAGCAGATACGCAAGAAAAATTGGCGGCAATTTTAGGCGAAACGGCCGGCAGTTTTCAAAAGACTGCTGCCTTTGTTCGCTGCAATGGGCTGTGTCAATTTACCCAAACCAAGATGGATTATCAAGGGGCGAAAACCTGTTACGCTGCCAATCAGGTTTTCGGCGGTCAAGGGGCCTGCCAACAAGGCTGTCTAGGTTATGGCGATTGTCTTGTTAGTTGTGATTATGACGCCATTGAAATGATTGACGGTGTGGCTAAAATTAAGCCGAATAAATGTGTCGGCTGTTTGAAATGTATCAGCGCTTGTCCAAAGCTATTAATCAAAATGCTGCCAGCCGAAAATACGGCAATTGTCGCTTGCTCGAATACTGAGCGGGGCGGGGGCGTCAAGAAAATTTGCAGTGTCGGCTGCATTACCTGCAGCAAATGCATCAAAGTATGTCCTGAAAACGCAATTGAAATCGTCGATAATCTAGCGGTGATTACCCCTGATTTATGTACAAATTGCGGAGAGTGTGTGACCGCTTGCCCGCAAAATTGTATTTTGCAAATGCAGGGGACTACTGCCGTCGCAAAAGAAATTTTAGCTGAATAATTTGAAGGTCATTTTTTGCTCAATTTCTTTGTGAAGAAATTGAGCTTATTTTTTTGGCATTTTTTCCGCAAATGAAAATCCTCATCAATTTGAAGAGAAATTTTATTTTTTTCGGAGGGAATTGTCTTATGAAGGTCGATTTATTAAAATTTATTTGTGAATTTTTTAAGAAATTTTCATGACAGAATTGGTAAGATTTGTTATGAAATATGAATGTAATACTAGTTTTACTTTCATGACATAATGCTGTGATAGGGTTAAGTGTGTTCGAGAGAATGCAAAAATACAGTACATAAATGGAGGTAGGATTTTGAACAAAAAAGTTTTGTCAACTGTTATGGTATGCGCCGTTGCTTTATCAGTCGCTGCACCACTTGCGGCCTCTGCAGCAGACTATGATACGCAAATTCAAAATCAACAAGATTTGATTGACAGTTTATCTGACCAACAAACAGATATTCAATCGCAAATTTCAACAGTACAATCTGAAGTGGATGATATTAATAGCCAAGCGGCAGATTTACAAGAACAACAAACCGCTTTAACCCAAGAAGCTGAAGATTTACAAAATCAAATTGCTGATTTAGAAACACGGATTGAAAAGCGCCAAAGTACTATTGAAGAGCAAGCTAGAGATGCTCAAGTTAGTAATCAAAGCACCAGCTTAATCGATGCGGTGTTGGATGCTGATTCAATCTCAGATGCAGTATCAAAAGTAACTGCCATGACAACTTTGATGAGTGCTAATAACGATTTAGTCAACCAGCAAAAAGCTGACAAAGACGCTGTTGAAGAAAAACAAGCGGAAGTTACAGCAAAGCAAACTGAATTAAATGAAACACAGGCTGATTTAGAAACCCAAAAAGGGAATCTTTTAAGCAAACAAGCTGAATTAGATGTTTTAACAACAACCTTAGCAGCTCAACAAGCAACTGCTGAACAGGACAAAGCTGCCTTGGAAGCTGAACAAGCTGCTGCAGAAGCAGCCGCTGCTGAATTAGCAGCTGAACAAGAAGCTGCTGCTCAAGCTGCCGCTGCTGAAGAACAAGCTGCCATCGAATCTGCTGCGGCTACTGATGTAACTGCAACAGAAGATACAACCAGCTCAACTGCCGCGACTGATTCAACTACTCAGTCATCAGGAACATCAACTGAGTCTAACAGTTCAACTACTGACAGTTCAACTGCCAGCAATGGTGGATCATCCACTAGTAGCTCGACTAGCAATTCATCGAGCTCAACAAGCTCTTCTAGTTCATCCAGCAGTTCATCAACAAGCTCTAGCAGTACTAGCTCTGCTTCAACTTCAGACGCGCGGAGTGCAATTGTTGCCTACGCCCAAACATTCTTAGGAATTCCTTATGTATGGGGCGGCTCAACTCCTAGTGGTTTTGATTGCTCTGGATTAACTTCTTATGTCTATTCAAATGCTGCCGGTATTAGTATCGGTCGTGTGACGACTACCCAAGAATACGCGGGTACAATGATTTCTGTCTCTGAAGCACAACCTGGCGACCTAGTCTTCTTTGGTTCTCGTGGCGGTACGTATCACGTAGGAATTTATTTAGGCAACGGCCAATTTATTCACGCACCACAAACAGGTGATGTTGTAAAAATTACTAGCACAGCTTACTACACACCAAGTTTTGCCGTGAATGTTTTAGGTTAAACCATCAGCTAATCATTTAGCCAAGCTTATATTGCAATTACATTTGAACAGTTTAATCTCTTCAAGGAGCCTCTATTAGTAAAGGCGCTAGAGATTAAGCTGTTCTTTTTATTTTGGAAAAACAGCTAAAATGAATTTTTTTTCGTCCTCTCTAAACAGCTAGCAATTATTTATCCTGCTGCTAGCAACTCCTTCAAAATAAAATCAATGAAAAAATATTTCTGGGATATTTATTATGTTGTTTTGGAAAGTGAGAGAAATCTCGCTTTTTTTGCTTTTTAACAAATAAAGGATTCCTCCTGCTGATTAAAAGAATAAAAAAGTCTCTGTTTATTCGCTTTTCAATTAAAAAGAATCAAATTTATGAAATTTATGATATTAATTATTAAGAATTTCTTAAGAAGACGGCTGGTTTTTTGCTAGAATATCCCTTTCATTCATTCGTAAAGAAGATTTTTTTAAAGGGATTTAGCGGAAAATAAGTTTCTTTTGCGTTAACTTTGATGTCAGATAACGGCATAACTGACGAAAATTCGGCAATTTTCCAAATCTGAGAATAACTATTTTAAATAATTATAATTTGATAATCAAATTAAATTACTTTTCAGAGTTTCGTAAGTTGATAAGAGATTAGATAATTTTTTTCTACAAATAAAAATTTAAAAAGTTGGATTCGGTAAAAAAACTAGCTTTTTAAATTTAGTGAAGAAAGAAAATTCGATATTAAATAACGAATGTTCAAGATTTCTAGCTGCTAACAAAGTCTGATAAAAAAACAGATGAGTTATGCTGGTAAAGAGTCAGGAAAATTAAAAATAAAAATTGGTACAGTTGAATATTTTTTTTGTGATCAGTAAAATGATCCACGAATTCATAACTAGTTAAGGGTTTTGCGTTTTAGTTTTTGGTAGTTTGGAGGGGAATGAATGTTTAAGAAGTTGCTACAATCTAGGTATTTAAATTTATTTTCTGTGATGATCATCCTGTTGCCTATCGGAATTTCAATGATTTTTGGTTTGCAGGCCTTAGCAGAAGAAATTCCGGATAACGAACAAACGGAGTTATACAATGATAGTGATGGCAATGGAACAATTTCTTATGAAATAACAGCTGATAATAAAATTAATTGGACAATTAATTACACAACAACAGCATCAACTGAACAGCGGTTTGTGGGCTTTAACTTGCTTGATAGGCAAGGCAATTCAATTCAACCGACATTGGCAGAAGGGATGACGGATAATTTTTCCTATCAATTATTAACAGATGGCCAACAAACTGGTGAGCTGCTTCAAACGGCTACAAGTACCATTGAAACAAAAGATGCTGTCTTAAAATTTACAACGGATTTTGTGTCAGATGTTCAGGTAGTCAGTGCCTTGTATCAAACTGATACTCAAGGCGGACAAACAAACATACGAGAATCTGCAACACCGATAACTTTGCATATTGAAGCAGCTACATCAGCAACAGAATCTAGCGAAGAAACTAGTGGCGAAAACCAATCTTCAGAGTTGACTACTTCAGATAGTTCAACAACTAGCACCACATCAGAAAGCAATATGGATTCAACTGATGAAGCGACTGAAAGTTCGACAGCTATTTCTGAAACTGATTCTTCTAACGAATTGAGTTTAGGAGACGCCGGCGCCATCGACATGGGAAGCTTGATGGGGGAACAATTGGTCACAACTGCTGACGCCAGAAGTAACTTGCGGGTCTATACCTCAGATGGCCTAGCCGGAGGCATCGATAATGATGACTCAGATAGTTTTGCAACTGGCAGCAGCAGTCAGAGCACTAAAATTATTCCTTTAGCAACGACTGTCCCAAACGGCAGTCTGTATAACAATCCTAACGAGTTCACTTCAAAACTTCGCAGTGTTTATATGGGCAGAAACGGAACAAATCCGAGCAACGGTATTTCAATTATCTTTGGTTCAAGCAAGTTGACGAATCAAACGGTTCAAGTATTTTATGACAATGCCGGCAGTTTTATTGGTAGCGAAACCTATGTGGATGCGAGTGGGGCAACTCAAACTAGACAAGTAACCCATCGTTTAGGGATTATGCTAACTTTATCAAACATTCAAACTAAGGGCAGCCAACCGCGGATTCAAGTCTCCAATAATTTTTATTCTGGGATTGAATACTATAATATCTCACAGATGTCCGTAACCTTTAGCTTTTATGATATGAACGACACAGCCAATAACGGCAGTTTTATTTCTTTAGCGGATATTACAGCAGCCAATAGCTCTTCACTGGCAGCAGCCATCAAGCAAGTTTTGCCTCAACAGATGGCAATCAGCGACAGTAGCTCGGCTGCTTACATGACCTTTGCTTCTATGAATCACGCTACCGGTCAGCTGGAATATGTCGCTGCTGGAAATGGTGCCCAAGGAATTGTCAGTGACGCAGCCGGTGTCGGAACTAATATGAATTATTATGCCAACGGAATTGTCCCTGAAGGTAAAACTTCTTTCAACACTGGTGTGAAGGGTGTTTACGCTGCAACAATTAATGCA
Organism: Enterococcus sp. LJL90; assembly: GCF_056924355.1. NCBI lineage: Bacteria > Bacillati > Bacillota > Bacilli > Lactobacillales > Enterococcaceae > Enterococcus > Enterococcus sp. LJL90. Next base: position 183,593 of record NZ_JBXPBQ010000007.1, on the reverse strand, counting down.
GCTTTCACCGATTACCTCGGTGGAGAGACTGCCGCCAAAAACGCTGTCTCTTTTGAATTAAATAAAGTTGGCAGCAGCACCAGCGGTTATTCTTTTATCTTAGGTTCTGAGTATGGCGAAGCATGGAGCACTTTTTCAACAAGTGCGATTTCTTCGCAGCAATCAGTCATTCAATCGGCCCCTACAAAAACAGTCGAGAGTTTAACGAGTTATACCTATGATTCAGCAACGAAAACCTACTCTGAAAATAGCCAAACCGCCAAGAATGCCAGTCATTATAACGATTTAGATCGCGCTTGGGATGCGGCTTATGGGACTAACGATTGGGTTGCTGGACATTTTCCAACTAGCGAGGCCGCTGATGCTGGAATTGTTCCACAAGCGGAACGTTATCTAAATCAAGGGGACAGTTTTTATTATTATATCAATCAAAAAATGATTGATTTAACCGGACAAAGTTTTATCACACCGACAGGAATCAGTCTGAGTGACACTTGGCCCGCTGAAGTTGCTCTTCCTAGCAGCGAGGATATTATTGTTTATGATTTGCACGGGGCAGTTTTAGCTTCCAAGTATTATTCAGTTAGCTTACCTACTGAAAATAATAATCGACAATTGACAATTACTTTTACAACTGCAGGCGTGGCATTATTAAATGCCCAAAGCGGTGCCAAAGGTACTGGCAGTGACGATGCAAATCCGATTTATGGCGGTGAAGTGTCTGTTCAAATCAGGGCTCATTTAACTAGTGATGCACCGAGCTTGACACCGATTACCAATACAGCAACTTCCGCCTTTACCTTTGCCAGTGGCACAACAAGTACCTTGAGCTCTAATCAAGTTGAAATTCAAACGAAGGGTGCCTTCAATCTTGCTTTGACAAAAGTTAATCAAGCCGGCAATCCTTTAGCGGGTGCGACTTTTGCTATCTATCAAGGAACAACGGATGCAACCGATCCACTAATTACCGCAAGCTCAAATGAACAAGGCAGTTTAATTTTTAGCGGCGGTCTCTTGGAAATGGGCCAAAGCTATACCCTTAAAGAAATTGAGGCACCGACAGGTTTTGCTTTGGAATCTGCGACTTGGAAGCTAGAAATTACAGCCGATGGGGCTCTTTTAACTAACAATCTTACTGGCGAAACAAAAACATTGAGTAATTTTTCGGCCAGTGATGATCAAGGTGTTATCACAATTTCAGCCGGGGAAAATGAAGATGACACGTTGACGAATCAATTGAAAGTCTACCAATTAAACTTGACAAAGGTTGATGCCAATCAGGAAACAAGTTCTCTTGGCGGGGCCGATTTTGAACTCGGCACAGCAGTCGACAGCCAAGGAATAGTGAGCAATATTTTGGCGACGGCGACTAGCTCGGAAAGCGATGGGTCACTAGCGTTTATTGATTCGCAAACGCAACAGCCTTTTACCTTGAGTTACAACACAGAGCTAGCCGAACAAAAAGGGACGATTTACTATCTAAAGGAAACTGGGGCGCCTGCTGATTATCGGCAATTACAGGGATATTTTGAATTAGTTATTTCTGCCGATGGGTCTGTTTCGGTGAGCTATGTCGGTGAAGATTATCCGGCTGGCTTTTCTGAAGCCCAAACCTCTGTAAGTTTGGCTGATAGTGAGACGGCTACAAACACAATTGCTTTTACGATTAAAAATCAAAAGAAGGTACCGTTACCGGCAACTGGCGGCAGCGGAATTGCCATGTATCTAACCCTTGGAATAATCGGTACGCTGGCAGCAGGAATATATTTTTATCGGCGAGGGGGTGGCTCAGATGAAAAAATTAGTTAGGCTCTTGCTGATTTTGACAGTCGGATTCTTTTTCTTCTTTGACAAATCAGCCGTCTATGCTGCTGAAGATGCCAACCAACAGGTGAATTTTATTCTTCATAAAATTGTTTTTCCTGATGGGGCAGCTCCAGAGTCTGAAATTTTGAATTCAGGGACTGAAGATGGCCAGCTGGCGAATCTTTTGGAAAGCTATCGCGGATTAAATGGGGTGACCTTTGATGTTTACGATGTCAGTCAGCAGTATTATCAACTGCGTTCAGAGGAAAATCTAAGCGTAGCTGAAACCCAAAATCGGCTAGCGCAATTAGAGCCAACTGAAATAACTGCTCAAAAAATTAGCTCAGGTGTTACAGCGACTGAGGACGGCCAAGATGGACTCGTTGAATTTTCATTACCAGCCAAAGCTTCTGATGGCACGGATAAAGTCTATTTATTTAATGAAAGTGCCAAGCCGACTGGAGTTAAGACAGCGGCTACTAACTTGGTGGTTGTGCTGCCGGTTTACGATGAGCAGAACCAGGCTTTGACAACGATTCATCTATATCCAAAAAATGAAGAAACTGCTCACATCACACCTGATTTAACCAAGACCATTACAGGAAAAAAAGATTATCAGTATGGCGATGCGATTGAATACACGGCAACCACGAGCATTCCGGCTGATATTTTAGATTATCAAAGCTATCAGATTAGTGATCAAGCCGGTGATTTTTTAGACTTAGATGAAGCTTCTTTAAAGGTCACGATTGATGGTCAGGATGTTTTACCACAGTTTACGCTGACCAAAAATCAACACGGCTTTAGTTTGACTTTGGCCAGTAATGCGGCGTTAAAATTTTTAGGAGCTGATGTTGGTAAGGAGCTGACTATTTCCTATCAGATGGTTGTCAATAGCAATCAATTTGTTCCAGAAAATTTAGCAAATGTCGTGTATCTAAAAACCGATCATGAAAATCTGCAAAAAGAAGTAGACGCAGTCACCGGCGGCAAAGCTTTTGTTAAGGTGGATGCCAGTGATCAAAGTATTCCTTTGGCGAATGCGCAGTTTGAGGTGCTGAACCAGCAATCAGAATATTTAAAACAAACTGAGACAGGCTATGCTTGGACAAAGGATGCTGCTGATACTGGCATTGTAACTTTAACATCCGGTGTTAATGGAGCCTTTGAAATCACAGGCTTAGCCTATGGCAATTATTATCTGAAGGAAATCACCGCCCCCACCGGCTACCAAATAAATAGTGAGCTGGTGCAATTTACAGTGGATGCTTCAAGCTATTCAGAGGACCAAGCGCAGCAGACGCCTTTAAAGGTTGTCAATATTAAAAATTCGACAACTACAACTAAGACGCCTGACACAAGCGGCAAGTCACCATTGCCGCAGACTAATGAGCTGACTCAAAAAAGCTTGATTGTGATTGGCGGGATTTTTCTTTTAACATTTGGATTTATCTTATATCGCCGCAAATCGGCAAAAAATAACTCGCATAAGGGATGAAGGATATGAAAAACAGCATTCAGGGAAAAAAATTAGCAGTAATTAGTTTATTGACAGCATTTTTTACAGTGTTTTTAGCATTTAGTAATGGTTCGGTTGTGAAGGCTGATGAGGCTGACGGCACCGCAAATATCACCTTGCACAAATTACAATACAGCAGTCAACAAGAGTCAGTTCAAAACACTGGTGGTCTTATGGAATTTGCCAACAGCACACCGTTAAACGGTGCCGAATTTACTGTCTATGATGTGACAGCCGATTATTATAGCTTGCTGGCTGATAGCACAACGGATTCAAAAAATAAGGAAAAAACCGCTATTCAAACTTTGGAAGACAAGTCTGCTACTTATGCCACTACAGATAAAGTAGTAGGCGCTCCGCAGGTGACTGCTGGTGAAGGAACAACCACCTTCAACAGTTTAGCATTGAAGGATGACACAGGGCGAGATAAAGTGTATTTAATTTTAGAAACAAAGACACCCAATTCACCAACGGTTACCGTCAAATCAGTTCCGTTAGTTGTTTCAATGCCTGTTTATCAAAACGATAGCAATACAGCGATTAACTATGATATTCATTTATATCCCAAAAATATTGTGGCTACTGATAAAAAAGAAATTGATCCAAGTAATTTAACGGCTGTCGACGGTCAAGGAAATCATTATAGCGTTGATGGTACCAGTAAAATTAATTACAGTATCACCGTTAATGTACCGGCGGATGTCGAACTAAAGGATCGTTTTGATGTGATTGATGTACCCACAGAAGGTCTAAAGTATGTTGAAAAAAGCTTGGAGATTGCTGGTTTAACTGAAGGCACAGATTATACAATTTATGCCAGAGATCAATTGGCAGCTAACTTACCAGAAAATTATCAGACTTTGCATCAAGATGGTTTTGAAAATGGCTTCTATATCGAATTTAACAATAAAGATTCTGCGGCGATTCAAGCTTTGGCTGGAAAAACTTTAGTTATCAGCTATCAAATGCAAATTGATAGCTCAATCGTGCCGGACCTGACTATCAACAATACAGCATACGTTAGCTTTGACAATACAGTTGTACCCAACACACCTCTAACACCTGGTGGAGAAATTGTTGTCGAAACCGGTGGCTATAAATTCCACAAAGTTGATTCTCAAACAGGCAAATCTTTAGCTGATGCTTCCTTTGTAGTGACAAATGACGCTGGTCAATACGGTGTCTTTACTTTAACTAATGGCGAATATCTCTTGACTGATTGGAAAGATACGCTTGCTGAAGCGACAACTTTAGTCTCAACAAGTACAGATAATAGCAGCTTAGTTATCAAAGGTCTGAAATACGGTGAGTATAAAATTCAAGAAACAGTTGCACCAGAAGGCTATGCGTTAGCAAAAGATGCTGTCAATTTTAAAATTGTAGAAAATAGTTACACGGATGCTGGCCAAATTATGGAAATTGCCAACACACCTAAAGGTATTTTGCCATCAACTGGTGGTAGCGGTATTTATTTATTCCTAGCAGTTGGCGTTATCGCGATTGCTGGTGGAGCCTTTTACTTTACGAAAGGCCGTCGCAAGTTTGAAGCCTAAACTTATGCTCTGTTGAAAAAACACTAACAGTAAAAAAAATTTTTACAGAGATTGATTTCATAAATTGAAATACGATGGATTTTTACTGTGGGACAGAACATTCGTGTTAAGAATTCAAGTCACTCAGGGTGGTTATACCGTAAAATATAAAATAGTTTAAAAACTAGATTTACTTTTTATGTTTAATTTTGACTTGAGAAGATTAACAAAGGAGGCGAGGAGATGGCGGAAAAAAAGCAGCCCTCTTTTAAGAAGGAAAGACAAAAGCGAATTTTCCTAGATATTTTGATGATGCTTCTTTTAGCAGTTGGTTTAATTTCCCTCGCCTATCCGTTTGTCAGTGATTCTTTAAATAATTTATTAGATCAACAGCTGATAAATTATTATCAAGAGCAGGCCAATCAGGAAAATCAAGCAGCTATTGAAAAGGCACAAGCCGAAATGTCAGCCAGCAATCAAGAATTGGCCGAAACCGGCAGCCAAATTGGAGGAGATCCTTGGTCAGAAGGTGATAGTCAAACTCCGACTAATGTTGATTCCAACTATTTTCAAGAGCATACGATTGCTGTCTTAAAAATTCCTAGTTTAAATCTGGAACTGCCGCTTTTTGATACTACCAATGATTTATTGTTGGAAAAAGGGACGACCCTTGTCAATGGAACTTCTTTTCCGATTGGGGGACCTTCAACCCATACCGTAATTGCGGGTCACCGGGGCTTGCCGGAGGCAGAATTATTTACGAATTTGCCGGAATTGGCAATTGGAGATGTCTTTTATATTGAAATAAATGGCGAGACCCACGCCTATGAAGTCGATCAGACCAAGGTAGTTGAGCCGACAGAAACTGCCGACTTGCAGATTGTTGAAGGAGAGGATTTGGTTACTCTGCTAACCTGTACTCCTTATATGATTAATGACCATCGCTTGTTGGAGCGGGGGCATCGAGTAGACTATGTTCCTGAACGTGATGATCAAGCGGTTGCTAGTGGCAGCACACAACGCTGGCTGAAAATTGCGGCAGTTCTTGGAGGAGCAGTACTGGTTGCGCTATTAGCTACCTATCTTTTTTACAAGTGGCTGCGAAATCTTATAGTGAGCGGCCGCAAATATCGTCTTCATTTTGTTTTATTAACTGGTGATGAAAAACCAATTGCCAATGCAAGATTTGAAGTGTATACCAAAAATGGTAAGCATCCAATTACCCGGGAGGGGGTTGCAATCAGCGCTCAAACCGATGAGACAGGAACTTTCCTCATTGAAGACGTTAAAGGTGGTACTTATTTGCTTAAAGGAGCCGATGGGAATCAACCGCTGATTGCTAAGATAAAAAAAGCTCAAGGAACTGATTTTGCCCTTTTCTCCAAAAAAAGATTTTATTTCATTAAAAATGATGTTGAGCCTGTAATCATTAAATTAAATAGCAAATAAAAACGATCCATGCTTGTCAGCGGAGGATTCCGCTGGTGAGCATGGACCGCTCTTTTTTTCTATTCTACTAATTTATCAGCGACGGCGCTAGGTAAATCACTTTCTTGAACTTCCTCCCAAGAGGTGACGCCTTTTTCATCATTGACTACCATTTTCAAATAGGCACCGATTCTTAACGGGCTGTCACGATATTCCTTTAAGTGGACGTTTTCTTCAACACCGTTTTCATCGTAGGAAACTTGGTCGTATTCAAAAAAAGTTGAGCCGCTTTCCACACCAGTATTCACGGCATCGCCGGTAATCTTTGTATAATAACTTGGACCGCCATAATTCGTTTCCCAAAATTTATCCATGGCGTATTTGGCACCAAAACCAACAGCTAAAATAATAGCAAGAAAAGCTAGAACTCCGATTATAATTTTTTTCATAGCACTCATCCTTTCAACACAGCTATCATAACGCAAAAGAGTTCTCTAGAAATCAAACTTTAGTCCTAGATAAAAATAACAGTTTTGTAAGTTCCTTGTAAGGTTAATTAAAAAACAGTAATGAGCTGACACGGCTCTCTGAAAAACAGAAATTCTGTGAAATTTTTATAAAAAATTAGTCAAAAATGTTGCAAAAAAAGCCCTTGAATGTCATGATGCATTCAATAACAAGAAAGAGGTCAATTATGATTACTTTATATACCAAACCAACCTGTAATCCCTGTCGCAAAGTGAAAACTTTATTAAGTGAAGCCGACATCCCTTATGTGGAACGGGACTTTTTTTCACAGCCCCTGACGTCTCAAGAATTAGAAGACTTGATTGCGCTGACGGAAAACGGTGTGGAGGATTTACTTTTAATTTACACAAAGATTCATGATAATCTTTATTTAGACTATGAAGGGATGAGCACCGAGGATTTAGCGGCGGTGCTTGCTGAAAATCCCCGATTATTAAGACGACCTCTGATTGTTAAAGGTCAACAATTGCTGATTGGTTTTGAAGAAATTAGCTGCAAGGCCTTTTGTGGGATTCAATAAAACATAATCAAATTTAAAACGGCTGTCACAGCTGCTCTACTAAATGTATGAGCAATTGTGACAGCCTTTTTTTAAAATATCGTTTCCCAGAGCCAACTAATGGGCATCACGAGGGCCATTGCCGGGATCATGTCTGCTGTCGCAAACATTTTCAACCGTAGCATGCGAAAACCAGTAGCCAACATCAAAACACCGCCACAGGCTCGGAAATCATTAATCATGGTGGGGGTAGTCAAGGGGAAAATAATGCCGGCTAATAAAAATAGCGTCATAAAAATAATAAATTGCGGTAGAGCAATCACAGAGACCACATAGCCAAGATTACAGGCAAAAATTGCCGCTGTAAAAAAATCCAGAATGGATTTGGCAATCAAAACAGAACTGTCGCCGGTCATACCAGCATCAAGACTACCGTAAATTCCCGTTCCACTGGCGCAAAATAAGACGATGATGGTTACCAGCTGACTTAAAAACTCATCGTGAGACATTCCCAAATGCTCAGCTGAAACTAATTTGGCAATCGGTTTTTGCATCAAGCCGGCACCTTTATTAATCCATTCACCTAAGTGTAGCACTAGCCCCAAAGAAGTTCCCAAGACCACCGCAAAAATCACCGCCGCCATATTCTCCATTAAAATAATGGCGTTGACACCCATCGTCAAAGAACACACGCCGAAAATCATCGTGATTTCCCGTTTGAAATTAGCCGATAATTTATTACCTAAAAAACCGCCGCACAGGCCACCTAAAAAAACACTTGCGACATTTATAAAAATACCAGATGCCACCTAATCACTCCTTCAATACTTAAGCCACAATCACTGTACAGCGGCCTACTGCTGTTTTTTTCTCACCATTAAAAATTTCCCCTTGCCAAACTTGAATACGCCGGCCAATTTTGTCTGGGGTAGCGGTGACAATCAGACTGCCGCTTTTGGCTGTCGCTAAATGATTCACCTGCAAGTCAACACCGAGAGCAGCTTTGCCTTCAGTCAAACTTAGATTGGCACCAACACCGGCAGCTGTTTCAATTAAAACGCCGTTGATGCCGCCATGAACTACTCCAAAAGGCTGCATGACTTGGTCTGTAATGGGCATTTCTAAAATAACTTTATCAAGATTAGCGGTTATAACCTTGATTCCTAACTGTTCTATTAAGTTCATTTGGCTTCCTCATTTCTTTTGCTAGAGCTAGTATAGCAATTAATTTCTGAAAAACAAAACGGGTTCTTTTTTAAGAAGTTTTGTGTATAATTGTTGAGGATTGTACTTCAGTGACAGCAGCTGCTTAGTTTAAAATGCTAGCAGAGTTATGCTGACTTGGAGTAACCTTATGCCGGATAAATTCTGGCAAGGCTTTTTAATATGAGGAGGTCTCTTAATGAGAGAGTGGCAAACAATTAAAGAATACGATGAAATTTTATTTGAACAACACGGCAAGGTGGCAAAGATTACAATTAATCGTCCAGAGCGCCACAATGCTTTTACCCCTAAAACGGTTTTTGAAATGATGGATGCTTTTTCTATTAGTCGGGAAAAACAAGACGTCGGTGTTATCATCTTAACCGGAGCTGGCGATCAAGCCTTTTGTTCCGGCGGAGACCAAAAAGTTCGAGGCACCGGCGGTTATGTCGGCGATGATCAGGTTCCCCGCTTAAATGTTTTAGATTTGCAACGTTTAATTCGAGTGATTCCTAAACCGGTGATTGCAATGGTCAAAGGCTGGTCAATCGGCGGCGGCAATGTGCTGCAACTAGTGTGTGATTTAACGATTGCCGCAGACAATGCTAAATTTGGTCAGACAGGTCCGAATGTCGGCAGCTTTGATGGCGGCTATGGCTCAGGTTATTTAGCTCGAGTGATTGGTCATAAGCGGGCCAAGGAAGTTTGGTTTATGACCAAACAATATTCAGCCGAAGAAGCCTATGCGATGAATTGGATTAATACGGTCGTGCCTTTAGCTGAAGTGGAAGATGTGACGATGGAATGGGCTGAAGAAATGTTGAAGAAGAGTCCGATTGCGTTGCGTATGATTAAAGCGGCGATGAATGCTGATACCGATGGCTTAGCCGGCATTCAACAATTAGCCGGCGATGCGACTTTATTGTATTACACGATGGATGAGGCGCAGGAAGGCCGCGATGCCTTTAAAGAAAAACGGGAACCTGACTTCGACCAATTCCCTAAATTCCCATAATGACTAGCTGGTTAAAAAAACAAGCGGCTTTACATCCTCAAGCACCGGCTTTGTATTGGCAAAAACAAAGCTGGTCCTTTGAGCTGCTTCTTGCTGAAGTGACCGCCTATCAAAATGAGTACCAAAAACAATTTCAAAATTATCGAGTCACACGAGTCGCCCTCTTTTCCGAAAATACGCCGGAAATGATTTTTACCATTCTGGCCTTGTGGGAAATGGGTTTAGAAATCCAATTTTTAAATACCCGTTTATCAAAAAGTGAACTGGCTTATCAATTGGCAGACGGTCAAGCAGAAGTTTTATTAAGTCAACCTGCAGGATTTTTAAAAATGAAGCATGACAAGCTGTTGCCAATACCTCTGGCAACAGAGATTAAACAAAATCCGCTAGAGGAAACTTCTGTAAAAGAGCCAAAAGTTCATTATCAGCCAGAACAAATTGCTTCTATTATGTATACTTCCGGGACGACTGGTTTTCCTAAAGGCGTACCACAGCGGTTTAAAAACCATTTTGCCAGTGCCCAAGCGACTGCCCAAAATATGCAGGTAACAGCTGATGATTGCTGGCTGTGTCCGTTGCCGTTGTATCATATCAGCGGCTTATCCATTTTACTGCGGAGCTTGGTGTTAGGAAATAGTCTAAGGCTCTATCCTAAATTCAGTCCAACCGAATTGACGACCGATATTGTAAACGGTCGAGGAACTGTGGCATCTGTGGTAACAAAAACCTTAACTGATTTGTTGCCATTAATACCAGTTGAAGGATTCCCTAAAAGTTTTCGCTACTTTTTATTAGGCGGTGGACCGGTGACGGCAACAGTTTTGCAAGAGGCGGCTGCTAAAAAAATTTCAGTCATTCAATCCTATGGAATGACTGAAACCTGTTCCCAAGTGATTGCTCTGCCACCAGAGGAAGCTTTTAGAAAAAGCGGCTCTGCCGGAAAGCCTCTCGGAGATACCCAGTTGAAAATTTTATCAAACGAGGATAACAAAGCTGTCGGGGAAATTTTACTGAAGGGTGCTAGCGTTGTTGAGGGCTACTTGAAACAGCAGGCAAGTAGCAGCTGGGATTCTCAAGGCTGGTTTCATACCGGCGACTTGGGTTATTTAGATGAGGAAAATTATTTATTTGTGGTGAGTCGCCTAAGTGAGTTAATCATTTCTGGTGGGGAAAATATTTATCCGGCAGAGATTGAAACGCTGCTTTTAAGCAGTCCGCAGATTTTAGAGGCTGCGGTAGTTGGTCAAACGGATTGCCGTTGGGGTCAAGTGCCAGTGGCCTATTTAAAAGTCGCGCCAGATTTTGATGAAGCTGTTTTAAAAAAACTTATCGAAAAAGATTTAGCCCGTTTTAAAAGACCGGCCGCCTTTTTCGTCGTTTCAGAGATTCCCAAAACCGGCAGCGGCAAACCCTTAAAAAGAATTTTTTTGACAGAGGAAAGAGTGAACTACATTGAGTACCAATTGGAATTATAAGACGCCAAGCGAACCATTACTTAGCTGGTCTTATTCACTTGAACAGCCTATAGATTTGCTAGAGCTTTTAGCAAAGACCGAAATCTATCAGGGGACGCGCTTTTTTTGGCGCTCCGCAGATTTAAAGGAAAGTTTTTTAGGCTTAGGCACAGTATTAAGTATCACCGAAACAGATTTTGCAAAAGTGACAGCCTTTAAAAAGGTTTTAACCGAACAGATTCAACTAGTTGATGACCAGAGTTCAGCGCCAATTTTATTTGGCGGCTTTCCTTTTGATTTAAAAGGCAGCAAGGAAAGTTTTTGGAACAGTATGGAAGCCGGGTATTTCGTTTTGCCGCAGATTTTATTTCAGCAACTGGATAATCAGTTGACTGTAACTTTAACAGTTAAAAAAACTGCAGAAAAACTTTTGAAAGAACTGGCTAATCAAGTGGAAGAACTTTTGTCTGTAACGAATAAGCCTGCTGAAAATGATAAGACGAGCTTTGAAAATACGGTGAGTTATCAAGAATTGCAATTACCGCAATGGTTGTCGATGGTTGAAACCGCAGTGGCAGAAATTAACAGTGAAGACTCAGCTCTACAAAAAATTGTGGCCGCCCGTCAGTTAGCAGTGACAGCTTCTGAGGAGTTTATCGCTGCTGAAATTGTTGCAAATTTGGCAGCCGAACAACCGAATACCTATTTATTTTTACTCGAAAAAGGCGAGCACTTTTTTGTTGGAGCTACTCCCGAACGCTTGTTAAAAGCAGATGCCACAAAATTTTACACTGCAAGTATTGCGGGAACGGCTCCAAGAGACAAAAATCCAAATACCGATAGGCAGCTTGGTCAAAAGCTGCTGGCTGATCCAAAGAACAGTCACGAGCATGGCTTGGTTGTAGCGGGTATTCAGGAACAATTGGCAGACTTAATCGAAGGAGCTTTACAATTAGGCGAGCGAGAGATTTTAAAAAATCGTGATCTGCAGCATATTTATTTGCCTTTAGCTGGGCAACGGCAAGCATCGATTTCTTTTTTAGCGGCTGTCAAAAAACTGCATCCAACTCCCGCTTTAGGTGGACAACCAAAAACTCTTGCGCTAGACTGGCTGGAAAAAAATGAAAAGCCAGGACGCGGCTTGTATGGTGCGCCAATCGGTTGGCAAAGTTTGGCCGCTGATGAAGGGGAGTTCGCTGTAGCGATTCGTTCAGGAATTTTTACTAGGAAACAGGGCTTGTTATATGCCGGTTGTGGGATTGTCGCAAAATCGGTGGCCGAGGAAGAAAGACAAGAGACGTGGAATAAATTTCAGCCGCTGTTAAGGGGGATTCGTGGAAAATGAAGGAACAAGAAGTAATGAGCCGCTATTTATTAGCATTTATTCATGGCTTGAGACAAGCCGGGGTAACTCAAGCTGTGATTAGTCCGGGCTCCCGTTCAACTCCGCTGGCTCTTTTATTGTATCGAGATCCAACAATTCAAACGCATATTCTGGTTGACGAACGGTCGGCGGGATTTTTTGCCGTCGGTCTTGCAAAAAGTAGCGGTGAAGCGATTGCTTTAGTTTGCACTTCAGGAACGGCGGCCGCTAATTATTATCCAGCAATTTGTGAAGCTAAAGCCAGCAATCTGCCTTTAGTGGTTTTAACTACTGACCGGCCGCCGGAACTGAGAAACGTAGGGGCTCCGCAAGCCATGGATCAACAAAATTTATACGGTAACCAGGTTAAACAATTTAGTGAGTTGAATGTTCCGGAAGCCGGTGACAATTTGCTACGATATAGTTATTGGCAAGGTTTTACCAATAGTTTAGTTGCTCAAGAAGTACCAAAAGGACCAGTCCAGATTAATCTACCCCTAAGAGAACCACTGTTACCGGTGGAAGTTGAATTAGATGTCAATCAGTTTTCTACAGAAGTCTTTAAAAAGACTTCTGTAAATTTTGAATTAACGGGCACGAGTTTTGAAAAACTTTTTGAGAAAAAAGGCTTGATTGTGGTTGGTGGTAGTCAATCGATTGAAACGGCACAAAAGCTCTTGGCTTTAGCAGAAAAACTGCAATGGCCGATTGTCGGTGACCCGCTGACAAGTTTAGGTAATTGCGGAAAAATCAGCCGCCAATATTTGAAGCATGCTGAGCTAGTTTTTGATCAGCTGGAAGCAACATTTGTACCAGAGGTTGTTTTGCGCTTTGGCACTTTACCCGTGACGAAAAACGTAATGCTCTATTTAAAAAACTTAGCTGCTGAAGATATTTCTTGGCTTTTCATAGATGAAAGTCATGAGAAAAAAGACCAGCTGCAGTTGACCAATTTGTTGATAGCGGCGACTGCTGGGGAATTTTGTGATGCAGTATTGAAGCTGTCTCTTCAAACAGTAAATGAAGCATGGTCTGAGGCTTTTTATCAGCGGGAGAAGCTAGCCGTTAAAGCTCAACAGCAGACTTTTTTAAACGCTGCTTTTAGCGAAAGCCACGCGGCCAGAGAATTATCCAATCAACTTGAACAAGGAGAGCAGCTGCTAGTCGCCAATAGCAATGCAATTCGCTATTTTGACCGCTTTAGTCAGGTGTCTGAGAAAAAATATACAGTTTATGGCAATCGGGGTGTCAACGGAATTGATGGTTTGGTTTCAACGACTGCTGGTCTTGCCACCAATTCAAAACAAACTTATTTATTGATTGGTGACTTGGCATTGTTCCACGATATGAATGGTTTGCAGGCGATGCGTCAACTTAAGCAGTCAGTGACCATTATTTTATTGAATAATAATGGCGGCGGAATTTTTTCGCATCTTTCGCAAAATCAATTGCCGCCAACTGAATTTGATGCTCTTTTTGGCACACCATTGAATCTGGATTTTAAAAAGGCCGCAGCCCTTTACGAGGCCGGCTATCAAGCGGTTGCTACAGCTACAGAATTTAAAGCGGCCCTTCAAAAGGGTCGCCAGCGAGGATTACAGCTGATTGAAGTTCAAGGTCAGCAAGCAGAGGGCTATCAGCTTTGGCAGAAAGTTCTAAAAACTTATCACGAGATGGTGGCTGCAAATGAAAAAGACAATTAAGGGTGTTGAGTATGCCTATCATTGGCTCAAACCGTATCAAGCGTCTTGGCCAACAGTCGTCTGTCTCCATGGTTTTACCGGCACTTCAGCGACTTTTAACCAAAGCCTGAAGACTGGTGACAAGGTAAATTTTTTAACTATTGATTTAATCGGACATGGCAGTTCAGCTGTCTATGTACACCCTTACCGTTATCAGCTGCCAACTTTGATTCGTGATTTAGAGACTTTAATGAAGGAATTGGCAATTCCAGTTTATTTTCTTTTAGGTTATTCCATGGGAGGAAGGGTTGCTTTAGCATGGGCTTTGACGTTTCCTGAAAATAAACTGGGAATTATTTTAGAAAATGCCTCGCCAGGATTAAAGACATTACCAGAGAGAATTGCCAGAAAAAAGAGTGACCGCAAGCTAGCAATCCGCCTGCAACAATTCGGCATTGAAAATTTCGTTGATTTTTGGCAGGAGTTGCCGCTGTTTGCTTCCCAAAAGAATTTAGCTCCGGAAACTCAAGCGGCAGTTAGACAAGAACGGCTGCGACAAGCCCCTTTTGGTCTTGCCATGAGCTTGCTTTTCATGGGTACTGGCAGCCAAGCCAGTTATTGGCCGGCATTGAAAAAGGCCGACTTACCCATTTTGTTTTTAGCGGGACAATTGGATTTGAAATTTAGTCAAATTGGCTTACAAATGGCTCAACAAGCCAAAAATTTCGCTTATCAAGTGATTCCAGCTGCTGGGCATTGTATTCATTTGGAGCAGCCGGAAAAATTTCAGCAAGCTGTCTTGTCGTGGTTAGCTGACCAGAAGGAATAGAGGAAAACAGATGAAAATCAAAAAAATTGAGGCTTATCAAGTTCGTCTGCCTTTGAAACAACCCTTCAAAACCAGTTACGGGCTTTTGCGGGAGAAGGCCTTTGATATTTTTGTCATCACAAATGAACAGGGCCAGCAGGGGATTGGCGAACTGGTTTCCTTTGAAAACCCAGATTATATTGAAGAAACACTGATGAATTCTCGACAAATTATTAAAAATAATTTGCTTCCTTTACTAGTTCAGCAGGAAATTTTTCAACCTCAGACTATCACTGAAATTTTTAAAGTAGTCCAAGGAAATTATATGGCCAAGTCGGCTTTAGAAACTGCCTATTGGGATTTATACGCCAAAGAAAATCAACGGAATCTCAGTTTTTATTTACACGGCAGCCGCCCAATGCTGCCTGTCGGTGTCAGTGTCGGCATGCAGCCATCGACCGAGCAATTGTTGGCGGTAGTTGCTGATTATGTGGAAGCGGGTTATCAGCGGGTGAAATTAAAAATTCAGCCGGGCTATGATTATCAGCCATTAGCTGCTCTTCGGCAAAAATTTCCTGAATTAACTTTGATGGCGGATGCTAATTCAGCCTATACGCTTCAGGACTTAGATCAATTAAAACAATTAGACGAGCTGAATCTGGCTATGCTAGAGCAGCCCTTTAATCAAAGGGATTTTACTGAGCACGCTATTTTGCAAAAAGAAATGCAAACGGCAATCTGCTTAGATGAAAATATTCGCAGCGTGACAGATGTCAAATCTGCTGTGGGCCTTAACAGCTGTCGGGCAATTAATTTAAAAATTCCACGGGTGGGCGGTTTGCAAGAAGCCTTAAAAATTTACGAATTTTGCCTCAAGGAAGATGTGCTTATTTGGCTGGGGGGCATGTTTGAATCTGGAATTGGCCGCAGTTTAAATCTGCAATTTGCCAGTCAAGTAGGCTTTAATTTTCCTGGCGACATCTCAGCTTCTGACCGTTATTTTGCTGAAGACATTGTCAAAGAACCAGCAAAAATGATTGCTGGCAGCCTACCAGTTCCTAAAGGTGTCGGACTTGGAGTTGAATTGGATTGGGACTGTTTGAAAAAATGGTCAACAGGCTATCAACTTTATTACGAAGCATAAAAAACTGGCGGCTATCTAGTCGACAATGCTCAATTTTTATTGGGCAAAGAACTACTAGATGACCGCCAGTTAATTTTTATTTATTTTTATAATCTTTTTCAATTTGCAGGCGTTGAACTTTCATAGTTGCTGTACGGGGAATGGCATCGTAGTCCCAAATCTCTGGAGAATTCAGATGAGGTAGGTCAGCAACTTTTTGCCACCAAGCATCCCAATTCATTTCTCTATTCGGTGCTAAGGCCAAGATGGGTTGTGGCATGTCCTCTTTGTCCCGAACAATTACGACTTCCGCTAAAAAATCCAGAGTATCCAGCAAATAATCTTCAAGGGCCAAATTGCTATTGATATTTTCAATCAAATCGACTTGGCGATCCTTTAAGAATAAATGCCCTTCATCATTAATCATGCCCCAATCACCAGTATCCCACCACGGACCATAAACATTTTCTTCAAAGCGAGCATCTTCTTTATAATAAGTTAACGCTCGGCCCTTAGAAAGAAAATGAATGTGCCCATCAACATTATTGCCTAATACATTACCTTCAGCATCGGCAATGCGGGCTTGAGTCAGCCCTTCAAGACCAATGCCCATGTCTCTAGCATCATTTGTCTTCAAACTTTCTAAGGTGTGGGCCTTATAAATCATCGGACCGCATTCACTTTGCCCGTAAATTTGTAAAAAGACGGGGCTTTCCTGCTGGGAGGCCTTCAAAAAAGTCGCCATTGTTTTATTATTAATTGCATCAAAGGTTGAATGCAAATAGCGAATGCTGGCAAAGGCTTCTGGGTGTTCTTCGGCGACAAAAGCCCATTGCACAAAATTATTTGGATGCGTTTCTAGAGCAATCGGTGGATATTGTTGCAGCATTTTCGCAACATGGCTGCCAGAAGCGTTCGCCAATGGCATCATCGGAAAGCCCATTGCCATTAATGAAGAAATACCGATATTAAACCGAGAATGAACGGGGGAAATATGAAAAGCAATCAATTCCTTGGCGGGCAATTTTGTAAAGACTGTCCGCTGATAAAGCGTGCGCCAACCCATTGAATGATAAGAATGGCAGATTAACTTAGGAATGCCAGTGGTGCCTGAGGTATGGGTCATATAGGCAATCTCATCATTGTCGAGCTCAACTTGTGGAACCGGCGTAGCTGCCTGCAAAACTAAATCCCGCACGGTAATTTGTTTTTCCGTGCTACTGTTTTTAATTTCCTTCACGCGACCTTCAGTGACTTCATCAAATACAATGAAGGGATTGTCTAAGCGTTCAACGAAGACTTCCATCGTAGCTGTTGGGAAATGATAAGAAATCATCACCGGCACAGCACCTAAAAAGGAAGCTGCCACAGCTAAAAGATAAGTATCGAATTTGGGACTCTTAAAGATAATCACTTTATCGCCGGCACTGACTCCTAAGGCCGCCAACTGATAGGCCCGCTGTAAAATGGCATCGTGACTCTTTTGATAATTGCTTTCATAACCTAATTCTGGAAAAGCCGGTAAAATTTCATCGTGATAAATGGCTACGTCAGGTGTTGCTTGTTCGGCATCACGATAATTTGAATAAAGATTTAAAGGCTGATAAACTAATACTTCCAAAATAAAATACACTTCCTTTGTCAAGATAAGTTACTTGGATATAATAACATATTTCAAAAAATATAGATGAACTTTTCACAAAGAAAAAAAGATATTTTCTAAGTTTTTTAAGGAAATTAAAGATTGGCAATTTGGCCGTTTTTAGTTATGATGAAGAGGTAATGGAGGTCAAAACATGACACAGACAGATTTGAAAACAATCTTTCCCACAGCACAACTCATCGATTTTCCACCGCAGGATTTGAGCTTTGTTGGAGTGCCTTATCAAGATCAGTATCTTTGGCTAAAACGCAGTGAGCTGAGTGAACGAGAATTGCTTTTATTAGAGGCATTCCTACCGCAAAATCAATTGGTTACTAGACAGACTCCTCATCGATGGTACGGTATTTTATTTGAAGGCAGTTCCTTGGTGCAAAAGGAACAGCAGTATCGGATTTTACAAATTCGTGTGGCCTATCTAGAGGAACTGAATGATTATCAAAAATTGTGGCAGGATAGTTTAAAGGAATTTTTCCCGAAGCTTGTTGATGGTTTTTTTATAACAGACCAAGAGTTTATCTTAGTAGAAGAAAAAACCAAAAACAGTTTTACAATGGAGGAGATTGAAGGAGTTTTCACAACTTTAGATGATGATTTTTCATTGGAGTCGACGGTTTTTGTCGGTGAATTCTATCAAGATCAAGAGGACATTCCCGGGCTTTTTAACGAAGAACGGCAAATGTTTCTAGAAGAGGTCCAGACAAAACACGATCAGCGTATTTTTCATTTTGCTGATGTCGCGTTGCATTACTACACTAAAGATAAGCTGGCAGTTAGTAAGCTTGCCAATTATTTTTCGAAGCAGATGCTGCTAGCCGACGATTCATTTACCCAATTAGTTGAAATGATGTGGCGCTTCTCTGGCAATATTTCCTCCGTCGCAAAAGAAATGTTCACCCACCGCAATACGATCAACTATCGGGTGGAAAAGATTGCTGAGCAAAGTGGCATTAATTTAAAGAAGCCGGATGACTTGGCTTTTATGTATTTACTAACTTTAAAAAATCAAAAATAGCTAAGGAAACTTCCCGTAAAAGCGCTTTTATGTAAAGTGCACAAAAAAAGGGGAGTTTTTTTTGTGCACCTTCACATAGAATTGAAAGCGATTTTATCATAAACTGAATTCATCAAGAAGAAAGCTAATAAAACAACAAAAAGTTTTCTTTAAAAAATGAACTGCTATAGAAAAGGATGAAGTGAAATGGTCGATATTAATTTAAAACACGTCTACAAGAAATATGATAATGCTGAAAATTATTCAGTAACAGATTTTAATTTAGATATTAAGGACAAAGAATTTATCGTTTTCGTAGGGCCTTCCGGTTGTGGTAAATCAACAACCTTACGGATGATTGCCGGCCTTGAAGATATTACAGAAGGCGACTTGGTGATTGATGGTACGGTCATGAATGATGTAGCACCAAAAGATCGTGATATTGCGATGGTGTTCCAGAACTATGCCTTGTATCCTCACATGACTGTTTATGATAACATGGCTTTTGGTTTAAAATTACGTAAATATGACAAAGCCGACATTAAAAAGCGGGTTGAAAATGCCGCTGAAATTTTAGGCTTAACCGAATATTTACAACGGAAACCAGCAGCTTTATCTGGTGGACAACGTCAACGGGTTGCGTTGGGACGGGCCATCGTGCGGGATGCAAAAGTCTTCTTAATGGATGAGCCTTTATCAAACTTGGATGCCAAATTGCGGGTTGCAATGCGGGCTGAAATTGCTAAATTGCATCAATCAATCGGTACAACTTCAATTTATGTAACCCATGACCAAACAGAAGCGATGACGATGGCTGACCGGATTGTTATTATGAACGCTGGTTTCATTCAACAAATTGGTTCACCGTCAGAATTATATGATGAGCCAGTCAATGTTTTCGTTGCCGGCTTTATCGGATCACCTGCGATGAACTTCTTCAATGTTCAAATTAAAGACGGCTATGCTGTTGATAAAAATGGCCAGTTCTCTCTGAAAATTCCAGAAGGCCGCTATGCAGTCTTGAAGGATATGGGCTACGAAGGCAAAGATATGACCTTTGGTATTCGTCCAGAAGATGTTCACACAGAACAAATTATTTTAGATTCTAACCCTGAAGCAAAAGTAAGAGCAGAAGTTGTCGTATCTGAATTACTTGGTGCTGAAAGTATGCTTTATGTTAAAGTTGGCGCGCATGAATTTATTTCAAAAGTTGACGCCCGTGACTTCCACCGTCCTGGTGAAGTTGTTGAGATGGCCTTTGATATGAATAAGAGCCATTACTTTGACAAAGAAACGGAACAACGTATCACCTTTTAAACTTGTTTCTTCTTCGTTTTACCTCTAAATAACAAACCGGAAAAGAGTCTTTCCTTTTGGAGAGGCTCTTTTTCGGTTTGTTAAAACTTTCAGTTAAAAAACTTGTCTGTCAATCGTCCCCTAATCTTCAACAGGTCGTTAAAAATTGATCTCGTTTCCCTAAGTCCCTCGTAAAAAAATCGCTATGTTGCCTTCACTTTTTTAAGTTTCTTTTTAAGGTAGCAAAATGCTGATGACACTTAATCAAATGACAAGTTCTTTTTTATAACCTACCTTATTTTATAAAAAAAATTATATTTGTCCAAAATAAAGCAATGGAGTTAATTTCGCTTGCAAAATTATTATATGTTATTTTATATTTTTTCTGTTTAATCAAAACCTAATTTAAAATTCGGTTTTCACTTTGTTTTTTCATTTTAAAAGATTTTTTCGAGAAATATTTGAGGAGATAATTTGTGAAATATTTAATTATAATAGTCGAAATCATCACTAGTTAAAGCATTTCCTTCTTTTTGTGTCTTGATAAAAATACGAACGTTTTTTTATTTTGTCTACTTCAGGAAAATAAATTCCTTGTTTTTGATGAAAAATGTTGATTATTATGTATCGCTGGCTTATAATGATTTTATAAAAATAACTTAATAATTACATATAAAATATCCTTATTAACTTCATAAATATAGAAAAAGGATATTTTTATGCAAAAATTACAAATTAATAAATAAAATTTATTAAGAATGTTTTCCAATTTGTACTTTTTACAAAGAGATATTTCTGATTGAATAATTTTCTAATTCATGAAAATGAAGAAAAATGAAAATGAATAATTTTTGTGAAGCTGTTTTTGCGTATTGTATATTAGTGAGCAAATTAAATGTAGCGAATTATTTTTAATTATAACTTAATTTGTGTTTGGTTTTTAAAGTTTTGTTTTTTTATAGTATGGAAAATTGTCTGGGGAGACGTTTTAGAAACAAAGGGGTGAGGGAATGAAAAAACGGATAACGGCTTTTCTTTTGATTTTAGGTGTCTTGCTACCTTATAGCCGAGGGCTTGCTTCAGTAGTTACTTATGAGAGTATGGTTGCCGAAAAAGAGCTGACAATTCAAGCAGATTCGTCAGAGAAACAAATCGTTTTGGATGAGGATTACACGACTGTGACGGCTTCTTTTATTGAGACAAAGACTAGCTATCAATGGACAGTCGAGTTTGAAAAAAAGGCTTCAAAAACTGCAAGTCGTCTGCGGCTAGCAATTGATAATGATGCTTTAGCAGACAGCGGCTTTGGCACAGTATCAGATATTCGCGGTGAAGGGCTGATGACAAGTCAAGCTGATGAAGAGCAGTTGGCAACGATTAAAGCAGCTAATGATGAAAAAGATTTGGATTGGTACTACGGTGAGGGGTATTCAACGAGAAGCAAAAAAGGAAAGTTATTTTTTACCTTGAGTAAAACGGTGGCAGAAGGTGAATTACCTTTAGTAGTGGCAGTAGATCAAGAAAGTAGCCAGACTGAAAAAGAAACTAAAACAGCAAACACAGCTACAACTGAGACAACTACTGATACAAAAGCAGAGGGAAACCAGGTCGAAAGTCAAGCGGAGGCTAACACAGAATCTAGCAGTAATCAAAACATTCTGCGAGATTTACAACAAAATTTAATTGCACCAATCAACTTGGCCCCATTTTCTGAGAGTGACCCTTTTCCATATGAATATGCCGAAGGAGAGAGCAACACGCAACGGCGCTATCCCTTGATTGCGACAAATAATTATGACACAGCAAATGATTTTAGCAGCGATGGATTATACTCGGGTATTCAAGGGGAGCTGTACAGCATTTCAGGAGAAATTGTCAACGATACAGACAGCATCACTGATAATGTGATTGTCGCCGGCGGAGCGAATTGGCGCAACTATGATTACACAGCTAGCCAAGAGGCTGGCTCAGCTAATGATTTTGCCAACAATATTCAATTGTGGGGCAGTGAGCAGACATTTTCTAACAGCTATTTAGATTACGGCGGAGCTTACATGAAAAAATGGGTAGAACCGATTACTGAACATGTCGCTGGTGATCAAGACGATACTACTATTTACAATGTTTATATTGATATTATTGGTGGTACCATCAAGGAGCAGCTGCCAATTGATGTTGTTTTTGTGTTAGACCGTTCCTCTAGTATGGCGACAACGATTAACGGCGTGAGAAAAGATACTGCCATGACAACGGCTCTCACTTCTACAATCACAAAACTTTTTAACACAGCGGGTTTAGATATTCGCGTGGGGTTAGTCGACTTTGGCAGTGAAGGAGTCGACAGGGTCAAGTCATCAGAGCTTGCTTTAACTAGTAATGGCGAAACTGTTTTGAAGTCTCCTGTTTTAACAGATCAAGCCTATGACAATTCAGGAACACCTTTATCACTAGGAATAAATAAAGGCTATGAAGTTTTGTATCGGGATAATGGCGCAGCTGGTCGAAATCCTGAAAAAGTTCTGATAGTCGTTGGCGATGGTACACCAACTTTTTCTTACAGCGGGTTTCGAACAAATACCAGTAGTTCAGCTAATTTTGATAGATGGACTGTAGCTGCACAAGCGGCAAACTATTGGACCAATGATACTGGTAATAGTTTCATCAGAAATTATGAAACCCAAGCTAATAATAGCTTAACCTCAAGTTTTGCAGCAAATGAACTTTATCCAACAGAGTTTGCTACCTCAGAAAGACCTAGTAATACCAATCGTCGGTATTATCGCTATGGCGAAGAAACAAATACTACGGTCTCCGGTTACTGGTATGGAAGTGGTAATGCCACTACTAATTCCTATAATAAAGCAAATGCCATCCAAACCATTGCTTACCACCATTGGAAAAGAGATAAAATGGCTGATGAGTACGGGATTACTCCAAGGGTTTACAGTATTGGAGTCGGCTTGAATGGCAATCAAACAGGGGACAGCGGCGTGCAGGATGCTCTGGGACGCAATGTTTTGAAAAACATTGCTGATTTAAAACCTGAATCTGAAGTCACCAATGCTAATGAGGATTCTTATTATTATGGGGCTGATTCCCAAGAGGAGTTAGTTAATGCACTGACGCAAATTGTTTCAAAATTTGAAACGACTATCACCAACGCTTCTTTATATGATGCCACGGGATTAAATGTTTCTTTATACAATCCCGGCAATGCTTCTGATATAACCTATTGGCATCTCGATGAGAATGATAATGCCAGCGAAACGACAAAATACAAGGAACCAGTCGAATGGGATGAAAGTCAGCACGGCGTTCAGCCGGATGTCGTTGCCCATCCGACTTCTTATGAACCGGAAGGCTCGATTGAAAAAAATCATGCTTATCGTTTTGATGGCATTTCTTTAGGCGAAGGCGAT
Organism: Enterococcus sp. LJL90; assembly: GCF_056924355.1. Lineage (NCBI taxonomy): Bacteria > Bacillati > Bacillota > Bacilli > Lactobacillales > Enterococcaceae > Enterococcus > Enterococcus sp. LJL90. The sequence continues at coordinate 160,264 of NZ_JBXPBQ010000007.1, read as the reverse complement.
ATGGTGCGAATCAGGTACCAAGCTAAGCTTGATGCCAGTGCCCAAAATGGGAATTTTTATACGGTCAACGATGAAGCCTATTTGATAAATGAAAAAGATTACCAAAATGAAGAAACGCAAAAGACCAACCGAATGTATATTCCAGCTCCGTCAATCCGCTTTATTGGTAAAGAGCGAAATTTACACCTGACAAAAACTGATGAACACGGCAATGGTATTTCCGGAATCACTTTAGGTCTTTATGAGAAAAATGATAGCGGCGAATATGAATTAATAGAATATATGCTGACAGACACTGACGGTTTGGCCAGCTCGAAAAAGCAATTTAGCTCGGAGGACAATCAAACTTATCCGACTTATTACGTGAAGGAAATTTCTGATCCGGCATACTATCAACTAATGAATGATTACTTAGCCTTTACTATTCGCAAGGAACTAGCAAACGAAGGTGAAGTCTTAAATCATTATGAGCTAGTTGAGCCCACCTCTGGAGAATATGGTGTCGACGCAAACTCAGAAAATGTCTGGAAAGGCTACTACCAAGGTGAAAATCATACCTTTACAATTGTTCAAACCTTGACGGATCCCGCTGAAGGCGGCTATCAAGATTTTGATCAACTGTATGTCAATTTGGATTTAGTCAATCAAATGAAACCGATACAAATTGAAATAAACAAAGTGATCGAAGGAACTAATACAGGTTTACCGGGTGCTGAGTTTGAGCTATTGAAGGAAAATACAGAAACCGGCGAATACGAGGTAATCGGCCAAGGGACTTCAGATGATTTGGGCAAAGTGACATTTTTAAATGCGGAGCAGCCAGTTTATCTTAAGGAAGCCCTGAATGAAAAATATACGAATTTCAGAATTGTAGAAACTAAAGCACCTGATGGTTATGCCCAACCGGAAGCGGAGGATTATTGGAATGTCCGCTTGAATTATCAGGATAAACAAATTGAATATCAACAAAATGGTGCCGGTGAAGACGAGTGGGAAAGATCAAAATACGCAGATTTGCTTAATGAAGACGAGTCATTGATTCAACTTAATTTTAACATCTCCAATCAAATGACTAATCGGGATTTTAAAATTCGTAAAGTTGATCAAAATGGTACAGCAATTACAGGAGTCGGCTTTGAGCTGGTACGCAAAGATGATGTTAATCAAGAATATTTCAAAGCTTATAGCGGAATTGACGGCATTGATGCTAGCGGCGACTTAATGCTCAATGAAACAGGGACGGGATTTTTCTATGCTAAAAATCGCGAAACCAGCGAAAAATATCGAGATTTAAATTTTGATAGAAGGCTTCAACTAATGCCTGGAACTTATACAGTCACAGAAGTTGATGGTCTCTTGGGCTATACGGTAGCCCAAACCGAATTTGAATTTACTTTAAATGCAGACGGCACGTTTACTTTTGACAAAAATGCGACGCTTGAGACAGAGGGTTATCAGTATGAATTAGCGACAGTCGAGGAGGAAAGAATCTTAACCCTCTCTGTCAAAAATGAGCTTCAGCTAGCCCTTGAATTTCAAAAAATTGATAGTCACACCCAACGACCTTTAGAGGGAGCGACCTTTGAATATGTCAGACTGTCAGACAATAATGAAGATTTAGGTGATCCAGCTCGTTTAACTAATCCGCCAGAAAATTCAGCCTTGCACCAGTTAGAGCCGCTAGAACTTGGCAAATACAAAATTTACGAAGTGGCGACACCAGAAGGCTACCGTAGTGTTCCGGGTTACATCGTTTTAGAAGTGAGTCAACAGGAAAGTAATGAAATAATTGACGGTGAACTGGTTGAAAAAGGTCAAATTATTGGCAAGCTAACCTATTTTGATGACGCTGGTCTGGAAGTTGAAAATAGCCAGCAACTTGCTAATTTGACTGAGGTTACTGATGAAACCGGTAATCTAACCAAGCTCCTTGTTAGCTTCGATGTGGAAAATGATCCGACATTCCCACTACCGGCGACTGGCGGAAGCGGTAGGATACTATTTACCTTGATAGCTGCTGGTTTGTTTGGCGCAATGCTGCTGATAGGACTGTATTATGTGTATCGGAACCAAAGGAGGAGACGCTCATGAAAAAAATTCTTCGCTTTCTTTTGGTTCTACTACTGAGTTTGACTGTCTTGGGTGTTAAAGAAGCCGCAGCTCAAACAACCACCAATTACGATCAAGTAGAACTGATTTTGCATAAGTATATTGCTAGAGACATTGTTTCTGACGAAATTGCCGATTATCAAAATGACGGACTGCCGATTAGTGAAGAAGACTGGGAAACGGTTGACGTGGTGACTAAAGCCACCCCTTTAAATGGTGCTAATTTTTTAGTCTACGATTTAACCGATTATTATTATCGAGATGTTGATTCCGGAGCTGATTTTGTCGAAAAAATCAGTGGCTTCAATCACAATCAAATTCAAGAGTTGGTTGAAACTGAAAATCTGCAGCAAGTTACCGGTAGTCCAGTGACGACAGTTAATGATGATGAGTATGGTCGAGGCACTGGTAGAATCTTTTTGCCCAGAAAAAGCGGTGATTTAGATTGTGTGTACCTCGTTGTCGAAACGAAAGTTGATGCCAGTGTGGGTTTTAATGTTGACATTGAAGCTAGGGCAATTCCGATTGCAGTTGTTTTGCCAATTATGGATCCCCGTGATCCATTAACGGAGCTTCAGGAGATTCACATTTATCCTAAAAATGTCGGCTATGTGCGAGATCCTTACTTTTTTAAATTAGGACGGACTGCTGGTAGTGACGTCTTAACCCCATTAGAGGGAGTTACTTTTGCGCTGTATCAACTGGTGGATGGCAACAAGCTTTATCTCCAGCAAAGCGAGGTCCATGATTTGCATAATCAATGGATTGCCTCGAGTAATCCGTTGACGGATTCTGAAGTGACAAAATTTATCTCAGATGAAGACGGGGTGGTGACAACTAACGAACGTTATCTGCCTTCAGGTACTTATTATTTTGAAGAGCTGGCAACGGCTGCCGGTTACGAGATAACGCCTGCTGATAAAGAAATAGAAGTCGTCATTCCTGAAAGTTGGCAGGATGAAGAAGGAAATCCCTTATTTGTCACTGTCAATGGTTATTCAATGGATGAATTGGCTTCGGGAAAAGTTCCCGAAAGTGCGTATCAAAAGCAAGAGCCACGAGTCTATAACGAAAAAACAGTGACTTCACCAACAGATGATGGCGGTAAGCTGCCAGATACTGGGGCGGCTAAATCACTAGTAAGTATCTTGGGGATAATCTTACTTGGCGTTGCTTGGTTTTTGAAGAAAAGAACAACTGGTATCAGAGATTCAAAATAAAATAGATTGTTTTATCCATGAGGGGGAAAAGAGATGAAAAGAAGAAAATTATTGGGATCAATCGCTGCCTTTTTAATGGCAGCTCCGCTAATGGCGGGAATTATCGGGGCAGGGGCAACGACAGCCGAAGCGGCAGCAGTGACGGAAAAGCCAAGTGAAATTTCCTTTACACTGCATAAAAAAGTTTGGGATGCTGAGACAGGAATTCCAGATGCAACATTAAACACCGGTTTAGAAATGGATTTTAGTGGTGCCGGCTTAAACGGAGTTGATTTTACTTTATACGATGTTACCAATATTTACTATAATGCTTTGCAGGACAATCCACAAACCGAAGCAGCTGGTGATGGCTTAAGTTCAGCAGATGCACTTCAAGCTATTCAAGATAATTGGAATGCTTCATGGGTAGTCAGCGGTGCCACTGTATTAGAAACTAAAACGACAGCTAATATCAATGGCGAAGATGGTCTGGTTGAGTTTACCAATGTTAGAACAACTGATGGCCTGAATCGGGACAAAGTATTAATGTTTGTCGAAACCTATTCTCCGGCAGATATTTCAATTATTGCTACGCCAATGGTCATTTTGTTACCAGTGATGATGCCAAATATTACTGAAGGTAGCGCTTGGGACGGTTCATTTTTAGATACCTTCAATGATGATGTTCATCTTTATGCGAAAAACCAACAGCAAACACCAACCAAAACAATTGCTGTTGACCCTAGTGAAATTACTGAGATTCAAGTGAAAGAAGGAGAGGGGACAACAACAGTCAAAGTCGTTGATTTAGAAAAAGGTGTGGTACTTCCTTATGAAATTACTTCGCCGATTCCGTATTTCATTCGAGATGTAAATAACGACCAGTCGCCAGTCATCACTAATTTTACAATTGTCGATGTGCCAACAGAAAACTTGAAGTACGTGACAGATTCATTAGAAGTCGTTGATACGACTAGTAATACCAAATTAGTGTTAAATACTGATTACACCATCACAGAAGAAGATGGCGGGTTTCATTTAGAAATCATAACTAAAAATGCTGAGACTGGATTTGCGAATACTGACACACTAGCAAAATTAACTCCGGGTAGTACCTTAACCTTGAACTATAACATGGTTTTGACTGCAACAGTTCAAGCAGATATACTCCATGATAACAAAGCAACCATCACCATTGGTCGTGAAGGCGAAACTGGCTATCAAAAAGATATTATTCCAGATGAAAAAGTTTTAACTGGCGGCCGTAAGTTCCAAAAAATTGACGGTTCTAGTCAAGACAATTTAGTAGGGGCAGAATTTATTTTGTGGAATGCTGATAGAAGCAAATATGCTGTGTTCTATAATGGCACTGACACAATGGAAAATTATTCTTCTGCTGCGACAAATATTATTTGGAATGACAGAGGGACAGATGAAGATCCAGCTCCGAATGCTACTCGTTTTATGGCGACGGCTTTTGATACAGCTAATGGTAAGGACTGGTCCTTTGATGTAGTCGGCCTAGAATATGGCAACTATCAAATGCAAGAAGTTGTTGCTCCTGAAGGCTATGCTTTACCAAATGGCGAGAGTGCTTATACAAACTTCAACGTTGCTTGGGGAACCTATGATAAGGAAGCTGTCAGCGTTGAAATGGCTGAGAACGTGACTATTTCTAATACCAGAAAAGGGACTTTGCCATCTACTGGTGGCGCAGGAATTGTAGCCTTTTTAGTAATTGGAACAGGTATGATGATTGGCGCTTATCTTTGGTTTAAAAATTCTAAAAGAACCGTCAAAGCTTAAAAATAAATTTTAAGATAAATAAAAATTGAATGAAAACCGATAACCGGTCCAAAGGCGCAAAGCAGAGCTTGGACCGGTTATTTTTAAATGACAAATGAGCAAACGGAAGTCGTACATAGAATAAGTGAGACACATATTAAAAAAATTATTTAAATCTTGGCTAAAAATATGAATCGATAGCTAAAAGTTTAAAACGAGGGAGGTAAGCTAATGAAAAAAGACGCTTCGGTAAATTTCATTCTAAAATTATTGATGCCAGGGCTATTTTTATCAGGAGCTGCTATCTTTGCTTACCCCTTTGTGGTGGATTCCTTGAACAATTTTATTGATCAGCAGCGGATTACTCAATATCAAAAAGAAGCTGAAACAAATCGGGAAGAACAGGCCGCCAAATTAGCTGAGCTACAGCAAAAAAATGTTGAGAATGCCAAGACCGCCGTACCGGGACTCGGTTTGGTAGAAGATCCTTTTGAGGAAGTCGTCAGCAAGATAGAAAATCCTGATAAAAGTTATTTAGAAGAACACTCTTTAGGGGCCGTTTATATTCCGGCAATTAAGGTCAGTCTGCCGATTTTTGATGAAACCAATGAAACATTATTGCAACAAGGTGCTACTTTGCTGCAGGGAACTTCGTATCCCATCGGTGGGGTGGGTAGCCATTCGGTGATTACCGGGCATACTGGCTTGGCGGAAAAAAAATTATTTACGGATTTAGAGGAGCTAAAACAGGGGGATTTATTTTACATCGATGTGTTAGGTGAACGCCTCGCTTATGAGGTAATGAACGTCAAAAAAGTTGTGCCTACAGAGTTTTCGGATTTAGAGATTGTTGAAAATAAAGATTTGGTAACCTTGTTAACCTGCACACCTTATGGAATAAATAGTCATCGCTTATTAGTCACTGGCTCTCGCATCCCTTATCAAGCGGAAATGAACCAAGCGATTCAACAGACGCAAAATTATCATCGTTATCGCTTGATTTTAATTCTTTTATCAATTTTGGCGTTTCTTAGTCTGTTTGGCTGGTGGCTCTGGCGCAAAATTGTTTTTTACCGGTTCACAAGCCGCCGTTATAATCTGCGCTTTTTTGTCAAAAATAAGCGCAAAGCCATTTTTTTACTGACTGATCGTAAAGGCCGTGTTCTACCAATCCCAGCGGCTCAGCAACGGGTCAATTCCCAAGGGGAGGTATTGTTTGCTGGTATTCCCGGCGGTAAGTATTGGGTAGCGCTGCAAGGGAAAAAGGAAACTCGACTCATCTTAAAAGCAAAAATAAATAAGTTAGCCAATCAAGAATTTACTTTAAAAGGCAAACCTAGAAAGTATCTTGAAATAAAAAAAGGCTCACCACCTAAATATCTTTTACAGCAGGCTGCCTTCAAACAGGAAAAGGCCAGCTCTGTTAGATTCAATTTTCTGAAACAATTAGGAATTGGGCTAATATTTTTTATCGGCTTATTGGTGGCTTGCTATCCTTTTTATTCAGATGCTGTTAATAATCTGATTGATCAGCAACGTTTGGCCCGCTACCACAGCCAGCTTTCAAATGAACAAGAACAGCTGAATGAATTAGCGAAAGCGAATCAACATTTAGCTGAAGAGGGCAATAATCCAGATAGCGATCCATTTACAGCCGCTGAAAGTGTCAGTCAAACTGCTTATCAAAAACATTTATTAGGCACCATTTCGATTCCTAAAATCGCTGTGGAAATTCCGCTCTTTGACACAACTAGTGATTCTTTATTAGACATTGGTGCAACGGTTTTGGGCGGCACCTCTCAGCCGATTGGGGGAATCAATACTCATGCAGTCATCTCGGCTCATCGGGGATTGCCGCAGAAAAAATTGTTTACCGATTTGCCGGAGTTGGTTGAAGGGGATCTCTTTGTCTTAACTGTTTTAGGTGAAAAATTGGCCTATCAAGTCGATCGGATTGAAACGGTTTTGCCAAATGAAACTGAAAGCCTCTTGATTGTTCCGGGAGAAGATTTAATTACGTTAGTTACTTGTACTCCTTACATGATAAATTCCCACCGCCTTTTAGTCCGTGGGCATCGTGTACCTTATACTGAAGATGTGGCCACCACTGTTGATAATGCTACCCAATTCAGACAGGCTAAAAATTATCTGGTAGTTGGCTTCTTAATTGTAGTGACAGTTGTATTCTTGTATTTTATTTGGCGAACATGGCGCAATTATCTGCTTCGAACTAAAAATTTGAAGTAGTCAGCCGACAAAAAAATTTCAAAGACACAAAAAAAACCAAGTGCTTTATATAGAAGAAAATCGTAGTAAGGATTATCTTCTATATAAAGCACTTGGGTTTTATTTTTGGTTCATTTAATTTTTAATTATTGGCTTTTAGTTCCTGTAAATCGGATTCAGCAATCACTGCGGAAAGTTCATCCTGATAAAAAGTTTTTTCTTTTTCAGTCCAGTTAAAGTAGTCAGCTAGTGCATTTACTACTGGCTCAATTAACCCATCTAAGCTGTCTCGCATAAAGAGGATGTGGTTAGTGCGCCGCAAGAGAAAATCAACTGGAGTTAAGACGGCTTCTTCCGCTAGTGCATAGCGCAGGCTGATACTTTCTCTGCGATTTAAACCAGAAAACAGTTCGCCGTCATAGCTGAGGACAGTTTCCAGATTAGAGCCGTACAAATTAGCTAAGTAATTCGCATCAGCTGAAGAAAGGCCAATTTTTTCACCTAATTCAGCTAATTTTTCTAAATCCTCGTCAACATTTGCCGGATCAAGCTGACCGCCAGACACTGGATAATGAGTGGAATCAATTAATTCAACCGTTTGTTGATATTTTTCCTGCAGAATTTTTTGAATTAATTTCATGGCGCCTTCAGCCATCAGTCGGTAATCAGTAATTTTGCCACCGGATAAGGTCACCAAACCATCATCGGCTTCTGTCAAGTCACTGCCTCTGGATACCGCAGAAGGATTATCGCCGGCTGCGGCTTCACTTTCTTTTCCGTGGGCATCTTCCACGGCTTTTTCAACTAAATCACGTTTTTGTTGATCTTTTAAATAAGCTTCGACGGCTGAGACAACGGCTGTTAAACTTTCGTCGGACAAATGATTTTTAGTGCCGCCGTTATAATCAGAACTTCCATTGGCTGAAATTAGCGGCCGCAAGCCCGCCCAACTACTTTCAATATCATGAATGGTTAAATCCGCATGGGGATAACGCTGGTTGACTATTTCCAATAGATAGTCAACATCTTCTTGGGTGACTGTCGGATGGGCAAAGTCTCCGTGATAATCTGTATCGGTTGTCCCAAAGTAAGTTTTTTCTTCCCGGGGAATTACGAAAACCATCCGGCCATCATTTTTACCAGTATCAAAATAAGTTGGCTGAGGCACATTTAATTTTTCTCTATCAACAACTAAATGCACACCTTTAGTTGGTCGCAGGTGACTGATTTTTTCAGCCTTGTCATCCAAGTGCCGTACCAAATCTGACCACGGTCCCGCTGTGTTGATGACAATTTTGGCGGTAATCTTAAATTCTTCTTTCGTCAAAATATCTTGAACAAGCGCGCCATCTACTTGACCGTTAGCATCATGAGTAATGCTGAGAACTTTGACTTTACTGAGCAGATGGGCACCGTCTGCTGCGGCCTGTTTAATATTTTCAATCACTAAGCGTGCGTCATTGTTGCGATAATCCAAATAGACGCCAGCCCCCAAAAGATTTTTGTCATTTAATTGTGGTTCACGTTTTAACACTTCAGCTTTGTCAATCATATAATTTTCATACTTTGTGCCGGTTACATTGGCCAGACGATCATATAAATCCATCGCAATTTTGACAGAAAACATCGAAAATGTTGCGTTGGGTTCATCATAAATCGGTAAAATCATCGGGTCAGGTTTTGGAATATGCGGGGCAATTTGTTGGACAATTGCCCGTTCTTTTACAGTATCTGCGACAACTTCTACATCAAAGGTTTTCAGATAGCGTATGCCGCCATGAACAAGTTTGGTAGAGCGGGAAGAGGTGCCTTCAGCAAAATCCTGCATTTCGACTAAAGCGGTATTGATTCCCGCCGCCGCTGCCTGAATTGCGACACCAGCACCGGTAATGCCGCCACCGATAATTAATAAGTCAACGGGATGTTCTTTTAAATAAGCGATTGAATCTGTTCGGGTCTTCTTTGAAAAAGCCATTACTATTCCGCCTTTCTAAAATGAAATCGTTTTCTATAGTGTAATACTTGCAAAGGATTGGGACAACTAATCGGCTTTGGTCTGAGAAAGTTTTCATAAAAAAAGTATCAGCTAATCAAGAGAAACTGCGCTGAAAAGTTTTTTGAAACTGTTTAGCGACAGCTTATCGTTGAAAAACTGATACTTGACTAGCAAAAGCAAGTTTATTCATTTAACGAATCAAAAAATTTTTTTGTCAAGACGGCGATGGTGATGGTCATGGCAGAACCAATGACTAGCGCCTTTGAAACGATTGCCAATTTTTTCATTTGGACACCTACTTTCTGAGAAAAAGTTTAGCGGAACATTGTTTTTGTGGCCCGGGCCAAAATTTTTGGATCTTTTTCGTAGTGATGGAGCGGCGTCAATTGACTTAAAGGAATACCTAAAAAAGTATAAACGGCAATTTGTGCTGCTCGGATAGAATATTGTTCAGTAAAGACCATGTCAAAGGGCATTTCCGCAAATTGACTGATAAAGGCCAAGTTTTTCGAATGAGTCGGTACGACAGCCGGACGATCACCGACGGCCCGTTGGTTGAAGAGGGCACTGGCATAAGGCATCATCACAGGAATCACATTGACGACTGAGTTCCAAATTTCTTCTTGATGGTTGCGCAGATTATCATTGCTGGGGTCCACTGCGGCTAAATGGCCTAATAATTCCGTCAGCATTTCCCGACCAGTCATTTCAATGACAGGTTTTTGCACATAATCACCATTGCGACGAGGATACATAAAGTAACCCCAAAAAACTGTTTCATTTGGCTTTTGCGCTTTAAAATGGGGTTGATGATGGACGACGATTGAAAGGAGCGGCGTACTATGAATAAACGTATTCAGAGCATTGCCGGGTTCTTGTTGGGTAATCCGAGAAATTTGATCAACAAGAAAATGATTATCGGTGGTTACGGTGAAACTCATCCATTCACTTTGGCTGCGGTCATTGAAAAATTTATCCGGTTGTCCTAAAGAATAAAATTTCTCTGTGGCTTTTTTCCAAAGCATAGCGCTTGGTGCATATTCAAAATTTTCTTTTACGGGAGTCTCTAAATCACCAATTGAAGAACTATCAGTGATTGAACCGTTTGTATCAAAAACCAAGTCAGTTTCAGCTACCGGAATTATTCCTGTTTCGCCATCGTCAACTTTTTGATAATGTAGACCGGTTACAATGATATCATCCTGCAGTGGGGTATCCTTGAAATCCCAATCAGTAATTTTAATATTATTGACAAAGGTAACGCCCCGGTCTGCCAAGTAGCTGCGCATTGGCAAAATAATACTTTCATATTGATTGTAAGGCGTGCGGGTGACGCCGGCTAATGTATTGATGCGGCTGAATTCTAAAATCATTCGGTTCATATAACGCCGCAGTTCCATGGCTGAGCTGGCCCGTTTAAAAGCAAACGTGGTTTGCCACATATACCAAAAATTTGTTTCAAAAAAATGGGGAGAATTTTTAAACCATTCACTGATACTGATATTATTTAAGGTTTGTTCATTGCTTTCAGGCATTAACATCAGTTTTGTCAGCAATGCCCGGTCCTTATTATTAAATTGCATGTGTTCATAATTATCTTTATTTGGTTTAGTTCGCGGACCAAACTGGTCAATCAAACGGGCCACATCATGGGTTGGATGAGCGTGATCAAAATTCAAAATATCATCTGTGACACTTTGACCGGGATGGTCTAAAGAAGGGACGGAGCGCAAAATATCCCAGAGATTTTCATATGTTTCTTCGTTTAACATGCGGCCACCCTTAGCTAAATAACCACGATTGTTGCTTAACGCTGAATTGCTGTATTCATCTTCATAAGCCGCCACTGTGTTGCCATCGTTAGCGCCATGGGTTTCCAACCCGTACATTGTAATTTGGCTGCCTTGAAAGCCACCGTCACGAATTAAATAAATGCCAGCTGCTAAATTTCCGATACCTGTTCCAATCATCAAAGCTTTTTGCATAAAGCATCCTTCTTTCTCTGATTCACTTAGATCATTGTCAGCAATTTTCTTTTGCTAAGTTAAGAGTAGTCCTGTGGGCCTATTATGGCAAATGATACCCTTATTGATTTTGACAGATAGACCAATCTGTCAAAAAAACAAATTTAGAGAAAAATTTTGTGCAAGTTAAGGAAGATATTGTTATAATCTTTTATAAAGAAAAAAAGCTGGAGGTAAGCCGATGAAGCGCAATCGTGTTTTATATTTAGAAATAGCAGATGAGCTGCGAGAGGCCATCTATGCCGGAGTCTATCCTTTAAATAGTATGTTGCCGACTGAAACTGAGCTGGAAAAAAAATATCAAGTCAGTAAGATTACCATTCGTAAGGCGATTGAACTGTTGGCCGCCGATGAATATGTCGAAAAGAAAAGCGGTAAAGGCACGACCGTCATCAATAATCGCCCCTATAATAAATTGTCCCGGGCGGCGAGTTTTACCGATATTTTAGAGCGTTCGGATAAAAATGTTGAAAAGAAGACACTGGACTTTCAAACTTTAAAATTGACGAAAGATAATCCAATGTTTCAATATTTTGGCGCTAAGGCTCTTTATCTGAGTCGGACTTATGCTATTAATCAGCAGCCGTTTATCTACATTCAGCATTTTTTACCGGGCAATGTCAAAAAAATTGATCAGAAAAATTTTGCAGATTTTTCTTTGTACCGTTTGCTCCACAGCAATGGCTTTGAAATTGAACGCTTTAAAGATAGTTTTTCTGCAATTGTTTTGACGGAGGAGCAAAAAAAGATTTTGCAAACCGACAGCCAAATCGCTCTGCAGCGTAACCGTCAATCAATTGATTTTGACGGCAAAATTGTAGAATACTCTTTAGCAATTTACGATACGACAGCCTATCCTTATGAAATAGAATACGAAACTTAATCAGACACTATCCCAATAATATTTTTTTGGGATAGTTTTTTCTCGCTAAGATTTCCACAATTTTAAGTAATAATTAAAATTTTTTCAGATTGCAAAACGTTTACAACCACAAAAAAATATGCTAAGCTAATAGCGTTGAAAGATTATAATGTTATAGAATTTTATTTTCTGGGAAAGCTGAAAGGAGTAAGTGACCCTTGCTAGATTTAATTATAAAAAATGCGCGGAATATTCAGGGAGAAATAGTTGAAATTGGTGTTCAAGCAGGAAAAATTACAACTGTTGCCAAAGAAATTACAGAGCCGGCGCTTCAAGAACTGCATCTGTCAGAAAATGAATATATTTCTGCCGGCTGGATAGATGACCATGTTCACTGCTATGAAAAAATGCAGCTCTACTATGATTATCCCGATGAAATCGGTGTGACTCAAGGTGTGACGACGGTAATTGATGCCGGTACAACCGGAGCAGAAAATATCGGTGATTTTGCGGAGCTTGCCAAGCGCAGCAAAACAAATGTTTTAGCCTTGTTAAATATATCCAAATGGGGCATTGTCGAACAAGATGAATTGGCTGATTTAAGTAAAGTCCAAGGAGCTTTAATCGACGAAGCGCTGGGAAATTATCCGGAATTTATTGTTGGGATTAAGGCTCGTATGAGTAAAACCGTAATTGGTGATAATGGCTTGACCCCTTTGCAGATGGCTAAAAAAATTCAAAAAAGCCATGCTCCTCTGCCATTGATGGTTCATATTGGTTCAGCGCCGCCGAAATTAGATGAGATTTTTGCTTTATTGGACCAAGGCGATGTAGTGACCCATTGCTTTAACGGAAAAGCAAATGGGATTTATGACTGGCAAACAGGTAAAATTAAAGCTTTTGCTTGGGAGACCTTTAAGCGGGGAATTATTTTTGATATCGGTCACGGGACAGATAGCTTTAATTTCACGGTGGCCAAAGAAGCCTTTCAAGAAGGGTTGAAGGCGACGTCGATTAGTACGGATATCTATATTCGCAATCGTAAAAAAGGGCCGGTCTTTAATCTGGCGACGACAATGGAAAAATTGCGAGTAGTCGGCTATAGCTGGCCAGAAATTTTAGAAAAGGTTACCGTTGCCCCGGCTAAAAATTTTAATTTGAACAGTAAAGGCGCTATCGCTGAAGGTTTGGATGCTGATTTTACGATTTTTAAATTTGTCGAAGCTGAGAAAGAATTAATTGATTCTAATGGCAATCAAGAAATAGCCAATGAACAAATCGTGCCGGTCAAGACAGTAATAGGAGGTCTGGTGTATGACAACGAGTTATCAAAAATTTAATTTAAAGGAAGTAATCAATGCCTCCGGGCGGATGACAATCCTCGGCGTCTCAAAAGTTTCTGAAAATGTGTTAGCAGCTCAGAAATTTGGCGGTGAACATTTTTTTGAAATGGCCGACCTCAGTGAAAAAACCGGTGCTTACTTAGCCAACTTGTTAAAAGTGGCAGATGCTCAAATTGTTTCCTCCGCTTCTGCGGGCATTGCCCAAAGTGTCGCTGCTGTGATTGGTCAAGGTAGTTTGTACCATGTTTATCATCCTTATACAGAAAAAATTACGAAAAGAGAAATCATTTTACCCAAAGGCCACAATGTTGATTACGGTACACCAGTTGAAGTGATGGTTGCCCAAGGCGGCGGTCAAGTTATTGAAGCCGGTTATGCTAATATGTGTACGCCAGAACATCTGGAAATGATGATTACAGAGAATACTGCGGCCATTTTATATATTAAAAGCCATCATACGGTTCAAAAAAGTATGCTGACAGTTGCTGAAGCTGCAGAAGTTGCCAAGAGACATCAACTGCCATTGATTGTTGACGCTGCTGCTGAGGAAGATTTGTTTAAATACAGCGAAGCAGGGGCTGATTTAGTTATCTACTCAGGCGCCAAAGCAATCGAAGGGCCGAGTGCTGGTTTAGTCATCGGTGAAAAGCAATTGATTGAATGGGTCCGCCTGCAGGGTAAAGGAATTGGCCGGGCGATGAAAATCGGTAAAGATAATATTTTAGGCTTTACTCAAGCGGTTGAGGATTATTTGACAGTCGGTTCTGAAGATGGTACTTCAATGCAGGCGCGTTTAACGCCTTTTGTTGACGAATTAAATCAGATTCAAAATATCGACGCAAAAAGTGTGCAGGACAGCGCTGGCCGAGAAATTTATCGGGCGAGTGTAAAAATAACTGGACCAAAGAACGCTAAAGAAGTAATCAGCGAATTAAAAAGTCAAAGTCCGGCGATTTATACCCGGGAGTATCAGGCCAATAACGGTATTATCGAATTTGATATTCGCTCCGTTAATGCCCTTGAAATGAAGAAAATAATTCAGCGTCTGCAGGAAATTATGGCTTAATAAAGCTTTAAAAAGTTTATCCTTGAAAGGAACGAAAAAAATGTCATTACAACCCAATTATTTAGAAAATCGTTTGTGCTTAAATGTTTTAGCTAACTCAGTTGAAAATGCCCAGGCTTGTTATGAAGCAGCGGAAGGCCACGTAGTTTTAGGTGTGCTCTCGAAAAATTATGCTAGTGATGAATTGGCCATTGAAGATATGAAAAAATATCAAGCTGCTACAAATAACGCTTTGTCGGTCGGCTTAGGCGCCGGTGATCCTAATCAAAGCCAAATGGTTTCAAGAATTTCTGCTGTTTTGCAGCCTCAACACGTCAATCAAGTTTTTACTGGTGTCGGCACTTCTCGAGCGCTCTTAAACCAAGAGGAAACTATCGTCAACGGCTTGGTTTCGCCAACAGGTAAAGTTGGCTTTGTCAATATTGCAACAGGCCCTTTAAGTTCGGCAGCTCCAGAGGGGATTGTTCCCATTGAAACAGCAATCAAATTATTGAAGGATATGGGAGGCAGCTCGGTAAAATATTTTCCGATGAAGGGCTTGGCCCACAAAGAAGAATACATTGCGGTTGCTGAAGCTTGTGCGGCCTATGATTTTTATTTAGAGCCAACTGGCGGAATTGATTTGGAAAACTTTGCCGAAATTGTTCAAATTGCCGTAGATGCCGGTGTCAAAAAGATTATCCCGCATGTTTATAGTTCGATTATTGACAAAGAAACTGGCGACACCAAGCCAGAAGATGTCAAAGCTTTATTAGCAATGATGAAAAAAACATTGCAGTAAATTTTTCACAGAATTAAGTTTTATAACTCTTATAAATTTTGTTGTAAAAAATAATAGCTAAACACCTTTATGACAGGCTAAAAGACCCTTAGTCATGAAGGTGTTTTTGCGTTGTAAAAAATTTTAGCAGTTTCTCAGTGGCTTTTATTTGACAGAAAAAATCTGCTTCGGTACACTAAAAAATGTAAAGATTACATTTGTAAACGAAAAGAGGAAAAATGATGAATAAAGTGGATGAAGCGAAAAAAATGTCCAGCACTGAGCAATCTCAAACTGATACTCAGCTGCAGAAAAATAATTCTAAAAATAATCTTGATGTCGAAATGCAAAAAGACATGCAAAACATGCAGGGAATGAATCACGATTATCATTCCAGTGAGCTGTCTAAAGATAATCATGAAGATACTAGCATGTCCATGCATCATCACATGCATCAAGACTCAACAGAAAAAAATGCTGGCATCTCTGCAGCAAAAGAAAATTCAGAAATGAATCACAGTGCTCATCATCACGATATGAAGGCAATGGATCATTCCGGTCATAAAATGAACCATATGCATCATGGGGAAATGGCGATGGATGATATGGGGGGCATGGATCATTCGATGCACATGGGAAATTTTAAACAAAAGTTTTGGCTCTCTCTGATTATTGCCATTCCTATTCTTATTTTGTCTCCAATGATGGGAGTAACACTGCCGTTTCAATTTACTTTTCCTGGTTCCAATTGGGTTGTCATGATTTTAGCCACTATTTTATTTTTCTATGGCGGCCAACCGTTTTTAAGTGGCGCCAAAATGGAATTGCAAATGAAAAGTCCCGGCATGATGACCTTGATTGCTATGGGGATTTCTGTTGCTTATTTTTATAGCATGTATGCTTTTGTTGTTGAATTGCTGACGGGTCAAATGTATATGGACTTTTTCTGGGAGTTGGCAACCTTAATTGTCATCATGCTGTTAGGCCATTGGATTGAAATGAGTGCCGTCAGCAATGCCGGCAATGCCTTGCAAAAATTAGCTGAGCTGTTGCCAAATTCGGTAAAACGATTACTGAGTAATGGTCAAACTGAAGAAGTTCCGTTAACGGCTGTCCACAATGGCGATATTTTATTAGTTAGTGCTGGCGACAAAGTGCCGGCTGACGGAGAAATTACCTCTGGCTCCACCAGCATTAATGAATCGGCTTTAACTGGTGAATCATTAGCCGTCGAAAAGAAAGTTGGCTCTAAGGTAATCGGTGGTTCTGTCAACGGCAATGGCGTTTTCCAAATGAAAGTTGCAGGAATCGGCCAAGATAGTTATCTGTCGCAGGTAATGGAAATGGTCAAAAAAGCCCAAAGCGAAAAATCCCGCTTGGAAAGTATTTCAGATAAAGTCGCAAAATGGTTGTTTTATGTTGCGCTGGCTGCCGGTATTTTAGCCTTGATTATTTGGTGGATTGTCAGTGATTTTAGTACAGCATTAGAACGAATGGTGACGACCTTTATTATCGCTTGTCCCCATGCTCTTGGCTTAGCGATTCCTTTAGTCATTGCCCGTTCGACGTCAATTGCCGCTAAAAATGGTTTGCTAATTAAAAATCGGAATGCCTTAGAACAAGCCAGTTCAATTGATATGGTTTTATTAGATAAAACCGGCACTTTAACCGAAGGCAATTTTTCGGTAACAGGAGTCGAAATTTTTGCTGAAAATTATTCAAAAGAAGAAGTATTGAAGTATGTTGGTGGCTTAGAAGCGCAATCGAACCATCCGCTAGCAGAAGGGATTATGGCTTACATTAAAAGTCAAAATATTGATGTTTATAGCGGTGGGACAGCTCAAGTTATAGCAGGTGTCGGGCTAAAAGGGGTCATCAATAATAAAAATGCCGCTATTGTGAATCAAAAAGAATTAGCAAAACGAGCTTTAAGTGTTGATGAAACAGCTTTGACAAGTTATTTGAATCAAGGCAATACTTTAAGCTTTCTGTTAATTGATGATCAATTGATTGCAGCGATTGCTTTAGGCGATACGATTAAACCGACTGCTAAAAACTTCATTCAACAACTAAAAGCAAAAAATATTACGCCAGTGATGTTGACTGGTGATAATCAAAAAGCGGCAGCTGCTGTGGCAACTTATTTAGGGATTGATGTTTACCACAGTGAACTGCTGCCAAATGACAAAGAAAAAATTGTCGCTGACTATGTCAAAGAAGGTAAAAAAGTGATGATGGTAGGGGATGGTATCAACGATGCGCCGAGCTTAACTAGAGCAACTATCGGGGTCGCGATTGGTGCCGGAACTGATGTAGCGATTGATTCCGCTGATGTGGTTTTGACTGCTAGTAATCCGGATGATATTTTACGGCTTTTGGATTTATCAAAGAATACCCATCGGAAAATGGTGCAAAACCTTTGGTGGGGTGCCGGCTATAATATTGTAGCGATTCCTTTAGCTGCTGGTATTTTGGCACCAATTGGATTCTTACTTAGTCCAGCGGTAGGGGCAATTATTATGTCCTTAAGCACCGTCGTTGTAGCTATCAATGCCTTGTTGTTAAAATTATAAAAAAAGCAAAAAAAGCTGCGGCTAACTCTTGAGAGGGTAGTCTCCAGCTTTTTTTGTTTAGGCAAGGAAAGAGAATGGTTAAGCACGTTGTAAGCCCACGAAATTATTCAGGGTGTTTCAAACGGATTTTCGCAACAGTTTTAAAAAAATATTCTTCAGCTTCATCAAAGGTTAAAAACTTATAGCAACAATACTCTTCATCAGAAAAATGTACGACTAAATTTTGTAAGCGAAGCAAAAAGACAGCTTCTTCATCAGTTTGAAATTCTTGAACTTCTTCCATAGGGCTCACCTCAATTATTAGTTTAAGGCCTAAGCTTAAAAGACTCAATCTGCCCAATTTTCAAAAAAGTTAGAAATTAATATTTTTTTGAATAGATTAAAAAAGAAAAAGAGCAACATCGGATAATGGTTGATGTAACAAGCTTTTTTAAGATAAAAATCAAATTCTTAATTCATCGTGGACTTTTTTATTCTAAAAAAAGTTGCCGTGAAATTCTTCAGAGGCTAAAATTTAAGGTTTGGCAATCAGTAGAACCAGTGAAAACAGCTCAGCATTATTTTCAATAAATGGAGTCTCACAATTTGAGATTGATTATGATTTTTTTCGCTACTAGACTCAGACCAAACTGATTTTTAGACAAGTACCAAATTTACCAGTTAAAAAAAGCTGTATCAATTTCAGCGAGTTTCTTGTCAAAAGGAAATCTTGGAAAAGAAAATACAAAAAAACCACCACATGGGAGTGTGGTGGAAATGAAGGTTGTTATTTACTCTTGTAGGAGTAAGTATGAAAAACCAATTCGGGATAATTGGTTAACATAACTATACAATAGAACAGCTTAGGAAACATTAATGAATAGTTTTGTTTTCCTAAATTTTTTATTAGAAAAAAATGAAAACGATTTTATGGATTTGAGAATTTCCTCCAAAATAACAACCAAAACGTTTTAAGGATTTCCGAGACTGTGCTAAAATTGAGGTTGTAAGAGAATATTCATGAGGAGGTTTTTGTTTATGACAAAAGTTGGAAAAGAATTACTGGCTCAATTGACTTCTGGTGCAGTGGCGGGTCCTTTTGTGACCATCATGTTAAACACCCATGTGTCTCATCAAGATGTAGAGAAGGATCAATTGAAGTTTAAAAATTTTGCAAAAGATGCAAAAAAGAAATTCTTGAAGAAATACCCTGAAAAAGATTGGGGTATCTTCCAAGATAAGATTGATAAAATTCTTGCTGACAGCTCTTTTTGGCGTAGTGCCACTACAAGTGTTGCTGTCGTTTTAACTGAAACAGAAGATTTTGTCTATCGCTTATCAATCAGAGTCGACGACCAATATTATGTAGGCGACCGGGCTTACTTATTGGCGATTATCAAAAATGCTCAGTTTAATTATAATTACAAATTATTAGCTTTAACCCGTGACACGATGAAACTGTATGATGTTAACAATAAAGTTATCTCTGAAGTAGCTCTGCCAACAGGTGCGCCAGTTGATGTAGTCACAGCTTTAGGTGATGAATTGACGGGTGGCAGTATTAATTACAGCACTGCATCAGGCGTCTTCCATGGGGTTTCAACAAAGGATGAAGAAGTTGAAATTGATTGGGTAAATTATTACCAAGCGGTGGATGATTTCTTGAAGGGCTTTTTGGTTGACGATAAAACGCCGTTATTTGTGTATGGCTTACCAGAAAATCAAGCGATGTTTAAAAAAATCAGCAAGTTGAGTTTTTATGACCCCTCTGTGGCTATTACTGGCTCACCAGTGCAGGTAAATACGAAAGACTTGGCTGTTGAAACAGAAAAAATTACGGCTGCTTTAAAAGAAAAAGAAGTTGCAGCCTACAATAAACTATTAGACCGGAAATTTATTGATCAATTGGTGGACATCGACCAAGCCTCGACTCAAGGGAAAATTTCCCATCTATTTATTTCTACCAGTAATTTGATTGATGGCTTTGGCGAAGATCCCGATACTGAATATGATCGGCGTCAAGTTTTAAATGATATTGCTTACAACACAATCAGCGGTGGCGGCGAAGTTTTCATTTTAGACCAACAGGATGCACCGGATGAAAAGAGTCTGGTAGCAATCCTCCGTTATTAATTTTTTTAAGGAAAAGTTTGTTTTTTATTATTTCTGAACTGTAATTTTTAAGAAAGTTAATTAAATGAGACTTTCCACATAATTTCTGTAAGCCTTTAGATTTTGCCTAGCCTTTGCAGGGTAGCTGTGTTACAATTTAAGTCGTAGTTTGTGTTAGGTAATTATGGTAGTTTGTTTCCTTTAAAACATCTCCTATATTGACTCAGCATGGAATTGCAAAAACATCTTTTAGGAGGAATTTTTTTCATGGAAACAGGTACAGTAAAATGGTTTAACGCAGATAAAGGGTTTGGATTTATTACAGCAGAAAACGGTAGCGACGTATTCGTTCACTTTTCAGCTATCCAAACTGATGGCTTCAAAACTTTAGAAGAAGGCCAAACTGTTAACTTCGACATCGAAGAAGGACAACGTGGACCTCAAGCAGCTAACGTTACTAAAGCTTAATTCAAGTAAACCTTTCAACCGGCGAGATTTTTTTTATCGCCGGTTTTTTTGTGCGGGAAATTTTATTTAAAGAAATAAAATTTGTAACTTATTTTTCTGTTCCAGACCAAATTATTTATCTTGGAGGACAAGTAAAGAGGCCAGTACCAATTAGCGATAATGCTAACAAGTACTAGCCAACAGATTTTCAGTTAAATAAATTTGGTAAATAGCTTCTAAAAGAATTTATTTTATGGATAGCACTTTGCGCACGGAGTCAGACCACGGGCTAAAGCCTCATCTAAGGTTGCCTCTGAATAATTGCCATTTCCACACTTATGGGTATGATATTTTTTACCAGTGGGTGTCACCATTACCATTTGAGCAGTAGGCGTTTGGGCATTTGCATTTTCCTCTGCAGCCGCTGCAGCTTCGGCGGCGGCAACAGCTTCTTCAGCTAATCTTTGCTCTTCAGCCTTTTTATTCGCAATCGACTGATTGACTTGTTCGACTCGAGTTGATAAATCTGCGTTAGTTGTTGGTAAAGCAGCCAATAAGGTTACGGCTTGTTGATAATCCTCGTCGGATAAAGACTGCTCAGCCTTTTCAACAGCAGCGATGGCTTCGTTGACTTTTCTTTCGGTTTCTTCTTTTAAGACTACGGTTTGTTCGATGCTAGATACACGATCTGCAAGGGCTGTTTTGTTGAGGGTCGCCAATTCAAGTTTTTCTTGAGCAACGGACAGATTTGTTCTGTTCGGCTCTGCTTCAGCTGCTTCAATCGCTGTAAGTATTGGTAAGTGCTCTTCAATAATCGCAAGTCGCTCACTAATATCTGAGTATTCTTTACTAAGACTCGCAATTAAAGTAAAGGCTTGATCGTAATTTTTTTGATTCGGATTTTTCTCCGCTAAGGCAAGCACTGTTTCGGCATCGGCTCGTTCAGTAGTCTCAATGAAGGTCGAAGAAGGGCGAATCAGCACCTCTTTTTTTATTTCATCACCGTTAAAGTCGATGGTCACGACAACATTTTTATCAGTTAAACTTGTTAAACTAATTTCATGGTTGAAACTTCCGTCTTCTGTCTCAATTGTTTTCCCATCAATTTTTACAGTGCTGTCAGGATTAGTTTCCCCGCTAATCGTGGCAGTACCGGCTTCACTCGTTGTGATGGAAGCTTTTTCTATCGTCAAAAAAGCTTCTTCAGCATTACAGCCAGTGAGTAAAGCTAAAAAGACAATCAGACCCAACCAAAAACTTTTCTTCCCCAAAATCTTTTTCATGACAGTTCCTCCTTTGTTAAAATTTACCATTTAACTTTTTTTAGTGTTGATAAATAGTTCTGTAATAATTATATCATTTAGAAGTAAACGTTTGCACAATAAACTAAAATAAAAAGTCTTAAAGTGATGAGTTGCGTAACTTAACTAAGAAAAAACTCTAGTCGTCTCCCTCTTACAATTTTTGATTTTTATAGTATAATTTTTGAGGATAACTAGGGAGGTTTCTGATGAAGTCAAAAACATATGCGGTTGTGGATATTGAAACAACCGGCACAGATCACAAAACAGATCGCATCATTCAATTTGGCTGTGTCTTAGTTGAAGATGGGAAAATTGTCTCCCGTTTTGCCACGGATATTAATCCTGACCAAAAAATTTCCAAGCAAATCCAAAGTTTGACTGGCATTACAAATAGCCAGGTGCAAAAAGCGCCTTATTTTGAAGATGTTGCCTTAACAATTTATAACTTGTTGGTGGATACTACTTTTGTCGCCCACAATATTTATTTTGATTATAACTTTTTAAATGCGGAATTAGTCCGCTGCGGTGTGCCGGAATTGGCAATTCCCGGCATCGATACCGTGGAGCTGGCGCAGATTTTTTTACCGACCGAAGCAAGCTTTCGACTAAAGGATTTATCCGACTCTCTCGGCTTGGTCCATGAAAATCCCCATCAAGCTGACAGTGATGCGGAGGTGACCGCCCAATTATTGTTAAAGATTACTGAAAAAATTCGTTCGCTACCGGTTGTCACTTTGCAAAAAATTTCCGAATTAAGCTCATTGACTGGGATGGAGACTAGTCAATATATTAGTGAGTTAGCAGCTGATGTAGCAAAGCAGAAACCTGAGTTAGCAGAAAATTTGGAAATTGTTGACGGCATTGCTCTGCGGAAAAAGACGGTGAATTTATTTTCCTATAATCTTTTTGGCCAGCAGGAGTATCCTAAATCCAATGCCGCAAAACGAAAATTATTTAATCAGGATTTAGAATTGCGCAAAGATCAAGGCGTTTTGATGAATCAGGTCTATCGTCATTTCACAGATAAAGACAGCGAGAAAAATTTATTGGTGGAAGCCGCTCTAGGTATGGGCAAGACGATTGGCTATTTATTGCCATTGAGTTTTCTGGCAACGCCGGAAAATCCAGCAATTATCAGTACGGCTTCCATTGTCTTGCAACAACAGATTTTGGATAAGGATATTCCTTTGCTGAATCAAGTTTTGCCACAAGAAATTCAGGGCACTTTGGTAAAAAGTCCCCGCCATTTTTTAAATCTGCAAAGTTTTCAGGCAACTTTGGCATATCCGGTTTCGCAAAAGCAATATGCCCTTTATCAGATGGCGGTGTTGGTTTGGCTGACGGAAACGGAGACTGGGGACTTTGAAGAGCTACAGATGACCAATTTAAATCATGCTTTCTGGGAAGACGTGGCCCATCAAGGACTCAATTATTTAGCCGAAAGCCAAGAGCTGTATCAAGAGGATTTTCTTTTGCATCTGCATCGCAAAATGGCCCAAAGTAATTTTTTAATTGTCAATCATGCTTATTTGTCCTATGAGTCTTTAAGAAATTATTTCCAACTACCAAAAAGTTCCTATCTCTTAATCGATGAGGCCCATCATTTAGGTGATGATTTAGAAAAGGCCAGTCAGCAACGGTTATCGCTGGGCGCTTTTCAGAAAAAAGCCCATCATCAACTAGCAGAAGGCCAATTTTTTGATGAGCTGCAAAAGCTGATTGCCAAAAGTCAAAGCTTTACTGAGGCCGATCGGGATGCTTTTCAGTTATATCGTCAAAGTGTTGAAGATTTGTTGGAGGAACAGCAGGATTTTGCTAAGGAATTGCTGCGCCTCATTAAACGGCCGCAGCAGCGCTTTGCGGTTGAAGAGGTCATAACCGAAGAGGATTTTGAGTTGCTGTCTGATTTTGGCTTTAGTAAGTTGAAGTCGCTAAAGGCCCTTTATCAAGATATTTTGCTTTTGCAGCAGCGTTTAGAAACCATTTTGCAGGACAATCTTGAAAATTGGACTCTCTATCAACGGAAACTTTTTAGCACACTTGCTAATTTTTTTCAGCGGATTAAACAGCAGACTGATTTTTTTACCCTTTGGACGGAAAATTGGCAAGGGCGTTATGTCCACTGGCTGATTCGTGAAAAAAATAATAGTTTGAGTTTAATGCTCTATGATTATCAAGCGGCGGTTTTAAAAGAAACCAAATGGTACGAACGCTATCAAAAAATTCTTTATATTGGCGGAACAATTCGCGTCGGTAGTGATCGTCAATACTTTCCCAAGCGCTGGGGCTTAAACGATGCGAAAGTTAAAATTATTAAAAGTCCTTATGATTACAGTCAACAGGCCCGCTTGTTTGTGCCTAAGGAAGCTGTTTTTGCCAATCAAATTGAACAGGTTGATTTTATTAATTTTCTAGCTGAAACGTTATTGGAAATTGCCGACAATCAGCAGGAACGGATTTTAGTCTTGTTTACCTCCCATGAGGTCTTGCAACAGGTCTATTTCCGAATTCAAGGGCGCTTATTAGATAAGGGGCGGGAATTATTTGCCCAAAATATTAACGGCACCCGGGAAAAATTATTGAAGCGTTTCTTTTTATCTGATTCTGGAATTCTCTTAGGGGCAGATAGTTTTTGGGAGGGCATTGATTTACCGGGAGACACCTTGAAATTATTAATCGTCACTCGGCTGCCCTTTGATAACCCACGGCGGCCTTTGACCAAGGCCCGCAATCAGTATTTAGAGAGTCAGGGGATTAATCCTTTTTATCAGGAATCGCTGCCGAAAACCGCTTTAAAATTGAAGCAGGCCTTAGGGCGGTTGATTCGTTCTAAAAAAGATTACGGCGTGATGATTGTGCTGGATCGCCGCTTGGTTTCTGCCAGCTACGGGAAACGGATTATCAAAGTTTTGCCGGAGGACTTGCCAATTGAAGAGTTGGCTTTGACGGATTTATTAAGTGCAACCAAGGATTTTCTAGAAAAAAAGAGTAAAAATTTCTAAAGCGCTAAAACTCCAGAATTTTTCTGGTATAATGAAACACAATTAAGCATTGAGGAGTTTTCTTTTGGAAGCAAAAATTAAACGTGATCGAAAAATTAACGGCATCGTCTTTAGCCTGATTCTGCTCTTAATTTTATTTTTAGTTTTAGGAGCGATTTTTTTCATTCGGGCAACCAGACCTCAGCGTCAAGCAAAAGCGGAGGCGGCAGCCATCGCTCAAACCTATGCCAATGTCAGTACAGTCGATACCTTTTACTGGTTTACTTGGGGTGAAAGTTATTTCACCGTGCTAGGAGAAGATGCGGATAGCCAAGCGGTGGCCGTCATTATTTCGCAAGACGGCGGCAACGTGAAAGTCGTCAATCAAAGCGACGGCTACTCAGAGATGGAAATCCGGTCGATTGTCCAGCAGGATTACAATAATCCAACCATTTTAAAGGCCAATTTAGGCATGTATCAAGACCAAGTCGTTTGGGAGGTTATTACCCGCGACAGTTCACAGCAGTTAACTTATTATCTGCTAGATTTTACTACGGGAAGTGAAGTCAGTGTTGTCGCTGACGTTTAATTTCGAATAAAAAATTGAAGGGGACATGAGTTATGTTATCAAAACGTGCGGAGCAATTAGAACCATCCGTGACTTTTGCGGCTTCAGCTAAGGCTAAAGCGCTGAAAGCCGAAGGGAAGGATGTATTGAGTCTGACTGTGGGAGAGCCAGATTTTCAAACACCGGAAAATATTAAAGCAGCAGCGATTCAAGCAATTAAAGATGGGAAAACGCATTACACACCATCAGCGGGAATTCCAGAATTGCGCCAAGCAATCGTTGACCATGTAAAAACTTATTATGGTTTGGATTATCAGACAAAGGAAGTTATCGTAACCGATGGCGCAAAGTTTGCGTTGTACGCTCTTTTTCAAGCCATCCTCAATGATGGCGATGAAGTGATCATCCCAGCACCTTATTGGGTGAGCTACGGTGAGCAGGTGAAATTGGCAGCCGGCAAACCAGTTTTTGTTGAAGGCCTCCATGAAAATTGTTTTAAAGTGACTGTTGAACAGCTGGAGTCTGCTAAGACTGAAGAAACCAAAGCGCTGATTTTAAATTCACCATCAAATCCAACGGGAATGATTTACACGAAAGAAGAATTGACAGCTATCGGATTATGGGCTGTTGAAAATAATGTCTTGATTATCGCAGATGATATTTACGGCCGCTTAGTTTATAACGGCAATCAATTTACACCGATTGCCACTTTAGGCGAAGCTATCCGCAAACAAACTATTATTATTAATGGTGTTTCAAAAACATATGCGATGACCGGCTGGCGCATTGGTTATGCAGTAGGTAATCAAGAAATTATTGCGGCGATGATTGATATCGCATCGCAATCCACCAGTAATCCAACCGCAATCAGTCAGTATGCTGCCTTAGAAGCTTTGACTGGACCACAGGAAACGGTTGAAGTGATGCGGGAGGCCTTTGAAGCCCGCTTAAATGAAATTTATCCATTGGTGGCGGCTTTACCTGGAGTGAAACTAGAAAAACCTCAAGGCGCCTTTTATCTTTTTCCAAATGTGAAGGAAACTTTAGCAATCTGCGGCTATGATAATGTCACAAAATGGGTTGATGATTTATTAGCGGAGGGCTATGTTGCCTTAGTAACCGGCGAAGGCTTTGGCGCACCGGAAAATGTGCGAATGAGTTACGCAGCTGATTTAGAGACCTTGAAAAAAGCTGTTGAACGAATGGCAGCCTTCATTGAAAGTAAACGACAAAAGTAAGTTTTTAATTTTAGCTAAAAACAATTCGGGATAATTGTAGACTAGTTGAAAAGTTGAATTCATTCGACTTTGAAGAGGAGAGACAATCGTGAAACAAATATCAATTATTGATTCAAAAGATCACGTAGGAGAAACAGTCCAAATCGGAGCCTGGGTCGCCAATAAACGTTCCAGCGGGAAAATTGCTTTCTTGCAATTGCGGGATGGCACAGCTTATTTCCAAGGAATTGTTGTGAAGAGTGAAGTGCCGGAAGAAGTTTTCCAACTGGCAAAAAATCTGAATCAAGAAACTGCCATTTTACTAACTGGAGAAGTGCGGGAAGATACCCGTTCAAAATTTGGCTATGAAATTGGGATTTCTGCTATTGAAGTCGTCGGCGAAAGTCATGATTATCCAATTACACCGAAGGAACACGGCACTGATTTTTTGATGGATCATCGCCACTTATGGCTGCGTTCATCAAGACAGCATGCCATCATGCAAATTAGAAATGAATTAATTCGGGCGACTTACGAATTTTTCAACAGCAACGGTTTTACTAAAATTGATCCGCCAATCTTAACTGGTTCAGCAGCTGAGGGCACGACGGATTTGTTTGAAACTAATTATTTCGATCAAAAGGCCTATTTGTCTCAAAGCGGCCAATTGTATATGGAAGCAGCTGCTATGGCCTTTGGCAAAGTTTTTTCATTTGGACCAACCTTTAGAGCAGAAAAATCTAAAACGCGTCGCCATCTGATTGAATTTTGGATGATTGAACCAGAAATGGCCTTTATGCATCAAGAAGATAGTTTAGAAGTCCAAGAACAATACGTCGCCTTTTTAGTCCAAAGTGTATTGGACAACTGTGATTATGCTTTAGATGTTTTAGAACGGGACAAAGAAGTCTTGAAAAAATATACCCAGCTGCCATTCCCACGAATCAGCTACGATGAAGCCGTTGAATTATTGCAGAAAAATGGCTTTGAAGATATCCAATGGGGAGATGATTTTGGCTCACCTCATGAAACATTTATCGCCAACTCCTTTGAACAACCTGTCTTTATTTTAAATTATCCAAAAGCAATTAAGCCGTTTTACATGAAGCCGCACCCAACAAGGGATGATGTTGTGATTTGTGCGGATATGATTGCTCCAGAAGGCTATGGCGAGGTAATCGGCGGCTCCGAGCGGGCAACCGACTTTGAATATTTGTTAGAACAAATTAAAGCTCATGGTTTGGATGAAGAAGAATATCAATGGTATTTAGATTTAAGAAGATACGGTAGTGTGCCTCATGCTGGTTTCGGCTTAGGCTTAGAACGGGCGGTAACTTGGATTGCCGGCATTGAACATGTCAGAGAAGCGATTCCGTTCCCTCGTTTATTAAATCGGATTTATCCATAACAGAAAAAAAGTGGAAACTCTCACCTTTGAGGGTTTCCACTTTTTTATTTTAAGAAAAATTAACGAGCTGAACTTTTACGGCGGGCTTTCCGACGATTTTCTTCAATCATCGCTTCTTTTTCAGTGATTGGATCAATGACTGTTTTTTTCACACTAGCTAAAAAGCCAGCTGCGACAGCAACAGTAGTTAAGCTGCCAAGGACAACGCCAGTTACAAATTTTTTCATAGTTATCACCCTTTCAATTATTCTAGACCTCTTTATTATGAAGGAAATCTTAAAAAATTACTAGTGAAAGGCAATTCTTGAGAAAAAAATTCTGAGAGCTTCTTTAAAAAAAGCAGATGTGCTACAATTAGCTGAATAACAAGAAGAAGGGGTCATTTATGATTACTTTAGGGATTGATACAGCCAATCAGCCCTTAGCAGTTGGGCTGATTCAAGACGGGAAAATTTTGGGAGAAACTCAAACAGCAGTCAAAAAAAATCACAGCCTGACTTTAATGCCTGC
This sequence comes from Enterococcus sp. LJL90, assembly GCF_056924355.1. NCBI lineage: Bacteria > Bacillati > Bacillota > Bacilli > Lactobacillales > Enterococcaceae > Enterococcus > Enterococcus sp. LJL90. Next base: position 131,795 of record NZ_JBXPBQ010000007.1, on the reverse strand, counting down.
AATTGAAGAATTGACAGCTGCGGTCGGTTTGAAACCCGCAGAGATTGACCGGATTGGTGTGGCGCAAGGGCCTGGCTCATATACAGGATTAAGAATTGGTGTCACAATTGCCAAAACGTTAGCTTATACCTTAAAAAAAGAATTAGTTGGCATCTCCAGCTTAAAAATAATTGCCGCCAACTGCCACAATGTGAAGGGTTGGCTAGTACCGCTATTTGATGCTCGTCGGGAAAATGTCTATGCGGGAATCTATCAATGGCAGCAGGGAGAATTAATTGAAGTTTTAGCTGACCAACACATTGCTTTAGCGGAACTTTTAGAAAAAATTCCACCAGAGCAGGAGGTTTATTTTGTTGGAATCGATACCGAAAAATTTTTAGACATGCTTCAGGGCAATCCCTTGTGGACTATAAATCCCATTGCAGAATGGGATTTGCCAAGAGGAACCGTAGCTGCCGCCTTGGCAGCCGCGGGGGAGCCAGTAACAGATATCCACGGCTTTTTACCCGATTATTTGAAACGGGTAGAGGCCGAAGAAAACTGGTTGAAAACCCATCATGAGAACGGGGAAAGTTATGTTGAAAAAATTTAAAGAATTTCTTCAACTCTTTTTTTCCAAACGAGAGCCACTTACTTACCCTCAGCAGCAGGTAACCATACATGGGGAACTTTATTTAGCTCGTCAGCTTGAGGTTTTAGATGTGGATCAAGTTTTTGCCTTGGAGGGGGAAGTTTATTTTAATGAGCATCCCTGGACACGGGGGACTTATATCCATGAGCTACGCCAAAGCAAGAGTAAACTGTATTTAGGTTTATTTTTAGACAGCCAGCTATTAGGCTTTGTCGGTTGTCGGGTGGCCAGCGGTGATTGCCATATTACTAACGTTGCAGTCAAGCCAGCTTTGCAAAGTAGCGGCTTGGGCTCATGGCTGATTGACGAAGTCGAAAAATTTGCTATAATGTGGCAATGTGAGAGTATGAGTTTGGAAGTTAGAGTTAGCAATCTCAGCGCTCAGCGGTTGTATCGTCGCAAAGGGTTTGTATCAAGAAAAGTTAAATACAATTACTATGATGACAGTGCTGAAGATGCACTGGACATGGTGAAATATCTTTAAGTGAGGGATTGGCAGTGTTAGTCAACAAACATTTTCTGCCGGCAGAAAAATTAGCTCCTAAGTTATGGCAAATGGCAGAAGCCAGCTATCAATTTGGAGCGCCGTGGCAGGAAAATGAATTTCTAGCTGATTTAAGTTTAGGTCACAGTGAGTACGTAATTTTTGTGGAGGACGATTTGATTTTAGGTTTTCTTGGTTATCATTGGGTCGTTGATGAAGCGGAGATTACTAATCTGGTCGTCAATCAAGCAGAAAAGCATCAGGGTGTCGGCAATCGCTTAATTTGTGAGCTGATGGATCAAGTAGGCAGTAAAGGCGTCGAGCATGTCTATTTAGAAGTGCGGGCCTCCAATGAAGCCGCCCAGAAATTATATAAGAAAAACAAATTTGTTGCTGTGGGCAAACGGAAACACTATTATCAAAACCCTCAGGAAGATGGAATTGTGATGTCAGGAAAGGTGCGCATTGAAAAATGTCAGAAGTTAAGAGCTTAATTTTGGCGATTGAAAGCAGCTGTGATGAAACCAGCGTCGCTGTTGTCGAAAACGGCGAAAAAATTTTAGCCAACATTGTCGCATCGCAAATAAAAAGTCATCGTCGTTTTGGCGGCGTCGTGCCAGAAGTTGCCAGTCGTCATCATGTGGAACAGATTACTTTGTGCATTGATGATGCGTTGGCGGAGGCAGAAATTGAACCACAAGATTTATCAGCAGTCGCCGTAACTTATGGCCCCGGTTTGGTGGGAGCCTTGTTAATTGGCGTATCAGCGGCTAAAGCTTTTGCTTGGGCATATGATTTGCCGTTAATTCCTGTCAATCATATGGCAGGACATATCTATGCGGCAAAATATGTGCAGCCGTTAAAGTTCCCGCTTTTAGCTTTATTAGTCAGCGGCGGGCATACCGAATTAGTTTATATGGTTGAAGATGGTTCTTATGAAATCATCGGCGAGACTCGTGATGATGCAGCTGGTGAAGCCTATGATAAAGTCGGCCGCATTTTAGACCTGCCTTATCCCAGCGGAAAAGCTTTGGATGAATTGGCTCATCAAGGAAAAGATACTTATCATTTTCCACGGGCAATGCTACAAGAAGATAATTTAGATTTTAGTTTTAGCGGTTTAAAGAGCGCTTTTATTAATTTAGTTCATAATGCGCAACAACGGGAAGAAATGTTAGTTCCTGAAGATTTAGCAGCCAGCTTTCAAGCCAGTGTGGTCGATGTCTTAGTCGGCAAAACTAAAAAAGCCTTGGCTAGCTATCCTGTTAAGCAATTAATTATTGCCGGCGGTGTTGCTGCCAACCAAGCTTTAAGAGCAGGCATGACTGAAATGATGGCTGAAAATTATCCGGAAATTGAACTGTTAATTCCGCCATTGCGTTTATGCGGTGATAATGCGGCTATGATTGGTGCCGCCGGTTATATTGAATTTAAAAAGCAGCATCTAGCCAATATGGCTTTGAATGCCAAGCCAAGTTTGACATTTTAAATTGAATCCTGTGGTTTTTCTAGAAATTTACGCAGGAGTCTGCTATAATTTTGGCAGTTAAAAAATGTCTGTTACGACAAAAGAGTAGCGATTACAGATTTTCACAGCGAGTTTAGATTTGGTGGGAGCTAAACAAAAATGTAATGGTGAAACGCCCTTGTCAGATCCTGTTTACAGACGGCAGCTACCGTTATCAGCATAAAGTTGGCCGCAATTGTGGCAATCAGAGTGGTACCGCGGGAAATTCTCGTCTCTAGTTCTGTCAGTTTTAGGGCTGACAGTCTTAGAGGCGTTTTTTATTTACTTATTTATTTTGTTAAGGGGAGAAATTTTATGAACAATCAAGAAATCGTGGCAAAGGTCATCTTTGATGTTGTCAAAGAACATTTGTCATTAGCCGAAGTCCAAAAATTATTGGAAACACCCAAGTCAGTTGACCATGGCGATGTGGCCTTTCCAGCCTTTGCTCTAGCCAAGGCTTTTCGCAAAGCGCCGCAGCAAATTGCGGCTGACTTAAAAGAGCAGATTAACGGGGAAGCCTTTGAAAAAATTGAAGTCGTGGGACCTTATTTAAATTTCTTTATGGATAAAGGCCAAGTCACTGAAAAAACGTTGAAGGCCGTGATTGAAGCTGGCGAACATTTCGGCGACAGCACAATTGGGGAAAATGGCAATGTCACGATTGACATGTCTTCGCCCAATATTGCAAAACCAATCTCAATGGGCCATTTGCGCTCAACAGTTATCGGCAACTCGATTGCCTTAATCATGAAAAAAATCGGCTACAACCCGATTCGGATTAATCATTTGGGGGACTGGGGCACGCAATTTGGTAAATTGATTGTGGCTTATAAAAAATGGGGCAGTGAAGAAGCAGTGCGGGCGACACCGATTACTGAGTTGCTGCGTCTTTATGTACAATTCCACGAAGAAGCTGAAACAGATAAAGCTTTGGAAGATGAAGCGCGGGCTTGGTTTAAACGCTTAGAAGAAAACGACGAAGAAGCGTTGCGTCTATGGCAATGGTTCAGAGAAGAGTCGCTAAAAGAATTCAATAAAATTTACGATATGTTGGAAATTTCTTTTGATTCTTTAAACGGAGAAGCCTTCTACAATGATAAAATGGCTGAAGTTGTTACTCTGTTAGAGGAAAAACATCTATTAAAAGAAAATCAAGGGGCAGAAATTGTTGATTTGTCTGCCTATGACTTAAACCCAGCCTTAATCCGTAAATCTGATGGGGCAACTTTATATATTACCCGAGATTTAGCGGCGGCTATTTATCGTAAACGGACCTATGATTTTGCCAAATCGTTGTATATTGTAGGAAACGAACAAAGCAATCACTTTAAACAATTAAAAGCCGTTCTCAAAGAGCTAGGCTTTGATTGGTCAGATGAGATGGTTCACGTGCCCTTTGGTTTAATTACTCAAGGTGGTAAGAAACTATCCACCCGTAAAGGTAAAATTGTTTTATTAGAAGAAGTTTTAAACGAAGCAATTGCATCTGCCAATGAACAAATTACCGAAAAAAATCCTGACCTCGCCAACAAGGATGAAGTGGCCAAACAAGTTGGGGTTGGAGCGGTAGTTTTCCACGATTTGAAAAATGATCGCTTAAATAATTTTGATTTTAATTTAGAAGAGGTTGTCCGCTTTGAAGGGGAAACCGGTCCTTACGTGCAATACACCTATGCTCGGGCAATGAGCATTTTACGGAAGGCTGACTTTGTCGCAGATGCCGAGAAGTCATATACTTTGGCTGACCCTGAAAGCTGGGAAGTCGTAAAATTATTACAAAAATATCCGGAAACAGTTTTACAGGCGGCTAACAATTTTGAACCGTCAGTGATTGCTAAGCATGCGATTAAATTAGCGCAGGCCTTTAATAAATACTACGCCCAAACTAAAATCTTAGTCGATGACAATGAAAAAGAAGCTCGTCTAGCACTAGTTTATGCACTGACAACCTTATTAAAAGAAGATTTACGCTTGCTAGGTGTTCATGCACCGCAGGAAATGTAGGACAAACTTAAAAGCTTAATGCCTTTGACATACGAACTCCTCTAACAGTTTTTTCTAGACTGTTAGAGGCTCTTCATAAATCTAGGCGTTAAGCTTTTTTTATCCGTTAATTCCAAAAGCCAATGCGTCGCGAGGAATCTTTAGCGGCTTTTTTTAACAGCGGCACCAGTTGCTGAACTTTTTGTGGATTCAAGCGTTGGGAATCTCCGACTAAAGAAATGGAAGCGACAACCGTTTCAGTATAATCTCTAACGGGAACAGCTAAAGAAGAAACGCCGACGGTTAACTCGTCTTTACTGTAAGCAAAACCGGCTTGACGGATTTTTCCCAATTCTTCGGCAAATTGTAAAGGATTAACAATTGTTGAGGGCGTATAAGCTGTCAAGGTTCGTTCACTTAATTTATCTAAAGGTGAAGGATCTTGAAAGGCTAATAAAAGTTTTCCTGAGCTAGTTGCGTGGGCCGGATTGCGCCGACCGAGATGAGTTTTCATTTTCGTGTGGCTGGCGGATTCTTCTTTAAAAATATAAATAATCTCCCAGTCATCTAAAACAGCTATGTGGCCGCTCTCATTTGTTTTGACGACTAATTGGCTAAGGATTGGTGACAATTCCTGCTGGATGGTAATGGAGCTTAGTGCAACGCCCGCCAAGGTTAGTAAAGACAAGCCTAAAAGATAAGACTGTTGATCTTTAGCTTTGCGGACGAAGCCTTCATTGGCCAAGGTGTTTAAAGTTCGGCTGACGGCACTTTTCGATAAGCCAGTCTGCTTGCTTAATTCAGTCACCCGCCATTTACTTTTTTCAACGGTAAAACATTTTAAAATCAATAATGCATTTTTTACAGATTGCAGTTCTTGTGTCATCAGAACCCTCCTGTTTCTCTATGTGCAACACGATAGGAAATTCTTTAAAATGTAATCGCTTACCATAGGAGTATTTTAAACTAAAAAAACAAAAAAATAAATCTTGTTGCTTATAAAGGGAAGCAGGGCTTTTGCATTTTGACAAAGCTTCGTATCATAAGGGCATAGATAAGCGAGAAATGACGGTTAACAAGACTATAAAGGAGGAGCGGAATGAAGTTTGATGCAGAAAAGTTAGCAGATTTTTTGGCAGCGGCCTTCCAAAGTAAAGGTGTGCAGCCACTAACAGAAATAGTTCCGGGCTTAACGGTGGATCAAGCCTATCGAGTGCAATTGGAAACAATCCGGCGGGCTTTAGCTAAAGGACAAAAGATTACCGGTAAAAAAATCGGATTAACTTCTGTCGCCATGCAGGAATCTTTAGGAGTCAATGAACCTGATTATGGTCATTTATTAGATGCCATGGAAATTTCCGATGGCAAAAAAGTTCCTGAGGAGTTAGTTTTGCAGCCGCGGGTTGAAGGAGAAATCGCCTTTGTTCTTAAAGAGCGATTGATGGGCCCAAACGTGACAGCAGATGAAGTCGTGGCGGCCACCGATTATATTACGCCGGCCATCGAAATTGTCGACAGTCGCATTAAAGATTGGCGGCTGACTTTGCCGGATACCGTTGGCGATAACGCTTCTTCGGGATTATATGTACTGAGCCCGGCCAAGTTTTCAATTCATGATTTTGATTTGCGATTAGTGGGCATGGCCCTTTATAAAAACAATGAATTAATTAATACCGGAACCGGTGCCGCTTGTTTGGACAATCCGATTAATGCAGTTGCTTGGTTAGCAAATAAATTGGCAGACTATGATATTGCTTTAGAAAAAGGTGAGGTCATTCTTTCGGGAGCATTATCAGCAGCGGTACCGGCAGCACCCGGCGATTATTTTGAAATGAAATTTAATCAAATGGGCACGGTGTCAGTTTACTTTTAAAAGGAGGCGTCTATTTTGGAAAAATTAAAGGCTGGAATTATCGGCTCGGGAAATATCGGCAGCGATTTAATGTTTAAATTAAAAAAATCTGAGCTGATTGAACCCACTGTGATGATTGGTATTGACGATCAGTCGCAGGGAATGATTAAAGCCCGTGAAAATGGGTTACAGACTTTTGCAGGCGGCATTGATGAATGGGCCGAAAAAGCTCCTGAGTCAGTTGATATTTTATTCGATGCGACATCTGCTACTGCTCATCTCCACAACAATGAAATCGCCCAAAGCTTAGGCAAAGTTATGTTGGATTTAACGCCAGCCGCAGTCGGTCCCTTTGTGATTCCTTCGGTAAATTTGGCGGAGTACATTCAAGAAAAAAATATTAATATGGTGACCTGCGGAGGCCAAGCAACCGTGCCGCTTATTGCGGCGATTGCTGAAGTGCAACCGGTGGAATATGGCGAGATTGTGGCTACGATTTCCAGTAAGAGCGCTGGTCCGGGTACGCGGGCAAATATTGATGAGTTCACTGAGACGACAAGTAAAGCCATCGAAGAAATCGGCAGTGCCGAAACTGGTCGGGCAATTATTATTTTAAATCCGGCGGAGCCACCGATTTTTATGCGGGACACTGTTCGCGTGTTGGTTGATGGCAAACCTAAAACGGCGGAAATTTTAGCAGCCATTGATAAAAAAGTGGCTGAAGTTCAGCAATATGTTCCTGGTTACCATCTGCGGAGTGAACCAATCATTGATAAAAATGAAATTACTGTTTTTATTGAAGTTGAAGGCGCTGGCGATTTTCTACCAAGCTATGCCGGTAACTTAGATATTATGACTTCGGCGGCGACCAAAGTGGCGGAAGAAATTGCAAAACACCGTAGTCAGGAGGAAGCGTAATGGAAAAAGATTTAGATGTGGTCATTACCGAGGTTGCCCTGCGGGATGGCAGTCACGCCGTCAGTCACAGCTTCACCGAAGAACAAGTCCGTGATGTGGTTAAAGCTTTAGATGACGCAAGGGTGCCTTATATTGAAGTGGCCCACGGTGATGGCTTAGGCGGCAGCACATTGCAATACGGTTTATCGCGGGTCAACGAATTTAAATTAATTGAAACGGCCGTAGCGACTGCGAAGTATTCTAAAATTGCTGTTTTACTTTTGCCGGGGATTGGCACAGTTCACGACTTGCAGCACGCCCGAGATTTAGGAGTATCTTTAGTTCGCGTGGCAACCCATGTTACTGAAGCCGATGTATCAGCTCAACATATAAAAGCTGCTAGAGAAATGGGTCTAACCACCTTTGGTTTTTTAATGATGGCCCATATGGCTCCCATCGATGTGCTAGTCAAGCAGGCGCAGCTAATGGAAAGTTATGGTGCCCAAGCCGTCTATATGACAGATTCCGCCGGCGCTCTCTTGCCTGATGAAGTCTTTGAACGAATTACCGCTTTGAAAAAAGCTCTGTCAATTGAAGTTGGCTTTCATGCCCATAATAATCTTGGACTAGCGATGGGCAATACTTTGGCAGCAGTTAAAGCAGGTGCAACTCGGATAGATGGCAGCATCCGAGCATTAGGTGCCGGAGCTGGTAACACTCAGACCGAAGTTTTAGTAGCGGTCTTAGATAAATTAAAAATAAAAACCGGAATTGATTTGTATAAAATTATCGATGCAGCAGAGGATGTGGTGGCACCAATTTTACAAACGCCGCAAATTATTACCAAAGATAGTTTGACAATGGGCTATGCTGGCGTTTATTCTAGCTTCCGTTTACATGCTCAAAGGGCTGGCGAAAAATTCGGCATTGATCCCCGTGATATTTTAATTGAATTAGGCAAAGAAAAGGTTGTAGGTGGGCAAGAAGATATGATTCTTGATGTTGCCAAAAGGATGAGTGAGGAAAGGGAGGCGCAAACTAGTTGAATGAAGAACGATTTGCAAAAATCGTCGCAGAAATTTTAGCTGCCCAGTTAATTCCCCAAGAAATTCCTAAGCTAACAGAAAGCCTAGCTGTTGATTTAACGGTGGCTGAAGCATATCAGATTCAAAAAGCTGTGTTAGAAAAAAGGATTTCTAAAGGGGAAAAAGTCAAAGGCTTAAAAATGGGCCTGACGAGTCGTGCCAAAATGCAACAGATGCAGGTTGATCAACCGGTTTACGGAAAGCTTTTAGATTCAATGGTCAGCTCAGATGGCGGCAGTATCGCCTTATCTAATTTTCTTCATCCAAAAGTGGAGGCAGAAATTGGTTTTGTTTTTAAACATGATTTATTCGGAGGAGATTTAACCATTTCCGAAGTAATGGCAGCCACGGATTATATTTTTCCGGCGCTAGAAATTATTGATAGCCGCTATAAAGATTTTAATTTTACGATTCCAGATGTAATCGCTGATAATACTTCGGCTGCCGGTGTCATTTTTAGTAACAATTCTCGAAAATTGACGACGCAGGATTTAGCAACGATTGGTGTCGTTTTAGAAATTAATGGACAAGTCAGAGAAACGGGAGCTGGAGCGGCGGTCTTGGAGCATCCGGTACAGGCCATTATTGAACTTGCGGAATTATTAGCCAAAGAAAAACAAATTTTGCCAGCTGGTTTACCGATTTTGACCGGCAGCATCACCCAAGCTGTTACTTTGCAGGCTGGTGATTATGTGACTGCCACTTTTGGTGAAGACTTAGGCAGTGTACGTCTATTTGTAAAGTGAGGAATAAAGATGCCCTTTGTTCATATTGATTTAATAGCAGGCAGAACTCCAGAAGTGATTGAAAAATTAATTGCTGAAGTAATAGCAACTGTCAGTCAAACGTTGGAGTCGCCACCGGAAAAAATTCGCGTTGTGATCAATGAAGTACCGGCTAGCCATTGGGGTATTGCTGGTGTTTCAGCAAATAAATTTGTAAAATAGAAAAGGAGAGAACCAACATGTCAAACCAAACCGTAGAGCCGTTATTTGAAGTTGCCCAATTAGCTATGATTAATCTTTACACGCCTAAACTCCATGAGTCCATCAAGTTTTTTGAAGTGATGGGAATGATTGTTGTTCATGAGGACAAAGAAGGCAGTGTTTATATGCGGGCTTATGAAGACCCTTACAAATACTCCATGAAATTAACGCCCCATCATGAAGCTGGCTTGGCAAAAGCTAGCTGGCGGGTGACAAGTCAAGCGGCTTTAGATCGTCGAGTTGCGGTCTTGGAAAAAATGCCGCAGGGACAAGGTTGGGTTGAACCAGCATATGGACGAGGCAAAGCTTACGAATTTACTAGCCCAGACCAACATCGTTTTGAATTATTCTTTGATGTGGAATACTATGAAGCGCCAGAAGAATTAAAATCAAAACTAAATAATCGGCCGCAAAGACGTCCGTTAACCGGCGTGCCTGTTCGTCGTCTTGATCATATGAACTGTTTAGCAAAAGACGTTGATAAAAATGTTGATTTCTTTACAGAAGTTCTTGGCTTTAACGTGCGGGAATATTTGGCAAAAGAAGATGGCTCAAAGGGAGCTGCTTGGTTATCAGTCTCTGCTTTGGTACACGAAATTGCCTTTATGACTGATGGCATGTTTGAAAAGGCTGAACCTGGACGGCTTCATCATGTGGCCTACTGGTTCGGTGACCCTCAAGATTTAGAATATCTTTCAGATGCCTTAACTGAATTGGGGATTCCAATTGAAGCTGGCCCATTAAAACATGGCGTATCGCAAGCGAAATGTATGTATGTAATCGAGCCTGGCGGTAATCGTATCGAATTATTCGGCGACACAGGTTACTTAATCTTTGATCCAACTTGGAAGCCAGTTGAATGGAACATCCATGATGCCGATAAAGCCATTATCTGGTACGGTGCTGAGCTGCCCCACAGCTATTTCCGTTATGGTACGCCAGTCATTGAAGACAAAGAAATTACGCCATTTTTCTAGCCAAAGAAGTTAGTTAGAACTTGCTAAAATGGTTGATCATTTTGAAGCTCTTAAATAAAGCATGCGCCCTCCATTTTTTTGGAGGGCAACTGCCTTTTTCAATTGTTGTAAATAAAATTAAAAAAAGAGGAGAATTACTATGGAAAAAAGACCGGAAATTGCGAATTCAATTCAAACTGGAAATTTTAAAACCAATTATCATGACTTAGGGAATGCCGATGGTGAAACAATTGTGATGCTGCACGGATCAGGCCCCGGGGTAACAGCTTGGGCCAATTGGAATAAAGTTTTTCCGATTTGGCAGGATGATTTTCATTTGTTGGCACCAGATATGGTCGGTTTCGGCTATACTGAACGGCCAGCTGGCATCAGCTACAACATGAATGTTTGGGTGCAGCAAACGATTGACTTTTTTGATGCTCTGGGCATTGAAAAAGCAAACTTAGTTGGAAATTCTTTTGGTGGGGCTCTCGCCTTGTCAATGGCCATTAAATATCCGGAAAGAGTTAATAAAATTATTTTGATGGGCAGTATGGGTGTCAGTTTTAAATTAACTTACGGACTGGATCGGGTTTGGGGGTATCAGCCTTCTTTGGCAAACATGGAGGAATTGTTAGAAATTTTCACGTATGATCATTCCTTTGTTACGCCAGAGCTGGTTAAAACCCGTTATGAATCTAGTAAAAAACCAGAGTTTCATGAGAGCTTCTCATCAATGTTTCCAGCTCCTCGGCAAAATGGCGTTGAAGGGATGGCAGGCAATCAACATTACATTCGCGATATTCCCCATGAAACTTTGATTATCCATGGTAGAGAAGATCGCGTCATTCCTGTCGAAACTTCTTTAAAACTCTCAAAACTGATTAAGAATTCGGAACTGCATATCTTTGGCAAATGCGGACATTGGACACAAATTGAAAAGACTCAGCGGTTCGCAGATACTGTCAGTGATTTTCTAAAAAAAGATTGGTAAACAATTTATGAAATAAAAGAGCTTCAAGAAACGTTGTCCTTAATTCGAATTAACTAAGGCAAGTCTGTATTGAAGCTCTTTTTAGCGTTTTCAAAATTCCTGCGTAGAATCTTCATAAGTTTTTCAAAAATTTTGTTTAAATTATTTTTAAGAAGAACGAAGCTACCGGGAGTGGTGAAAATGACCAAATTAGAAATTCTGCAATTAACAGTGGCGGTTTTATTAGCTGGTGGGATTATTTTAAAAATTAAACAGCTGTCAGCCTTTTTAAGTAATTTTTTTGAAAAAGACCGTTAGCGATGTTTTGCATTGCTTTTTTAAGGAAAATCCGCTAGAATTTAAGTAATCAACAAAGGAGGTCTTCAGCCATTGAAATTTTAAGCCAATTTTTTAGAAGAGAACAGAAAATAATTGCTCCCTTTATAGGAGGAGTTTGTTCTTTTTCAGGATTGGTCTAAAGATGGGATGAAGACATCGCTTAATTTTTTTGAGCAGTTTTTTAATCAACCCCTCAACCGTCTTGAATAGGCGGTTTTTTCACGTCTTATATAAAACTCTTACTTGAGCTGGGGCACAAGGAGGAGTTTTTTTATGGCGACAATTGAAATAAAAGAATTAAATTTTGCCTATGACGGCAAGGAACCATTATTTGAAGATGTCAATTTGACAATTGATAGTCATTGGAAATTAGGAATTATCGGTCGTAATGGTCGAGGGAAAACCACTTTAATGAAGCTCTTGTTAGGTCAAGAGGAATATAACGGGCAAATTATCCATCAACAGCAATTCGTGTATTTTCCTCAAACAGTCAATGATCCGACTCAATTGACCTATTACGTTTTACAGGAGTTATCTGATTTTGAAGATTGGCAGGTTTTGCGGGAGCTGCATCAATTAGGTTTGGACGACTCTATCTTTTGGCGGCCTTTTGATACCTTAAGTGGTGGCGAGCAGACAAAGATTTTGCTAAGTCTGCTGTTTTTAGAAGAAGGCTATTTTCCGTTAATCGATGAGCCGACCAATCATTTGGATTTGGCTGCTAGAGAGCAAGTCGCCGGTTATTTGAAGAAAAAGAAAAATGGCTTTATCCTAATCAGCCATGACCGACAATTTGTCGATGAGACGGTGGACCATATTATTTCGATTGATAAAAATCGTTTGGTTTTGTATCAAGGAAATTATTCGACCTATGATGCCGAAAAAGAACGGGAAGATAATTTTGAGCAGCAGCAAAATCAAAAGCTCAAGGGAGAAATTTCCCGTTTGAAAAAAACGGCTAAAGAAAAAGCTCAATGGTCACAAAGTCGTGAGACAGATAAATATGGCAAGCCGAATCAAAAAGGCAGCGGCGCCATTGGAGATACTGGCTTTATCGGTGCACGGGCTGCTCGGGTGATGAAGAAGTCCAAGAATTTAGAACGGCGGATGGATAAAAACATCGCTGACAAGGAACAACTGTTAAAAAATATCGAATATATTGATCCGTTGACCTTAAATTATCAACCGGATTATCATCAGCGTTTTCTGACCTTAGAAAACGTCAGCTTAAATTTTGGCGCTGAGCCCCTTTTTGAGGCGGTCAATGTCGATTTGTTAAAGGGCCAGAAGTTAGCGATTACGGGTGAAAATGGTTCCGGTAAATCCGCTCTATTAAAAGCGATTTTAGGAACCTTCACTGGTGAAATCAATGGAAAAATCAGTTTGAGGCAGGGAATTAAAATTTCTTATATCAAACAAAATTACGAAGCAAATCAAGGATACTTGAAGGATTTCGCTGAGACGGAGGGCTTAGATTACGAAAGTTTCCTGAGTAATTTAAAAAAATTAGGGATGGAACGTGATGTCTTCACCCAAAAAATTGAGACAATGAGTATGGGGCAAAAGAAAAAAGTTGAGGTGGCCAAATCCTTTTCTCAACCGGCGGCTTTATATGTTTGGGATGAGCCTCTAAATTATTTGGATGTCTTCAATCATAAACAATTGGAGGAACTGATTTTAAGTGTTGAGCCGACTTTGATTTTAGTCGATCACGATCAGCGTTTTATTGATGATATTCAAGTGGACCACCAAATAAAATTAAAAAGAGTCTTGAAATCAGCTAAATAGGATTTTTCGGATTGAAGCTAAATTTTGAAAATAACAACATATGGTTGAGCATTAACAAGTGAAATAACTGCCATGAAGACTGTTTTTCGCAGCGTAAATGGCAGTTATTTCATTGAAAAATTACTTTTTTAGAAATTTTACACTTAGATTGTAAAACAATCACAGTAAATACATGGGAATCAGTGATTTTCTATTGACTAATTACCTGTTGTACTATAAACTATTCAGAGTGTGTCAGGTAGACACAACTATCTCACATTCAAACATGTTTTTTAAAGTGGTGCTTTCTTTACTAGAGAGTTCTTTAAAAAGTTAAGTGTTTGGAGAGGGAAACAAAAAACCAAAAATTGGAGGAAACACAACATGGCAGTAATTTCAATGAAACAATTGCTAGAAGCCGGCGTTCACTTTGGTCACCAAACTCGTCGCTGGAACCCGAAAATGAAGAAATACATCTTCACAGAAAGAAATGGTATCTACATCATTGACTTGCAAAAAACAGTCAAATTAGTAGATGCAGCATACGACTACATGAAAGCTGTTGCTGAAGAAGGCGGCGTTGCTTTATTTGTCGGAACTAAAAAACAAGCACAAGAAGCAATCAAAGACGAAGCTATTCGTTCAGGTCAATACTATGTAAACCACCGTTGGTTAGGGGGAACTTTAACTAACTGGGATACAATCCAAAAACGTATTTCTCGTTTGAAACAAATCAATACAATGGAAGAAGATGGCACTTTTGAAGTGTTGCCTAAAAAAGAAGTTGTTGGTTTGAATAAAGAACGGGAACGTCTACAAAAATTCTTAGGCGGTATCGCTGATATGCCGAGAATTCCTGATGTAATGTACATCGTAGACCCTCGTAAAGAACGCATCGCTGTTCAAGAAGCTCACAAATTAAACATTCCAATCGTGGCAATGGTTGATACAAACTGTGATCCAGATGAAATCGATGTAGTGATTCCTTCAAATGATGACGCAATTCGCGCCGTTAAATTGATTACTGCGAAAATGGCTGATGCCTTTATCGAAGGTAACCAAGGGGAAGACCAAGTGATTGAAGAAGATTTTGTCGTTGAAACAGATGCAGACGGCGCAACTTCAATCGAAGAAATCGTTGATGTAGTAGAAGGCGACAACGCTGCTGAATCAGCTGAATAATTTTTAAAAATCGGAGCTGTTTCAAAGGCTAGGCTACAGGCCGCACTCTCCTTTGAAGCAGCTTTTTTTAGAGAAAATGATATCCAATAAAATTTATCATCAGGAGGAATTACTAAGATGGCAGATGTAACAGCTAAAATGGTAAAAGAATTACGGGAAAGAACTGGCGTTGGCATGATGGACGCTAAAAAAGCATTAGTTGAAGTAGAAGGCGATATGAATCAAGCAATCGACTTATTACGTGAAAAAGGGATGGCTAAAGCGGCTAAGAAAAATGACCGGATTGCAGCAGAAGGTTTAGCTTCTGTCGCGGTGAACGGTAACGTTGCAGCGATTGTTGAAGTGAACTCTGAAACTGACTTCGTTTCTAAAAATGAAATGTTCCAAGACTTAGTTAAAGAAATCGCTGAAGTAATTGCAGCAAACAAACCTGCTGACATGGATGCAGCAATGACTTTAGAAACTTCTAAAGGCAAAATGGACGCTGCTTTAATCGAAGCAACACAAGTTATCGGTGAAAAAATCAGTTTCCGTCGTTTTGAAATCGTTGAAAAAACTGACGATGCTGCATTTGGCGCATACCTACACATGGGTGGCCGGATTGCTGTATTAGCTTTATTAGAAGGCACAACTGACGAAAACGTAGCCAAAGACGTTGCAATGCACGTTGCGGCTATCAACCCTCGTTATGTGAATGAAACTCAAATTCCTCAAGAAGAATTAGATCATGAAAAAGCAATCTTAACTGAACAAGCTTTAAATGAAGGCAAACCAGCTCAAATCGTTGAAAAAATGGTAGAAGGCCGCTTGAAGAAATTCAAAGCGGAAATTGCTTTAGTTGACCAATTTTTCGTTAAAGACCCTGACATGACAGTGGAACAATATGTTGCTTCTAAAGGCGCAACTGTTAAATCATTCACTCGTTTTGAAGTCGGCGAAGGTATTGAAAAACGTGAAGATAACTTTGTTGAAGAAGTTATGAGCCAAGTGAAAAAATAATCTGTTTATGACAACAGATGGGAACCCATGAAAATGGGCTCCCTTTTTTTGCAGTCAAACAGCCCCATGACAGCAAAAATTATAATTGCTTTAAACAGACAATTTTTTTTATATTAAAAAATAACTGAAACTAAGAGATACTTTGGCAGTTGGTCCAAGACTATGATAAAATATCTGTTAGAAAGAGTTGGAGGAATACACATGAAACCGAAATATCAACGAGTCGTATTGAAACTTAGCGGAGAAGCTTTAGCTGGCAACGAAGGTTTTGGTATTAAGCCGCCGGTCATCAAAGAAATTATCAACGAGATTAAAGAAGTCCATGAATTAGGTGTTGAAATGGCCATCGTCGTTGGTGGCGGAAATATTTGGCGGGGGCAGATTGGTGCTCAAATGGGGATGGAAAGAGCCCAAGCGGATTACATGGGTATGTTAGCAACGGTGATGAACGCACTAGCTTTACAAGACACGTTAGAAAATGTCGGCGTACCAACCAGAGTGCAAACTTCAATTGAAATGCGACAAATTGCTGAACCGTATATTCGTCGTCGGGCGGAACGCCATTTAGAAAAAGGTCGGATTGTGATTTTTGCCGGCGGAACCGGTAATCCATATTTTTCAACGGACACAACAGCAGCATTAAGAGCGGCTGAAATTGGCGCAGATGTCATTTTAATGGCCAAAAATAATGTCGATGGTGTTTACTCGGCTGATCCTAAAGTCGATGCAAATGCTGTCAAATTTGAAGAGTTAACACATTTAGAAGTTATTTCTAAAGGCTTACAAGTAATGGATTCAACTGCAAGTTCATTGAGTATGGACAATGATATTCCATTAGTCGTCTTTAACCTAAACGAGACTGGTAATATTCGCCGGGCGATTTTAGGAGAAAATATTGGAACAACTGTGAGGGGGAAATAATCATGGCAGATGCAATTATGGACAGTGCCAAAGAAAAAATGAAAAAAGCTGAGGAAGCTTTACAAAGAGAACTTGGACAAATCAGAGCAGGCCGGGCCAATGCCAGCCTCTTGGATCGTATTCAAGTAAATTATTATGGTGCACCAACGCCAGTCAATCAAATGGCTTCAATCAACATTCCTGAAGCACGGGTCTTAATGATTACGCCTTTTGACAAAACCACTCTTGGTGATATCGAAAAAGCGATCATGGCTAGCGACATCGGCATCAGCCCAACCAATGATGGTAATGTGATTCGGTTGGTGATTCCGCAATTAACAGAAGAACGTCGGAAAGAATTAGCTAAAGAAGTAAAAAAAGTTGCTGAATCAGCAAAAATCGTAGTCCGCAACGTCCGTCGTGATGCCCTTGACGATTACAAGAAACAACAAAAGAGCGGCGACTTAACAGAAGATGACTTGCGGGATATGGAAAAGCAAGTCCAAACTTTGACAGACAACAGCATCAAACAAATTGATCAAATCACTGCTGACAAAGAAAAAGAATTACTAGAAGTTTAATTTTAAGCAGACGAGCAGGCAAGCGCTGTGGCGCTGGTCTGCTCTTTTTTTGCCGTAAATTTTTTAAAAAGCAGTTAAGGACTGGCAAAACTCACGAATATTCATAGGCAAGGCCGCTAGTTATTGATATAATGTTTGGGAATCTAGGGTTGGTAGGGTAGAAGGTTAGTACTGCATTTTTAGAAGGATTATTTGTTTGATTTTGAAATGAATCAGCTTTTCGGTTTTGCTTTTTGCAGTAATAATAAAGAAAAAGTTTTTTTCTATGTGTTAACAAATTTAACGACACTAGCGTTTAGCAGAATGATATACGGATGAGGCTACTGACAGAGAAAGAAAGATTTCTCTGGAGGTCTTTATTTGAAATCTAAGTTTGTCAGTACACATACGATTCGACTAATTGGATTTGTTTGGTTAAGTCGAACTGGCAAATCAAACTAATTTTTGAAAAAATTAATTCCTTAATATGAAGTAGGATGTCAGTTCTGCTTTTCGCAGTATTACAACGAAGAAATGGCTCTTTCAGATTGTTAACAAATTTAACGACACTGATGTTTAGCAGAATGATATACGGATGAGGCTACTGACAGAAAAAGGAAGATTTCCTTGGAGGTCCTTATTTGAAATCTAAGTTTGTCAGTACGCATACGATTCGACTAATTGGGTTTGTTTGGTTAAGTCGAACTCGCAAATCAAACTAAATTTCTCCAGAGAAATTTATTACCTTAGTACGAAGTAGGATGTCAGTTCTGCTTTTCGCAGTATACAATTTAGAAATAGCTCTTTCAGATTGTTAACAAATTTAGCGACACTAGCGTTTAGCAGAATGATATACGAATAAGGCTACTGACAGAGAAAGGAAGATTTCCTTGGAGGTCCTTATTCGAAATCTAAGTTTGTCAGTACGCATACGATTCGACTAATTGGATTTGTTTGGTTAAGTCGAACTCGCAAATCAAACTAATTTTCGAAAAAAATTAATTCCTTAATATGAAGTAGGATGTCAGTTCTGCTTTTCGCAGTATTACAACGAAGAAATAGCTTTTTCAGATTGTTAACAAAATTAGCGACGCTAGCGTTTAGCAGAATGATATACGAATGAGAATCAAACTAAATTTCTCCAGAGAAATTTATTACCTTAGTACGAAGTAGGAGGAAAAATCATGTTACGCTTTTTTCCACAAAAAAATAAATTTGTTCAGCCGGAAAGTGAGCTGGTTTTTGATAAAGCCGGATTGATTCCTAATCATGTGGCGATTATCATGGACGGCAATGGCCGTTGGGCGCAAAACCGCCGGCTGCCGCGGGTGGCTGGTCATAAAGAAGGCATGGAAAATGTGAAACGAATTACCAAGCACGCTTCACGAATTGGTGTCAAGGTGTTGACGCTTTATGCCTTTTCGACGGAAAATTGGAAACGGCCGGACTCGGAGGTTAATTTTTTGATGCAGCTGCCGGTTGATTTTTTTGATAAATTCGTACCGGAATTAATTGAAGAAAACGTTAAGGTTGAGGTGATGGGCTATCGAGATGCTTTACCAGAGCATACCAAAAAAGCCGTTGCTGATGCTATCGAGCAGACGAAAAATAATACGGGCATGATTTTGAATTTTGCTTTAAACTATGGCGGTCGTGCTGAAATTTTATCGGCAGTTCAAGCGATTGGCGAAGAAATTGCCAGCGGTGAGCGCTTAGTGACGGAAATTACCGATGCAGCCATTGCAGATCATTTGATGACGGGCGTTTTACCAGCGGACTACCGCGATCCTGAATTAGTGATTCGAACTAGCGGTGAGGAGAGAATCAGCAATTTTCTGCTGTGGCAAATTGCCTATAGCGAATTATTTTTTACTGAGGCTTTGTGGCCTGATTTTAACGATGAATTATTAGAACATGCACTCGCTTCATATCAAAATCGCAATCGACGTTTTGGCGGTTTGGATGAAGCAGCAGACGAGGAGGATGAGCATTGAGACAAAGAGTGATCACTGCTGTAATTGCCCTGATATTTTTTATTCCAATTATAGCCTATGGGGGGTATCCCTTAGATATAGTTGCGGCAGCGTTAGCGGTTGTTGGGGTTTATGAATTATTTAGAATGCGGGGGCTGACACTGCTAAGTTTAGAGGGTGGACTGTCAGCACTAGGCGCAATTTTATTAGTCTTACCGGTGGAGCGTTGGTTCTTCTTTTTGCCAAGCGGCATCAGCAATTTTACTTTATATTATTTAATTGTTATGGTTCTTTTAGGAATTGGGGTAATCTCCAATAATTCTTACACGATTGACGAAGCCGGTTTTCCCGTAATTGTTTCATTGTATGTTGGTGTCGGCTTCCAAAATTTGGTTGCAGCCCGTTCCCACAGTGTTCAAATGGTTATTTTGGCCTTATTTATTGTTTGGGCGACAGATATCGGTGCCTATATGATTGGTCGTCAATATGGCAAGCGCAAACTTTTACCAAGCATTTCGCCGAATAAAACGGTTGAAGGTGCGTTAGGCGGCATCGGCTGTGCAATGTTTATCACGTTAATCTTTACGTTATTGTATCCAGCACAGCAATATTTTAACCACGGCTTATTAGCAATGATTATTTTTGCGGCTTTCTTCTCAGTCTTTGGTCAATTTGGCGATTTAGTCGAATCGGCCATCAAGCGTCATTATGATGTGAAGGATTCTGGAAAAATTTTACCTGGACATGGCGGTATTCTAGATCGCTTTGACAGCCTGCTATTCGTTTTTCCAATCATGCACTTATTTGGATTATTTTAAAAGGTCATCACAAAAAACTACAGCTAACAAGAACTATTCTTGTCGGCTGCAGTTTTTTTATTAACGAGGAATAGAAGGAATTAATAGCTGATTTGCTTTCACATCGAAAATTCCCGTTGGTGTAATCCGAATAAACGGCAGGTGTGTCGCCGCTAAAAACATCAGAGCAAAACCAATGTCAGCAAAAGCAAATCCGTGGGCTGCCATTATTTTTTTGAGCTCTTTATCCTTTTGAATCAATTGTTCCATCGGCAATAAAGACATGCGGCCGTCTAATTCTAAAGGTAACTCGAAAATAATTTCACCGTTATCAACCAAGACAAGGCCACCGCCAATTGTTTTTAAACGCTCAAAGGCCAGTGTCATGTCCGGTTGATTTTTACCGATTAATAAAAGGTCCATCGTGCCAGAATAAGTGGTGGCCATGCCGCCCAAGGAATTGACAAAGCCTTTAATAAAGGTGCTGACCCGCCATTTTCCTTGTTTGTCTAGTTTCACAATCAGCGCTTCGTCAGCATCTAATTTCGCTTGACTCAAGGTGCCTGAAAAATTTTTTTCATAAGGCCGAGTAATGACATTGTTGATGACATGAATACCGACAGTTGTCTCAATGTCAAAATCATTTGCAGTTAAATCCCAATCAATTTTCGCTGGCTCGAAGCCAAATTCAGCCCAATTGAAATTCTGATAAGCGGTGGTTGTCTCAGTACTTTTTTTAACCCACTGGCCTTTTGCTAAGACATGGACAGGTGTAGGATTTTTTTTATCCTGCAAGAAATTGATATTGGCAATCCGGCCAGTTGCCAGTGAGCCGTATTGATCTTCGATATCATAATAGCTGGCTACGTTAAACGCCGCCATGTTATAAGCATGTGTTTCAGGAATGCCTTTAGCCAAAACCATTTTGATTAAACGATCAGTGATGCCATTTTCATAAAAATATGGATGACCACCGTCTGTTGTCAGCATAAAGCGGCTAAATTCGTTGACGCCCGCTGCCAGTAAATCGTCTAATAGCACATCTAAATCCGGACGAATCGAAGAATCCCGCAAAGTCACCATATAGCCATTTTGAATTCTCGCCATGACTTCAGCTCCCGTCATCGCCTCATGGTCAGCATCAGCTCCCAGCAATTTAAGTTTGGCTAAAGTTTTTGCAGAGGAGCCGGGGAAATGGCCTTCAATTTTTTTGTTTCGCTTTTTGGTTTCCAACATCCAACTAAGTAATTCATCGTCGCCTTTTAATAGGCGGGGCCAAGCAGTTAATTCTCCTGCTTGAATAACGTGTTCATTATCCAACCAATCTAGAATCATTTCAGTGTTAAACAAATTGTCGCTTGGTAAAAATTCGGTCTGGCTGTCTAGACGGGCCCACCAAAAGGTAGTCGTTGGTAGCTGACTAATCGCCTCCATCATCGCAAACAAGTTTTTTGTTGGCTGTGTCATCAAGAAAAATAAATTGTCATTAATCAGCATTGTGGTCCCAAGCTTGGCTGCATATTCTGCTAGCGAAACGGGGTTATAAAATTGACTTGGGTGGATATGCGGTTCAATATAGCCTGGGACTAAAAAAAGCTCTGTACAGTCCATGATTTCGACATCCGTTAATTCCTCTGGCATTTCCTCACCGACATAAATAATTCTATCCTGATAAATCCAGAGATTACCTTGGTTCCACCGTCTCAAGTAAACATTTAAGTAAGTCGCATTTTTCAACACCAAATTTGGTGAGCCTTGCCCATCTAATAGCGCAACTTGCTGCCTTAATTCATCAATTGACCAACGATTTTTCACAGTATTGCCTCCTTTTGAAATAGCGCTTTCATTAATTTTATTTTAGCATATTTCCTTATGGAACAAGTCATAGCGGATTCATTCTGTTTATCAGTTCCTATTATGGCTACTATCAGAATTTGTTAGAGGCGGATGTTGAAAAAATCGTTTTAAACTAAAATGCTTATTTGAATTAATTCTGTATTGTTAGAGGCAACTAAAAAATTGTTGCTCAGATTAACAAGCTAAAAAAATGAGTTCAGAGTTGTAGAGAAGAAATTAATCCGATTTAAATCAATAAAACTATTCCATTCTGCAATGATAACTCAAGCAGTCAAAAAGATTTTTCCAAAAAAGTTTTTAGATTCAGCTCCCAGATTAAGTCTTTTAAACTTCTTTTACTGGAGACTGGAAAACTTTTAGTCTTTTTGTAAAATGCAGGTGCTAGCTGCAGGGTTTTTGCATAGGGGCAAGGCTGATACTAAGCCTTGGTAAATGACTCTAGGTAAACCTGGCAGTTTTTTTAAAAATTTTAAAATTTCACAAAAAATTTAAAAGACTGATAGATCAATAAAAAACTGTTGATTTTTGAGAGAAAATGGTCAGAAGCCCGCTAGTATGCTAAAATTAAGCTTGTTTTATAGAACAAACTTAGTGTAAACTCCTTACAAGGTTGAGAAAACTTTGTTAGAAAATGAAAACAAAGGAAGGATTTCAAATGAGAACAGTTATAACCTTTATTATTGTCTTTGGCGTAATCGTCTTAGTTCATGAGTTTGGTCATTTCTTTTTCGCAAAGCGCTCGGGAATTTTAGTCAGAGAATTTGCGATTGGCATGGGACCAAAGATTTGGGGGTACCGGGATAAAACCGGAACTACCTATACATTGCGCTTGCTACCAATTGGTGGTTATGTGCGGATGGCTGGCAACGGCGAAGAGGAAGTTGAGATGACTCCCGGCATGCCGATTTCAGTTGAGCTAGATCAACACAATAAAGTTGTCAAAATCAACACCAGTAAAAAAGTTCAATTAACCCACGGCATTCCTTTAGAATTGACTGAACATGATTTAGTGGATGCTTTAACGATTTCTGGTTATGTCAATGGTGATGAGTCTGAAGTGGTGACTTACAATGTCGACCACGACGCCACAATTATTGAACCTGACGGCATTGAAATTCGGATTGCTCCGCGGGATGTGCAATTTCAATCTGCAAAATTATGGCAGCGTTTATTAACAAACTTTGCCGGTCCGATGAATAATTTTATTTTAGCGGTAATTTTATTTATTGTGGTTGCTTTTATGCGGGGTGGTGTCTATGATTCTAATTCGACAACCCTTGGAGACATTCAAGCTGATAGTGTTGCCGCCAGTGCCGGTTTGCAATCCGGCGATACGGTTTTATCAGTAGACGGAGAAGCTGTAACGACTTGGACAGAAATGCAGACCGATATTCAAGCTAGTCCAGATGAAGAAATAACGCTTGAAGTTGAACGTGCTGGTGAAGAGCTGACAATTGATTTAACACCAGCAGCGACAGTCTCTGGCGATGAAACTTACGGCATGATTGGGGTGAGTCCAGCTTTAATTGAGACTAGTGTCTTCGATAAAATTGCTAGTGGTTTTTCTGCGACAATTGCCAACTCGCTAGGTATCTTTCAAGCACTGGGTCGTCTGGTAACCAACTTTAGTTTAAATCAATTAGGCGGACCAGTGGCCATTTTCCAAATGTCTTCTGAGGCAGCCAGCTCTGGTTTAATCACAGTCATTAGCTTTATGGCGATGCTGTCAGTTAATCTGGGCATCATGAATCTATTGCCGATTCCGGCTTTGGATGGCGGGAAAATTGTCTTAAATCTAATTGAAGGAATACGAGGCAAGCCAATTAGTCCTGAAAAAGAAGGAATTTTAACTTTGATTGGTTTTGGTTGCTTAATGCTTTTAATGATTTTTGTAACCTGGAACGATATTCAACGCTTTTTATTTTAGCTAGTTGATGAACCAATCGTAAGACGAGGAGATTTAAAAATGAAACAGTCAAAAATGTTGATTCCAACCCTGCGGGAAGTTCCAGCAGATGCTGAAGCACTGAGTCATCAAATGCTCTTGCGGGGTGGTTTTATTCGCCAAGTGTCAGCGGGGATTTATTCCTACTTGCCTTTAGCCAATCGGGTCTTGGAGAAATTAAAGGGCATTATGCGGGAAGAATTTGCGAAAATCGATGCGATTGAAATGCTGATGCCGGCTTTATTACCGGCAGAGTTGTGGAAGGAATCAGGCCGTTATGAAACCTACGGGCCAAGTTTATATCGATTAAGCGATCGCAATCAGCGGGATATGATTTTAGGTCCCACCCATGAGGAAGCCTTTACGGAATTAATCAGGAATGAAATCAATTCCTATAAACGTTTGCCTCTTTCCCTGTATCAAATCCAAACAAAGTTTCGGGATGAAAAGCGACCACGTTTTGGATTATTGCGGGGACGGGAATTCATTATGAAAGACGGTTATTCTTTTCACGATTCTGAGGAAAGTTTAAACGAAGGCTACAAAAGTTATGAGGCTGCCTATCATAAAATTTTTGAGCGCTGCGGCTTAGAGTTTCGAGCGATTATCGGCGATGGCGGAGCGATGGGGGGTAAAGACTCCAAGGAATTTATGGCGATTGCTGACATCGGTGAAGATACCATTTGCTATTCTACGGAGAGTGATTACGCAGCCAATTTAGAAATGGCTACCAGTGAATACTCGCCAAGTATCTCAAGAGAGTCTTTAGGCGAACTTGAAAAAATTGCGACACCAAATGTTAAGACGATTCAAGAAGTTACAGACTTTTTTGAAATTTCGCCAAAGAAAATTATCAAATCTGTTTTGTTTATGGCAGATGGTCAACCAGTCTTAGTTTTAGTCCGGGGAGATCACGAAGTTAACGAAGTTAAATTAAAAAACTTTTTAAAGGTCGATTACTTAGAAGAAGCTGCAGAAGCAGACGTCAAAGAAAACTTTAACGCTGACTTTGGTTCGATTGGGCCAGTGGGTATTGCTGAGAACGTGAAAGTCTACGCTGATTTATTTGTACAGGATATCTCCAATGGGATTGCTGGCGCCAATGAGACAGATTTCCATTACAAGAATGTTAATTCTGGTCGAGATTTTTCTGTCAGTGAGTATGCTGATTTGCGGTACGTAAAAGAAGGCGATCCTTCACCAGATGGTTCTGGTGTATTAGCCTTTACCAAAGGAATTGAAATCGGCCATATTTTTAAACTTGGCACCCGCTATAGTGAAGCGATGGATGCAAAAGTTTTAGATGAAAATGGTCGGGAAAAAACCGTGACAATGGGTTGCTATGGCATTGGTGTCAGCCGGTTATTGGCGGCCATCGTCGAGCAAAACGCCGATGAAAAAAGTATCCACTGGCCGGCGGGAATCGCACCGTTTGATGTGCATATCATTCAAATGAATGTCAAAGATGAGTATCAAACACGTCTAACCGCTGAAGTCGAAGAAGCGATGAAGCAAGTCGGCTATGAAGTTTTAGTGGATGATCGCAATGAACGGGCTGGCGTGAAATTCACCGACTCTGATTTAATCGGTTGCCCGATTCGAATTACTGTTGGTAAAAAAGCAGTCGACGGTGTCGTTGAAGTAAAAATTCAAAAAACTGGGGAAATGATTGAAGTCAGAAAAGATGAGTTGGCTTCAACTTTAAATATTTTATTAAATCCTAGCGAATAAGTTTTGAGAGAACATCAGCTGCCGGCTGGTGTTTTTCTCTTGTCTCAAAAATCCCCAAGAGTTTTTAATGAAAAAAACAACTAAAAAGGGTATACTGATAAGTACTGAATTTCAGATGAGAGAGGGATTATTTTGTCAGAAAAACGTGAATTATTTGAAAAATTATTAGGACAAATGCAATTGGATGCTGCAACGTTAGCGGAGCCACTAATCGCTGCTGGTGAAATTGAAAGTGTTGTTGTCCATAAAAAATCCCGCCTGTGGGAATTTACCCTCCGCTTTCCTGCCATTTTGCCGGTGGCCCTCTATCAAAACCTGCAAACCAATTTAGCTTTAGCTTTTCAAGATATTGCAGCAACAACTTTTACAATTGTTGCTGATGATGCCAATTATACAGAAGAACTACTGCAGGCTTATTGGCCTTTGGCATTGGCGGCCCAAGAAATTGACAGCCAACTGGCCAAAAAAGTTGTCTGTAATCAGCTGCCGGTCATTCAAGACAAAAAAATTATTTTGCCGATTGAAGCTGTGGCGGTTGTTGATTATTTGAAACAGCAATATTTCCCTAAAGTTCAACAACAATATGAGAATTTCGGCTTTCAGAAATTCCAAATCATTCCTCAGATTGACGAGGAACAAGCTCAAAGAGTGCAGAGTTTATTTGAAGAACGCCAACGGGAACAACAGGAAATTTTCCAACAGCAAGCAGCTGAGAGCTTAGCTAATCACGAAGAAAAACGTAAAGAACAAAAATCTAAGGTTTCCGAGTTGTCTGGACCAATCCAATTGGGTCGTAATATTCCAAGTGATGAAGTTGTGACGCCGATGGTGAATATCCAAGAAGAAGAACGACGAGTGACTGTCGAAGGCTTAATCTTCAATAAAGAAGTTCGCGAGCTGCGGTCAAAACGGAAAATGCTGTTAATTAAAGTGACCGATTATACTTCTTCCTTTAGTATTAAAAAGTTTTCCAACAACGAAAAAGATGAACAAGTTTTTGACGCTATCAGTGTCGGCAGTTGGGTCAAAGTGCGGGGGAGTATTCAAGAAGATAGCTTTATGAAGGACTTGGTGATGAACGGCCAAGATTTAATTGAAGTCAAACACGCTCCTCGAAAAGATTATGCCCCTGAAGGCGAAAAAAGAGTGGAGCTGCATTTACACAGTAACATGAGTACGATGGATGCTACCAATAGTGTCAAGGACTTAGTTGCGCAGGCTGGAAAATGGGGTCATAAAGCAATTGCCATCACTGACCATGCTGGAGCACAGGCTTTTCCTGATGCCCACGCCGCTGGTAAAAAAGCGGGCGTTAAAATTTTATATGGAGTGGAAGCCAATGTTGTTGATGACGGTGTGCCAATTGCCTACAACGATGCTCATGTAAATTTAAGCGATGCTACTTATGTTGTCTTTGACGTGGAAACCACGGGACTTTCTGCGGTTTATGATACGATTATTGAGCTAGCCGCAGTAAAAATGCACAAGGGTAATGTTTTAGAAACCTTTGAGCAATTTATTGATCCCGGTCATCCTCTTTCCCAAACGACGATTAATCTAACCGGAATCACCGATGAAATGGTAAGAGGGTCAAAATCAGAAGAAGAAGTGCTGCGGCTCTTTATGGAATTTTCCAAGGATACGATTTTAGTGGCCCACAACGCCTCCTTTGATATGGGCTTTTTAAATACGAGCTATGGCAAATACGAGATCGCTGAAGCTGAAAATCCGGTTATTGATACGCTGGAACTGGCCCGCTATTTGTATCCTGATTTTAAACGTTTTGGCCTTGGCGTCCTATCAAAAAAATTCGGGGTTAATTTAGAACAGCATCACCGTGCTGTCTATGATGCGGAGGCAACCGGACATCTAGCGTGGATTTTTGTTAAAGAAGCGATGGAAAATCATGAAATGTTTTTCCACGACCAATTAAACGAACATATCGGCGAAGGTGATTCTTATAAACGGGCGCGACCTTTCCATGCGACAATTCTCGCTCAAACACAAGATGGTTTAAAAAATCTTTTTAAATTGATTTCGATGTCAAACGTCAATTATTTTGAACGGGTCCCCCGGATTCCCCGCTCCCAATTAAATAAATTACGAGAAGGTTTATTAGTTGGCTCCGCCTGTGACAAAGGTGAAATTTTTGAAGCGATGATGCAAAAAGGGATTGAAGAGGCCAAGAGCCGGGCAAAATTTTATGATTATATTGAAATTATGCCAAAGCCGGTCTACGCACCATTACTAGAACAAGAAATGATTAAGTCGGAAAAAGATTTAGAAGAAATTCTCAGCAATCTGATTAGAATTGCTGATGAGCTGGATAAACCCGTGGTGGCTACCGGGAATGTCCATTATCTCGATCCAGAGGATGCCATTTATCGCAAGGTCTTAATAAATTCAATGGGGGGCGCCAATCCATTGAATCGCCACAGTCTACCGCAAGTTCATTTTAGAACGACGGATGAGATGTTGTCCGAATTTCAATTTTTAGGAGCTGAATTAGCGAAAAAAGTTGTCGTGGAGACTCCAAATCAGATTGCTGAGATGTGTGACGAAGTAATTCCGGTTAAAGATGATTTGTATACACCGAAAATTCCCGGCTCAGAAGAGGAAATTACGAATTTAAGTTATAACCGAGCGAAGGAACTTTATGGCGATCCCCTGCCGGAGATTGTTGAAAAGCGTTTGAAAAAAGAATTGGATTCAATTATCGGCAATGGCTTTTCGGTAATTTATCTAATTTCGCAAAAATTGGTGCACAAAAGTATGGAGGATGGTTACTTAGTTGGGTCTCGGGGCTCAGTTGGGTCAAGTTTTGTGGCAACGATGACTGGAATTACAGAGGTTAATCCATTAGCCCCTCACTATCATTGTCCAAATTGTCAGTATTCAGAATTTTTTGAAGATGGAACATACGGTTCCGGTTTTGATATGCCAGAGAAAAATTGTCCGAATTGCGGACACCGTCTCTTTAAAGACGGTCACGATATTCCCTTTGAAACATTTTTAGGTTTCCACGGGGATAAAGTTCCCGATATCGATTTGAACTTTTCTGGTGAATATCAAGCTGAGGCTCATAACTATACGAAGGTTTTGTTTGGTGAAGAATATGTTTTCCGGGCAGGAACCATCGGCACGGTTGCGGATAAAACAGCTTACGGATTTGTCCGAGGTTATGAGCGGGACAATAATTTACATTTGCGCAATGCTGAGATTGACCGCTTATCAAAAGGCGCAACCGGAGTCAAGCGGACAACTGGGCAGCATCCAGGGGGGATTATTGTTATCCCCGATTATATGGATGTCTACGATTTTACGCCGATTCAATTTCCAGCCGATGACCAAAATGCCGAATGGAAAACGACCCATTTTGATTTCCATTCAATTCACGATAATGTTTTGAAGTTGGATATTCTCGGACACGATGATCCGACAGTGATTCGGATGCTCCAAGATTTATCCGGCATCGATCCGAAAACTATTCCAACCGACGATCCTGAGGTTATGCGGATTTTTGCTGGACCGGATGTTTTGAATGTAGCCAGTGAACAGATTTTTTCAAAAACTGGTACGTTGGGAATTCCTGAATTCGGGACCCGTTTTGTTCGTGGCATGTTAGAGGAAACCCATCCGTCAACATTTGCTGAGCTGTTACAAATTTCTGGACTTTCCCACGGTACCGATGTTTGGTTGGGGAATGCAGAAGAATTAATTCGCCGAGGAGATGCCACACTGGCCGAAGTGATTGGCTGTCGGGATGATATTATGGTCTATTTGATTCACGCTGGTTTGGATGACGGCATGGCCTTCAAAATTATGGAAACCGTGCGTAAAGGTCTCTGGAATAAAATTGATGATGACGTGCGTGACACTTATCTTAAAGCAATGCGGGAAAATAATGTTCCGGAATGGTACATTGATTCTTGTTCAAAAATTAAATACATGTTCCCGAAAGCCCATGCGGCGGCTTATGTATTGATGGCGTTGCGGGTGGCGTATTACAAAGTTTATTTCCCAATTCTTTATTATTGTGCGTATTTTTCTGTGCGGGCAGATGATTTTGATTTAGTAGCGATGGCTAAAGGCAAAGAGGCTGTTAAGGCCCGCATGAAGGAAATTAACGAAAAAGGTTTAGATGCCTCCACAAAAGAAAAAAATCTGTTAACGGTTTTAGAAATCTGTAATGAAATGCTGGAGCGGGGCTATCAGTTCGGTATGATTGATTTGTATAAATCAGACGCTGAAAATTTTGTAATTGATGGTGATACCTTGATTGCGCCATTTAGAGCTGTGCCAAGTTTAGGCGCCAACGTGGCGAAGCAAATTGTTGCCGCTCGTGAGGAGCAAGCCTTCTTATCTAAAGAAGATTTGGCCAATCGCGGAAAAGTTTCCAAAACTTTAATCGAGTACATGAACGATAATGGAGTTTTAAAAGATTTACCGGATGAAAATCAATTGTCCTTGTTTGATATGTTGTAAGTCTGGTTTTTGAAAAATGTGAAATAAAATGTTTAACTGTGGCCTCAAGCTTTAGCTGCTTAGTCTAAGTCTTGAGGCTACTGATTTGAGGCTACTTATTATGAAGCTCTGCACCATTTTTACCTTATTTAATGGCAGATTTTTTTAATCCTGCAAGCACTTAGCAAAGCAGCTTTCATTAATTTTGAGGTTTTTCTAATGAAAAAGGGTGTAATTACGGTAAAAACTTGAAAATACATGAAAACCATGTTATATTATTCGTGGTAATGATACTTAGTCGAGTGAGGGATTTTTTCCCTCACTCTTTTTAATGGATTGAGTAACCCAAGTTGAAGGAGGCTGTGCAGTTGAGTAGCGTTGTGGAAACAGTAACTGATTTAGTGTTACCAATTGTTGACGAACAACATTTTGAATTAGTTGAAGTTGAATTTGTAAAAGAAGGAAAAAATTGGTTTTTAAGGGTCTATATTGACAAAGAAGGCGGCATTGATATCGAGGAATGTGTCTTTGTCAGTGAGCAGTTAAGTGAAAAATTAGACGCCTTGGATCCCGATCCAATCCCCCAAGCCTATTATTTAGAAGTATCATCTCCCGGTGCGGAACGTCCATTGAAAAAAGAAGCTGACTATCAAAAAGCTGTTGGGAATTTTATCCATGTGAATCTCTATCAAGCAATCGATGGCAACAAACAAATAGAAGGAACTTTAGTGTCCCTTGATGAAGGCCAGCTGATTTTGAGTGTGCCAATTAAAACCCGCAAAAAAGAATTGACAATTGATCGAAAGAATATTGCCAAAGCTCGTTTAGCAATTCAATTTTAGATCGGTGGAGGAAAAATAAAATGAGCAAAGAAATGTTAAATGCCTTAGATGCTTTAGAAGCAGAAAAAGGAATCAGCAAAGAGATTGTCGTGGAAGCCTTGGAAGCAGCGTTAGTTTCTGCCTACAAACGCCACTACGGTCAATCGCAAAATGTTGAAGTCGAATTCAACATGAAAAAAGGCGATATTCATGTTTATTCTGTTAAAGAAGTGACAGAAGAAGTGATGGACTCGCAATTAGAAGTTTCTTTAGAAGAAGCCATCAAGATTAACGCCGCTTATGAATTAGGCGATAAAATCCGTTTTGAAGTCACGCCAAAGGATTTCGGTCGGATTGCTGCTCAAACGGCAAAGCAAGTTATTTTGCAACGGGTGAGAGAAGCAGAACGGACGATTATTTATAATGAATTCAGTGCCTATGAAAAAGATATTATGCAGGGGATTGTTGAACGGCAAGACCATCGTTATATCTATGTCAATTTAGGTAAGATTGAAGCTGTTTTGTCTAAGCAAGATCAAATGCCGAATGAATTTTATCAAGCCCATGATCGGATTAAAGTCTACGTTTCTAAAGTGGAAAATACTTCAAAAGGCCCGCAAGTCTTTGTCAGCCGCAGTCATCCAGATTTATTGCGTCGCTTGTTTGAACAAGAAGTACCAGAGGTTTATGATGGAACTGTCGAAATTGTCAGCATTGCTAGAGAAGCCGGCGACCGTTCAAAAATTGCGGTGCGCTCAAATGATCCCAACATCGATCCGGTTGGTACCTGTGTAGGGCCAAAAGGTCAACGGGTTCAAGCGATTGTCAACGAGTTAAAAGGCGAAAACATGGATATTGTTGAGTGGGACGAGGATGCGGCAGTCTTTATTGCCAACTCTTTAAATCCAGCGCAAGTCATTGACGTGATTTTCGATGAAGAAAATCCGAAAGCTTGTACAGTTGTTGTGCCGGACCATCAATTGTCTTTGGCAATTGGTAAACGGGGCCAAAATGCTCGTTTAGCTGCTAAATTGACAAGCCACAAAATTGATATTAAATCTGAAACGGATATGGCAGATTTCTATGCAGAACTAGATGCAGAAGAATATGCCGATGAAGCTGTTGCTGAAGAAATTTATGACGATGAAGTTCTTTCTGGCGCGGATCAATTAGAAATTGATTCAGAAGAAACCTTTGTGGAAACAGAAGCGGCAACTGAGGATGATGCAGTCGAAGTTGTTGAAGAAATTATTAACGAAGAAGACGAATAGCTTTACTTAAAAAAGGAGGCGAGCCAGATGAAACAACGGAAAATTCCTTTAAGAAAATCAGTCGTCTCCGGTGAAATGAAACCGAAGAAGGAACTGATTCGCATTACCCGTTCCAAAGAAGGACAAGTTTCAATTGATCCTAGTGGAAAATTACCCGGCCGTGGCGCTTATGTGGCGATTGAGCCCGCAGAAGTTCAACAGGCTTGGGATAAACATATTCTTGATCGCGTCTTAGAGACGACTCTCGACGATGCCTTTTATCAAGAACTATTAGATTATGTGAGTCATCAAAAAGCAAGGAGAGAATTGTTTGGCAACTAATCAACAAGCGATTTTAAACCTCCTGGGCATTGCGATGCGTGCGGGAAAACTGGTGACAGGTGAAGAATTGGCGGTCAAAGCCATTCAAAAAGGCCAAGCAAAATTTGTTTTTGTAGCGGCCGATGCCAGTCAAAATACCATGAAGAAAATTAAAGACAAAAGTCTATACTACCAAGTTCTTGTGAATGATACATTTGACATGCTGACTCTCAGCAGCGCAATTGGCCGTAAGCGGTCAGTAATTGTCGTGGCTGACGAGGGGTTTGCCAAAAAATTTACAGAGCTAATCAAAGGTTAGGGAAGGTGATTGCATGGGGAAAAAAAGAATTTATGAACTTGCAAAAGAAATAGACAAAAGCAGTAAGGAAATAGTTGATAAGGCCAAGAGCTTAGGGATGGATGTGCAAAACCACATGAGTTCAATCTCAGAAGGTGATGAAGGAAAACTGAAATCAGCTTTGAGCACAACAAAAGCGCCAGCTGCACCGAAAGCAGCAACCGCACCAAAAGCACCAGCCCAAGCAACTACTAATCAAGATGCAAAACCAGCGAATCCCACAAACCCGCAAAGTCAAGGCGAAAAGAAAAAAATGAGAGGTCGTAGTTCTCTGAATAATCCAAATTTTGTTAATCGCAACCAACCAAAACCAGGAGCAGCTGGACAACAAGGCAATCAAAACCGCAATCAAGGCAACCGCGGCAATGATCAACGCTCTGGTCAAGGCAATACCAATAATAATCAAGGCGGTCAGCGTCAAAATCAAGGACAACGCCCGCAAAATAATCAAAACCGGACGGATGCGAATCAAAATCGCAACAACCAAAACCGCGGTCAAAATCCAAATCAAAACCGCAACAACCAAAATCGTGGCCAAGGTAATAATCCCCGCCAACAAGATCGCAATCCTAAAGTATTGCATGGCGGCGGCGCAAGTGCCTCAAGAATTGGTCAAGATAAATTAGCGGCAACCAAAGCAGCGATGAATGAAATCGCCAATGAAAAACCACAAATGCGTCAAAATAATCAAAATCGCAATCAAAGTCAAAACCGTAATCAACAAGGCGGCAACCGGCCTACTAATCCTAATCGGCCAGCTGGTAATAATACTGGTGGCAATCGCCCAACCGGCAATGCCCAAGGAGGACAAACGCAACAACGTCCACAAAATCAAAACAGCAATCAAAACCGCCCGACCAATACTCGTCCGGCTGCGCAACAACCAGCTGCTGATGCAACACGGCAAGAAAATAAAAAACCGGAACGGACCAAAGTGTTTACTAAGGCTGATGCGGCTCCGGCTAATCAAAGAAATCGCGGCAAAGGCAATAATTATCGTGACGGCGGCTTTGGCAACAACCAAAATCGCAATCGCAATAAAAAGGGCAAGAAGGGCAGACAGCAACAAAATACGACGCCTAAAGCACCAATGCCACAACGTAAGTTCAGAGAATTACCAGAAGTGTTGGAATACACTGAAGGCATGAATGTAGCCGACATCGCTAAGAAAATCCATCGGGAGCCAGCGGAAATTATCAAAAAATTATTCCTGCTGGGTGTGATGGTCAATCAAAACCAAAGCTTAGATAAAGATACGATTGAATTATTAGCGACTGATTACGGTATGGAATCAGAAGAAAAAATTACTGTCGATATCGCTGACATTGATAAATTCTTTGAACCAGAAGAAGTCAACGAAGAAAAATTAGTGCCACGACCACCAGTTGTCACAATCATGGGTCACGTTGACCATGGTAAAACAACGTTACTAGATACCTTGCGTCATTCTCGAGTAACTAGTGGTGAAGCCGGCGGGATTACCCAACATATCGGGGCCTATCAAATTGAAATTGACGGCAAACCAATCACTTTCTTGGATACACCAGGACACGCGGCCTTCACTAGCATGCGGGCTCGTGGTGCCAGCATCACCGACATTACGATTTTAGTTGTCGCGGCTGATGACGGTGTGATGCCGCAAACTGTTGAAGCAATCAACCATGCCAAAGCTGCTAAGGTGCCAATTATCGTTGCTGTCAATAAAATTGATAAACCAGGAGCGAACCCACAACATGTAATGCAGGAATTAAGTGAACATGAATTAATTCCAGAAGCTTGGGGTGGCGACACTATCTTTGTTGAAATTTCAGCGAAGTTTGGCCAAAACATTGAAGAATTGTTAGAAATGATTTTACTAGTTGCTGAAGTTGAAGATTTGAAAGCTGATCCAACACAAAGAGCAATCGGAACAGTTATTGAAGCTCGTTTAGATAAAGGTAAAGGGCCGGTTGCAACATTATTAGTGCAAAACGGAACTTTAAACGTCGGCGACCCAATCGTTGTCGGCAATACCTTTGGTCGTGTGCGGGTGATGGCCAATGATTTAGGCCGCCGCGATAAAACAGCGGGACCAGCAACACCAGTTGAAATCACTGGTCTTAGTGATGTACCGCAGGCCGGCGATCGCTTCGTAGTCTTTGAAGACGAAAAATCTGCCAGAGCAGCCGGTGAAGAAAGAGCCAAACGAGCATTGCTAGAACAACGGGCGATTACTTCCCGGGTTACTTTAGATAACTTGTTTGAAAGCTTGAAGGAAGGCGAACTGAAAGAAGTGAACGTCATCATCAAAGCTGACGTGCAAGGTTCTGCAGAAGCTTTAGCGGCTTCATTACAAAAAATTGATGTCGAAGGCGTTCGTGTTAAAATCGTTCACTCGGCAGTTGGTGCCATCAACGAAAGTGATGTTACGTTAGCTGCAGCAAGTAATGCGATTATTATCGGCTTTAATGTCCGGCCGACACCGCAAGCTCGTCAACAAGCGGAAGCAGAAGAAGTGGATATTCGTTTACATCGGATTATCTATAAAGCAATCGAAGAAATTGAAACAGCGATGAAGGGTATGTTAGACCCTGAATTTGAAGAAAAAATTACCGGTCAAATGATTGTCCGAGAATTATACAAAGTTTCAAAAGTTGGAACGATTGCCGGCTGTTACGTAACAGAAGGCTTGATTCAACGGGATAGTGGTGTCCGGGTAATCCGTGACGGTATCGTTATTCTAGAAGGTAAGTTAGCCAGCTTGAAACGCTTTAAAGATGACGTTAAAGAAGTCCGCATGGGTTATGAATGCGGTGCGATGATTGAAAGCTTCAACGACTTGAAAGTTGATGACATCATCGAAGGCTTTGTTATGGAAGAAATCAAAAAAGACTAAATGAAAAAATT
The DNA here is from genome assembly GCF_056924355.1 of Enterococcus sp. LJL90. NCBI lineage: Bacteria > Bacillati > Bacillota > Bacilli > Lactobacillales > Enterococcaceae > Enterococcus > Enterococcus sp. LJL90. The sequence continues at coordinate 96,288 of NZ_JBXPBQ010000007.1, read as the reverse complement.
TAAAGGAGGCCGTTCTGATGGCTAACTATCGTGATCGCAGAGTCGGTCAAGAAATTTTAAAAGAAGTCAATCAAATTTTACGCAAAAAAGTGCGTGATCCCCGGGTGCAAGACGTGAACATTACAGATGTTCACGTTACCGGTGATTTACAGCAGGCGACAATTTTTTACAGCGTCTTGTCTGACTTAGCTTCAGACCAAGAAAAAGCTGCTGAAGGCTTGGAAAAAGCGAAGGGCTTAATTCGCCGGGAGCTTGGCCATGCCTTAAGTTTGTATAAAACGCCCGAATTAATTTTCGAAGTGGATCAGTCGGTAAAATACGGCAACCACATTGATGAATTATTACGCAACTTGAATAAAGAAGATTAAGATTGATACAAAGCCGGCTGGGAAATTAATTTCCAGCCGGCTTTTTCTTTTATAAAGGAGGCTCAGCTTTGCTTTTCCCAGCAAACTTTTCTATAATAAATTGTTGATGAAAGAAGGAATCTATTTGGAAGCAAAATCACAGGGGATGACGGCGGTCTTAGCCGCTTTAGCTGCTAATATTTTAGTGGCCATCAGTAAATTTGTCGGCTATATTTTCAGTGGCAGTGCTGCGATGTTAAACGAAAGTATTCACAGTGTGGTGGACTGCGCCAATCAAATTTTATTGCTCTTTGGCGACAAAATAGCCAAGCGAGGTCAAAGCACCTTGCACCAATTTGGAGAAGGTCGCGCAAAATATTTTTTCAGCACCTTAGTTGCGACGATGCTCTTTTTTGGTGGTGGTGCTCTCGGTGTGATGGAGGCTCTGGAAAAGATTTTTCATCCCAGTCATGAAGTTGAGAGTCTTTGGCTAGTGATGGGAATTTTAATCTTTGGGATGTTAGTTGAGGGCAGTTCACTGCGGGTCGCTATTAAAGAAATTAATGAGTTAAACACTGAAAAGTTGCCATTGTTTAAGTACCTGCACGAATCCCGCCACAGTGAAGTTTTAATTATTTTCACTGAAGATTTTTGTGCGATAATCGGTCTCTGCTTAGCTTTTGTCGGCACCGTGTTAACGGCAATCACCGGCAATGCAATTTTTGATGCAGTTAGCGGATTATTGATTGGCTTATTGTTGATGGGTGCGGCAATTTTCTTAGCTAAAGAATTTTATAGTTTATTAATTGGCGAAAGTGTTACAGAACAGGATTTAGCCAAAATCCGGCAAGCCTTTCAACGGCCGGAAATTGCTCATCTTTTGGATATTAAAACCGTTCACCTGAGTGCAGATGAAATTATGATTGCTGCTAAAATTGATATTATTCACGATTTAGAGGGAGAAGGCTACTTAATTATCAATGAGATTGAAAGAACCATCCGGGAAGCCTTACCAGATAAAAAATGCTATATCTATATTGAAACTGATGAGTTTGATCCGAATTATCAAAAGCATTAAAAGCATCCATTGATTCGACAGCAGAAACTGCCGGACCAATGGATTTTGTGTTATAATGTTTAGGTTGGTTTACAATAAACAATCTAAAAAATGAGAAATTTTTAAATAGCGGAGGAACTTCATGGAAGGGATTTTACCTTTGTGGAAGGAACGGGGCATGACGAGTCATGACTGCGTTTTTAAATTGCGCAAAATTTTACAGACAAAAAAAGTCGGTCACGGTGGCACCTTAGATCCTGATGTAGATGGTGTTCTGCCGATTTGTGTTGGGAAAGGTACTAAGGTTATTGAATACCTGACAGATTCCGGCAAAACCTATGAAGGAGCCATCACGTTAGGTTTTTCGACGACGACTGAAGATGCTAGTGGTGAAATGGTGGCCGTTGAAAAATTAGGTCAACCTTTTTCTGAAACAGAAATTGATCAAGCAATGGCAGCCTTTGTAGGTGAAATTACCCAAATTCCGCCAATGTATTCGGCAGTCAAAGTCAATGGCAAACGCTTATATGAGTATGCCCGCAGTGGAGAAACTGTCGAACGACCTGAACGCAAAGCACTGATTGAAAGCTTTGAGCGAACTAGCGAACCTTTGTTTGATGAGGTTGCTGGGACGCAAACTTGGCGCTTTAAAGTGGTTTGCGGTAAAGGCACTTATATTAGAACTTTAGCTGTTGATACGGGAAAAAAAATAGGTGTACCCGCCCACATGTCAGATTTAACCCGTACAGCTAGCGGCGGCTTTACGAAGGAGCAAGCTTTAACTTTAGCACAGGTGCAAGAGTTAGTCAGCGAAAATCAGCTTGCAGCGATTTTTTTACCAATCGAAGCTGCAGTCAGCCAGTTTCCCCGTGTCGATTTATCGGATGAATTGTGGGAACAAGTAAAAAATGGTGTCCCGCAAACAAAAAGAGACTTTCACATTCCATCAGAGTACCATGAGGAAGTCGCTATTTTCTATCGAGAAAAATTAGTCAGTATTTATAAAGAGCATCCCAGCAAAGCATTTTTATTAAAACCAAGTAAAGTGATTCGCAATCAACTCAGCGAAATTATTGAATAAAGGACTGTCAATCATGGAAATTATTAAAATTCGTCACCCCTATCAGCCGGAACAAATTCCTCAAGCTGATGTTGTCTTAGTCTTAGGTTTTTTTGACGGTGTCCATCTAGGGCACCAAGCTGTTATCAATGAAGGCCGCAGATTGGCTGATCAACACAAATTGAAATTGGCTCTCATGACATTCAATCAGCATCCGTCAATTGTTTTTCAAAAAATTGAAGCCGAGTCAATGAAATACTTGACCAGTAGCGAACAAAAAGAAAGATTGATGGAGGACTTAGGCGTCGATTATCTTTATGAAATTGAATTTACTTCAGCCTTTGCCAGCTTGAAGCCACAAGACTTTATCGATCAATATATTGTTGGCCTCCACGCAAAATATGCGGTTTCCGGCTTTGATTATACCTATGGGCCAAAAGATATTGCCGATGTGCAACATTTGCCGCTGTATGCAAAAGGTCGCTTTGAAGTTGTGACTATCGGCAAGCAGGAAAAAGATGGTGCGAAAGTCAGCTCAACTCGGATTCGGGAAATGCTGGACCAAGGGGATATGGAGGAAGTTACTCGCCTCTTAGGATATATCTATGAAATTGATGGCACTGTGATGCACGGGGATGCTCGTGGCCGTGAGCTGGGCTTTCCAACTGCCAATATTAAATTGCGCAGTTCGGTCCGTTTACCTAAAGAAGGTGTTTATGTCTGCGAGCTACGGATCGGTGATACCTGGTATCCAGCTATGGGTTCAATCGGCCATAACGATACCTTTGGCGCTGGCCGGGGCTTGACAGTGGAAATTTATATTTTAGATTTCCATCAAGATATTTACGGCGAACAAGTTTCCGTCCGTTGGAATCATTTTATTCGCGACCAAGTGGCTTTTAATGGAGCTGACGCTTTAATCACACAATTAAAGCAGGACGAATTAACCACTGCCAATTATTTTAAATAGACAATCAGCAGAGCCGAGGTGATGGGGGTTGTTTTGCAATTTAGCCTTGGCTTACCTGCAAAACAGCTTTGTCAATTACCTCCTTCTGCTGATTTTTTGTTTGTTTTTGAGGCCGGGAATGGTACGCTTAATAGAAAAAAGGAGAACCCCCATGTTTACGATAAAAATTGATAACGAACTTGCTTTAAAGTTTCCTGATAAAAGTGACGCTGCCGCTTTGTTTGCCGTGGTTGAAGAAGACCGGCAAGAGTTGGGCCGCTGGATGCCATGGGTTGCTGAAACTAAAACAGCAGCCGATGAGGAAGATTATTTGAAAATGTCTGCAAAAAAAATGATTGATGGCGAACTGTGGCTGGCGATTATTTTAGTGAATAATCAACCAGTGGGGACTATTGATATCCACGGAATTGATTTGGTCAATCGCCAAGGGGAAATTGGCTACTGGCTTAGTCAAAAAGAGCAAAATCGCGGCATCGTCAGCCGAGCTTTAAATAAGGTCTGCGAGATTGCTTTTACAGAGTTGCAGTTACATCGTTTAGGGCTTATCACAGAAGCTGGCAATTTGAAAAGTCAAAGGGTCGCTGAAAAAAATGGCTTTGAATTGGAAGGAACTCTGAGAGGATTTATAAAAAACGAAACAGGCTTTGTCGATGCTCAATTGTTTTCAAAAATAAATTCTTTAGCAGTGATGGTAGATGCGGATGCTTAAATCTCAGCGCTTAAAGCAAGGAGACAAAGTTGCGATTGTCAGCTTGTCCTTTGGTATTTTGGGTGAACCAGAAGCAGCTCAGCGGGTTGCGATTGCGACTGAGCGTTTAAAACAATTTGGTTTAAAACCGGTTTTTATGGAGTATGCCCTCAAAGGAATTGACTTTATTCAAGCTCATCCTGAAAAGCGGGCTGCCGATTTAAAGGCAGCCTTTGCAGATTCTTCTATTAAAGGGATAATTTGTGCCATCGGGGGTGAAGATACCTTTCGAACGATTCCTTATCTGCTGGCGGATTCTGAATTTAAAGAGTTTGTTGCCAAGCAACCTAAGATTTTTTGCGGCTATTCAGATACTACAATTAATCATTTGATGTTTTACAAATTAGGTCTACAGACGTTTTATGGTCCGAGTTTTCTAAATGACTTAGGCGAAGAGACGAATGAAATGTTGTCTTATACAAAAAGGTATTTTAAAAACTTTTTAGCCGATTTTCCTGAAATCAAAATGATTGAGCCAAGCCCAGTCTGGTATCAGGAGACCGATTCTCAATTGATAGAGCAAGCTGACGCAAAAGGCTTTGAGTTGTTACAAGGGGCAAAAAGTTTTTCTGGTGAGCTGTTAGGCGGCTGTTTGGACAGCTTAGCCGATTTAATCACAGGCGCCAATCATGCCGAAGAAGCGGCTGTTAATCAAACTTATCAGCTTTTTCCAAAGTTGAGTGAGTGGCAGGGGAAAATTTTATTTATCGAGACTGCTGCGGGTCAGCCGAATCCCCAAATGTTTGCCGAGAAATTGCAGGTACTTAAGGATTACGGTCTGTTTCAAGTAATTGCGGGGGTGATTGTCGGTAAGCCGGCAAATGAAATTTTTTACGAAGAGTATCACGCAAGTTTGAAAAAAATTGTCGCAAATCCGAAGCTACCGATTGTGACCAATGTCAACTTTGGTCATTGCGCACCGCGATGTGTTTTGCCGTACGGATTAGCGGTAACTGTCGACACAGAAACGCAGAAAATTAGTTTTTTAGAAGAGATGTTTCAATAAAAACAGGTTTCCCAAAACTTTAATTTTAGGATGCCCAAAAAAATTTTTCTGAAAGCCAAAATGATTATATTTTTCAAATTTTCAACATTTGTTTCCAAAAAAGTAATACACTCGTGAAAGTTACTTTTTTGGAGGGATTAGATGATTGAAGAACGCTCACGGGAATTGAGACAAGCTGAGAAGGGTGCGATTATCAGTATTATCGCTTATATTTTGGTCTCGATTGTCAAACTGGCAGTTGGAAATTTAGCAAATTCGGAGGCCTTACGAGCTGATGGTTTAAACAATGTGACGGATATTATTGCCTCGGTGGCGGTTTTAATCGGTTTGCGCTTAGCCCAAAAACCAGCGGATGAGGAACATCGCTATGGTCATTGGAAGGCGGAAAATGTTGCTAGTCTAGTCACCTCGTTCATTATGCTGATGGTCGGTCTTGAGGTTTTTTATTCTTCCATCACTAATTTAATTTCTGGAAACACGCAAGCGCCAGACTTGGTGGCGGCAATTGTCGGCGTCGTCTCGGCTGCCTTTATGTACGGAGTTTATTTTTACAATAAAAAGCTCTCGCAAAAAGTTAATAGCTCAGCACTTTTGGCAGCGGCTAAGGATAATCGCAGTGATGCTTGGACAAGTATTGCAACAGCTGTGGCCGTGTTAGCCGCAACGTTTAATTTAGGCTGGATTGATAGCTTAGCGGCCGTTGGGGTAGCTGTCTTAATTTTAAAAACAGCCTTTGATATCTTTAAAGATAGTGTCTTTTCCTTATCTGATGGTTTTGATCAAACATTGCTGACCGATTATACCGAGCGAATTGAAAATATTCCTGGGATTGAAGAAGTTTTAAATATTCGTGGCCGGTCTTATGGAGCCAATATTTTCTTAGATATTGTCGTGGCGATGGACCCGCAGATGACAGTGGCCTGCAGTCATCAAATCACGGATGAAATTGAAGAGATGCTGCGGCTAAACTGTGGTGTTTTTGATACGGACATTCATGTGGAGCCTTCAGAATAAAAAAATATGTATCGTTGAACATGCTGGATTGCGGGGAGACTATTAGAAATTGGCTTTGATTTTTCTTGACAGCCCACTGCTCTTGCAAGTTTTTTTGAAAAAGTCTAGCAACGATCAAATGAAGCAAAGAAGAAATTGAATTTATTTTATGAAGATAAATTTTTTATAAAAAGCAGCCGGCATTCTTTCAAAAAAATGTTTGTGGCTGCTTTATTTTGTTGAAATTTTTCAGGAAAGATTGTTTTTTTAGAATAAAATGATAGGCTATAGGAGAGGGTTTGGAAAAAGCGTTTATTGGAGGAGAAAAATGAATCATTCAGAAAAGGTAGAAAGATTTTTTAAGAAGACTAAAACTTGGAATATGGTGCTGTTAATTATTGTTGGCCTTGGTGTAATCATGGGAATTGCCAATATACCAACAACTTTAAATCCCCAAATGGCAGATATAAGCAATCTGCCGGAGGAAACTATAGCTATTAGTGAGCAATTATTTGCTTTTCAAGATAGTCTTGTGGTGAAAGCTTATGCCATCATAACTTTATTAATCGATATTGCAGTTGTTGTGCTGCTGTTTAAAAATAATCGTAATTTAAATCAAGAAAAACTGCCAAATACCATTCCTTATTATTTGCAGTTTGCGTTGGTAGTGGTAAATGTCATCTATACATTGGTTTTAACTCCGCAAATTGATTTGGGAGATCCTAGCTTGAGTGGAGTCAGCAGTGTGTTGAGTGTTTTTTCAGCAATCGGTGTTGTCATTGGGTCTTTATTTGTGATTGTCCCTGCCTTGATGGCCTTATTAAATTTGCGCAAAGTCAAAGGGGCAATTTTAGAAGCAGATATCTCTCGAGCTGAGCTGGAGGCTGAAAAAATTGTAGAGGAACCAGCGGCAGCTGTCACAGCAGAAAAAATAAATGGAGAATTGAAAGCAGACGCCAATGAAACAGAAATTGTAGCAGAGGCAAAGGCTGATGTTAAAGCTGACGAGAAAGCGCCAGAACTAGCAGCCAAGGCTGAAGGCGTGAACTCTTTAACTGAAACTAGCGGAACTCGCAAAAAAGAGCCCCGTTTTTCGAAAAAGCAAAAAATAATTTTTGGTGTTTTGGGGGGAGTAGCTGCTGTTGTGTTACTTGTCGGCGGAATGATGGCTTTTCTGGCCTCCCAAAATAACGAAGCTTCAGCATTACCAAGTTATACTACGGCCGAGGTGACAATGGCGGACCCGTTAACCTTTAATGGAACTGTCGAAGCTGAGCAAACTAGCGATGTTTATTTAGATGCAACGAAAGGCCGGATCAGTGAAATTTTAGTGGCGAATGGTCAAGAAGTTGCTGCGGGAACACCAATCCTTTCTTATCAAAGTGACGAAGTGGCAGAGCAAGTAAAAACGGCTGAACAGCAATTAAGCACTTTAAATTTACAAGCAACAAATGCTTCTGCTAGTCTGCAGAGTGCCCAAACACGAAAAAATGAAATCCAAGCTGATTTAACAACAGCCCGCAATCGTTTCAATGGGGCTGATGCAAATTCCCTTGAAGGTCAGGCGACTCGCCAAGAACAACAGGCTTTGATCGATCAATACACACAATCGATAACCGCTCAAGATGATGTTATTCAACAAGCGCAACAAGCAGTTGACGCTGCCAATTTAGAAGTCAGCAATGCTAACAGTAACGTCGAAGATTTGCGCAGTCGTGTAGCAACACAAGTCACTGCTGATATTGACGGCATTGCGATTGTCAATGAAGAAGGCCAAATCAGTGCCACCGTGCCCGTGATTCAAGTTGTCAGCAAAGCAACGGTGATTAAGACAACCGTTTCAGAATATGATTATCATCGAATTGTTGTCGGCAGAACAGTGACTGCTCGCGCTGTCAGCAGCGACCAATCGGTTAATGGCACAATTACCCAAGTTAATTTATTACCGGATGCAGCAGCGGTAGCCGCAGCGACGGGAACAACTACGACGACAGCCAATTATACTTTCACCGTGAAACCAGAAAGTGATTTACAATATGGCTACAGCTGTCAAGTGACGTTACCGTTAGAAGAATTACGCATTCCCGCTTCAGCAGTTGTCACAGAAGGCGAAATGCAATTTGCTTATCAAGTTGTAGACGGTCAGGCAGTCAAAACAGCCATCACGGCAGAAGATCAATCTGGTGTGACTGTGGTTCGGGAAGGACTAGAGCAGGGTGCCGAAATTATCACCAATCCAGATGACCAGCTAACGGATGGTCTGGAAGTGATGGTGAATTAAATGATTGATTTGATCAATGTAAATAAATATTATAAAACTGACGAGGAAACGCTCCACGTTTTAAAAGATATTAATCTACATGTTAACGCCGGTGAGATGATGGCGATTATGGGGCCTTCTGGTTCTGGAAAATCGACGCTAATTAATTTATTAGGTTTTATTGACCGGAAATTTGAAGGGGAATATTTGTTTGAAGGGCAATCGTTGCTCTCATCTTCTGATGATGTTTTGTCAAAAGTTCGTAATCAGACAGTCGGCTTTGTTTTCCAAAATTTTAGCTTAATTGAAAATAATACCGTTTTTGAAAATGTCGAGTTGCCGCTTTTATACAACGGCTACGGGTTGCATCAGACAAAGGAAAAAGTTTTGGCGGCTTTAGATAAAGTCGGCTTAAAAAATAAAGCCGACAAGCATCCCAAACAACTTTCTGGTGGGCAACAACAGCGGGTAGCAATTGCGCGGGCGCTGATTAATCAGCCGAAGTTTATTATTGCCGATGAACCGACGGGGGCTTTAGATACCCACACCTCAGCGGATATTATGAATTTATTTGTAGAATTAAATAAACAAGAAGGTTCCACGATTATTTTAGTTACCCACGATCCGGAACTGGTGCCTTATTGCAATCGATTAATCAGCATTCGTGATGGTGCGATTATCGAGGATAAGGAGCTGATTCGATGAAATTTTACGTGAATTGGCGGACTGCCACCAAAGCGATTTTTAAAAATCGCAAACGCAGTATTTTGACGATGTTCGGAATTATTATCGGGATTGCAGCCGTTATTGCTATTTTAGCAATTGGTCGGGGCTTTGAACGGGACACGATTCGCAGCTTGCAAGGGAATGATTCCGATCAGGTGATGATTCAAGTCAATTTTACTGCGACGGATGAAAGTATTTACAACAGCAATCTGAGCTTTTTTAACGACCAAGATCTCTCTTTGATTGATAGTGTGGAGGGGGTCGCGTCGGCAAAATTTCCTGAGCCGGATTATTCAATGATGCAGCAAAATTTAATGATTCAAAATGAAAGCCAATATAAAATGATTTCTTTAACGGAAGACAACAGCCGGCCAGTCGAATTTGGCCGCAGCTTAACAAGCGAAGATAATCAGATTCGTAATAAGGTGTTGGTTGTTGATTCGCAAACGGCTGAGGATTTATACGGCAGTGCTGAAAATGCCGTAAAAGGTGGGGTTACGATTAACGGACAAGTCTTTACAATTGTCGGGGTCTTTCAAGCGGCGGAAACTGAAAGCATGTTTTCAATGATGGAAACCAATTTAGAAATTCCCCAAAGCAGCTATTTGTATTATTTTCCAGAAAATACTGATGCTTATGCGGTAAATGTCATCTTAGAAGACGGGGCAACTCCGGGGACTGTCACGACAGATGTTATCAAGCGTTTGGAAGACAGCGGCACGATGCGACAATACGGCGACTATCAAGTTTTTGACACCGCCTTATTGACCGATGGCGTTGGCCAAGTCTTAGGCACAATCACATTATTTATTTCGGCTGTCGCTGGTATTTCTCTGTTTATCGCCGGTGTCGGTGTGATGAATATGATGTATATTTCCGTCTCAGAACGGACCAAAGAAATTGGGATTCGCCGGGCTTTAGGGGCCACCAAAAAATCCATCCGGATGCAATTTTTACTGGAGGGGATGTCGCTAACCTTAGTCGGCGGGATTATCGGTTATATTATCGGAATTCTTTTAGCTTATCTAATCGGCTCATTGGTGGGGGTTTCGGTTTCGGTTGATTTATTTACCGTCACTTTAGCAGTGGGCGTCTCCAGTGCCATCGGTTTAATTTTCTCTGTGATGCCGGCATCAGAAGCGGCCCGCAAAGATTTGATTGATATCTTGCGTTAATTCAAAAACTATAACAAACAATTTAAACAAACTTTGACACGCGCCGGATAATAATTTTTGTTAGTAATGAAAATCATTACAAAACCATGCTAGCAGAGCTGACTTAAGAGCTCTCTGTCAAAAAATTATTGAGGTATAAAATCAATAGAATCATGCAAACGGCTAGGCAGCTTCGTTGTCTAGCCGTTTGTTTGTCCTTTGTTATAGTTTTTTAATTTATCTTAGCTAAAGTTTTGACGCTGATGCTGCCTGGATGGTTTTGAAAATAGCTGTAAATAAAATTTTTCAACAGGCGCTCGTTCGCCGCATTCTGATATTCCGGCAGAAAAACCACTTGGCGGATATGGACAAAATTACCGGCATAGAGCTGAAGTGTCACCGCTGCAATCACCTTTTGCTCTTCTATAAGGGCAAAGGTCTGATACTTAGCTTCCCGATAAAAGTTTATCGGCTGGTGGAGGAGCTGCTTTCTTAAAGCAATAGCGGCAAAAAATTCTTGACTATGGGGCTGACATTGAAGGGCGGTAATCATTTGCATTCCTCCTCGCTAAGTTGGTTTGTAGCTTAAAAAAATAATACAGAACTTCCATGAAGAAAATAATGGTCCGCCTGGTTTTTTCTATGAAGCTGCCTTAAGTTTTTTTAAAATTAAACCGTTATCGCTAATTTAATCAAAAATTATCGCCGATTTTTAGTTTATTAGTTGACTTAGAGTGAGGTTCATCAAGTAAAATAGAAGAGAAGAATTAATTCTGGGAAAATAGGGGGCAATCAAATGGATGAACAGATTTTTGATAAAATTCAGCAATTGATGAACGAAGTAGAGAAGGTGGTCTTTGGCAAGCGGGAAATTATTCAAATGACGGTAGCGGCCTTGCTAGCTGGCGGCCATGTACTATTTGAAGATATACCTGGTGTTGGGAAAACGCAGTTGGTGAAGGCGTTGGCCAAGGCCGTTGAAAGTGATTATGCCAGAATTCAGTTTACTCCGGATTTATTGCCGAATGATATTTTAGGGGTTTCGATTTTTAATTCAGAAACCCATCAGTTTGAATTTCGTAAAGGCGCCATTTTTACTTCGATTTTATTAGCCGATGAAATCAACCGCACCACTCCTCGGACACAGGCGGCTCTCTTAGAAGCCATGTCTGAAGGCCATGTCACAATTGACAATCAAACCTATCCGTTAAGTCCCCACTTTTTTGTTTTAGCAACGCAAAATCCAATTGAATATGAAGGCACCTTTCCTTTGCCAGAAGCGCAATTGGATCGCTTTTTATTTCGTTTACATATTGGCTATCCTGATTATGAGAATGAGCTGCAGCTATTGTTAGGGGAAAAGCAGCAGTCTGTCGAGGATATCCGCCCGATTTTATCTAATCGAGCGTTGTCACAATTAAAAGAAACCGTTAAGCAAGTCTATATTGATGAGCAGGTTGCTCGTTATGCTCTTGATTTAGTTCGCAATAGTCGGCGCCACAATGCAGTGGAACTCGGGATTAGTCCCCGTGGGGCAATTGCTTTTATTCAAGGTGCCAAAGCCTTTGCCCTGACCCAAAGTAGAATGTTTGTGACACCAGCAGATTTGCAAAAAATTATGCCAGCGGTCTTCGGTCATCGCCTTTTACTAAAAGGCGGGCTAGCAGCCAGCTCTGAAAAAAATGCTGAGGTGATGGAGCAAATTTTACAGCAGACAGCCGTTCCAGTGAGGCGCTAGTATGAAGTGGCTCAGGTTTTTCTTCAAACTGATTTTGACGCTGCTGCTTTTTGTTTTCTTGATTTTTTACGCAGCCGCCTTCAATACTCAAATCGGCTGGAGCCTGCTCTTTTTCTTTGGGCTATTGTTTTTGATTAACCTTTCGACGATTTTACCCTTACTCAGAAAAATTACTTTGACTAGCCATGATTCAGTTTACAGTTACCGACTTCAGCCTTTAAAAATGGAAGTGCTCGTCGAAAAGACGGGCAGTAGTTTGCTACCTTTTGGAAAATTGTTTATCAATTTTCCTGAGTGGAGTAATCAAACCTGGCGGATAATCGGCTATCGAGGCAAAAGACAACAGATTGAAGTCACCATTCAAGCCAAAGAACGGGGAGTTTATCATGAGCTACCCGTGAAAGTAACAGCGACCGATTTAGTTGAATTGTTCAGCAAAACACGACGTATTCAAATGAAGCAAGAGTTGATTGTACTGCCGGAGGTCAAAGCAGAGGCGTACTTATTATTACGCAATTTTAAAACTAGCCAGAAGCTAAGTCTGATTGGTGAAAATAATTTTTCCATAAAAAGTTATCGGGATTATCGTCCCGGGGATCCTTTAAAAAATATTGATTGGAAACTTTCCAGTAAAGAACGGACCTTGATTTATCGGGAACAGGAAATGGAGCGACCCAGTGAGGTGGTCTTAGTTTTTTGGGGCCAAGCAGCCGCTGACTTTGAAGAAAGCCTCAGCTGGTATTATTCGTTGCAAAAATTATTAGCGCAAAATACCAATTTCTATCAGATTATCGTCGGTCAGCAATTAAAAACTGGTACCTTAATTGAGACGGAAACATTTGCGACTATCAAGCCCTTCACTGAAACACCAGTGCTGCCAAAATTTAAAGGTAGCCAGGTCTTAGTCATCACGTCGGTTCAGACGCCTGAATTAAATGCGTTTCTTCAGGAGAATCAACGGCGGAAAAAAATCCAAGTTTTAGATATTAAGCAAATTCAGCAAATGACCGCAGAATTACCAGAAAAAGGGGGCGAGGCCCGTGGTTAAATCCCGTTCCATCTTTGTCAACGGCGAAAAACTAAAAGCAGATGGCTTCTTGGCATTTTTAGCCTATTTAAGTGTCGCTACTGCCTTCACGGTTTTTTTGCAGGCTTATTCCTTATCAGATAATTTTTTCGCCTTTACTTTTTTTGCAGTAGTTGCCGCCATGCTATTGCTGCTGAATAAAGTCTGGTTGAAATCTTTACTGGTGTTGGCAGCCCTTTTGTTTGGCTATCATCATTTTTTTCCCTATAATCTGCCCCTTGGCATTACTTGGCTGATTCGTTTTAAAGATGGCCTTGACCAAGGCGTTGAACAGCTGATAAACTCTGGAGCTTACATTGGTGAAATTTTAGCGATGCTGTTATTGTTATTGCTTTCTATTTTACTTTTAGTATTGTTCATTCATTTTAAAATCTTTTTCTTTGGCTACAGTCTGATGATTGGGTATCTTTTAATGACCAGTCTCTATCATCCCGGCTTGAATTTTACACTCCAGGCTTTGATTATTGCCAGCTGCGGCATTCTTTCCGTTTTTTTAAAGAATAATTATTGGCAAGGGAAATACAAATTAACGCTGCTGTTGACCGGCATTGGTCTGACTTTGGTTATCTTTGCGGTTGCTGAGTACCTGCCTTCAACGGGCATCCGCAATTCATTAATGCTGACGACTGCAAATTTTCGGACGCAGCTGAATGCTACGGGCTTTTATGATTTTGTCGGCAGCCAAGGAACTGCCAGTATCTCCCGCATGGGCTTTAGTGAAGATGACAGCTCACTGGGTGGGCCGTTATTAGATGACAATGCAGAAATTTTTAAAGCTCGCCAAGCTAGCAGTCATTATTGGCGGGTGGAAAGCAAAGATTTCTACTCAGGAGCCGGTTGGTTTGCCACCGAGGCTGAAAATGCGACATATGTTGATCCCACCAATTTATCGGTATTCGATTATGAGTACCAGCAGACATATGCTGAAGCGGAAACGATCGAGCTTTCGTATACAAGCCAAGCCAGTTATCTTGCTCTACCCTATGGTGCCAATACTATTGCAATATCTAATCCAGGGGCGGCGGCTTATGTTCAAGAAGAAATTCGGCGGGTGGATGTTCAAAATTTAGCAGCACCGATTGCCGCAACAATCAACTGGCAAGATTTTTCTTATGATGCCAGTGATTTAGAAAATGTTTATATTCAAACGCCAACAGATACTGCAGTTGATTATCTGCAGTTACCGGAAAATTTGCCGAGTCGTGTTGGCGAGTTAGCCACTCAAGTGACGACTGATGTCTATGGTTTATACAATCAAGTGCTTGCTGTGGAGGATTATTTAAAAAATTCCTCCACCTTCCGCTATTCAAAGGTCGATGCGGCAGTCATTGAAGAAGGTCAGGATTATGTCGACCAATTTCTTTTTGAAACACAGGTGGGCTACTGTGATAATTTTTCCAGTTCGATGGTTGTAATGCTGCGGACATTAGGGATTCCCGCCCGTTGGACCAAGGGCTTTGCTCCCGGCAGCCGCAGTCGTGATGGTGAAGATTATCTTTATACGGTAACGAATAATAATGCCCATTCTTGGGTGGAGGTTTATTTTTCCGGTTTTGGTTGGCTGCCTTTTGAACCGACGCCGAGTTTTAGTAATCCGGATCGGCCAACAATAACAGAAGAAGCAGAGACACCAGAAAGTTCCGCTGAAGCAACACCTTCAGCTAGTTCTAGTAGCACGCAAGCAACAACTTCTTCAACAAGTAGTCAAGTCAGTTCAGAAGAGTCAACGGAAGAGACAGCAGCGGCAAGCCAAAGAAATTATACTGATTTGGTTTATCTGGCAGCAGCTTTACTTTTGGCGTCACTTGCAGCTTTGATTATCAGTTTTAATTGGTTGTTAATTCGACTGCGTTTTGTTTTGAGTAAACCGCAGGCGCTACTTGAAGGGTATCCATTAATTTTGAAAAAGGCTGAGAAAAAAGTTCCCCGTGAGCCATCAGAAACACTAATGGCTTATGCACAGCGTTTTGCTGAAGAAACGCAATTAGCAGACTTCGCCGTTGTAACTGAAGCATACGAAGCAGCCTTATATGGTAGCGGGGTAGAAAAAACTTCGCCAGAGGTGCGGCAATTATTATGGCAAGTTGCCAAGAAGTTAACCTCCCCAAGAAAAAATAAAGAATAGCAGGTAAAGTATAATGGAGTTGAGAAGTTATCGGTATTTTTTAGCCATCGCTGAGCAGGGGAATATCTCTAAAGCGGCAAAAAATTTAAATATTACCCAACCGACCTTGAGCCGCCAGCTAAAAGAGCTGGAGGAGGAACTAGGTGTTGAATTGTTTCAAAGGGAGCATAAGCAGCTTGTATTGACTGAAGCGGGGATTTTTTTACGGGAACGGGCTCAAGAAATTATCCAGTTGGCGGATAAAACGCAACAGGAATTTTTGGACCAGCGGCAAACCCTCTTTAGTGGTAAAATTTCCATTGGCTGTGTTGAGGCGGATAACTCCGATACCTTGGCGTTGATGTTGGAGGAATTTGTGGAAGATTATCCGCAAGTCAGCTTTGAAATCTTTAGCAGTACCAGTGAAGAAATTATCGAGAAGTTGGATTTAGGTTTACTGGATGTCGCCATCTTAATCAACCCGATTGCAACGGAAAAATATCACAGCACCCCTTTACCTAGAAAAGAAGTTTGGGGACTATTGGTGGAAGGAACAAGTTTTCTAGCTAGCAAAGAGACAATCACCCCAGAAGATTTAATCGGGGTGCCGCTGCTAATCAGTCGCCGCAGCGAAGTTCAGGAAATGTTAGCCAATTGGGCACATACTAAGATTGATCAATTAAACATTAAAGGTGTCTACAATTTAATTTTTAATGTGATTGCCCTTGTTGAAAACCGAGTGGCCTCTGCGTTGGTGATTAAAGGTGCCACTAGCTATCACCATTCCAATGAGGTGAAATTTATTCCCTTGTCACCAAAAATTGAAACGGAATGTGTCTTCGTCTGGCGCAAGCATAAGGTGCAGGCGCCAGTCGTCAAAGAATTTATTCAACGGATGAACTATGCTTTCAAAGCATAGTTCTTTTTTTATGAAGTATTAGACCAAATGAAGATAGGAGACTATCATAAAGGAGTAGCAAGGACAGTGGGAGGTGATGTTGTCATGAGTGTGGTCATTTATTTTTCTAAGAGCGGCCATACAGCTGAGTTGGCCGAAAAGATTAGCCAGCAATTGTCAGCCGAAATTGCCGAATTGAAACCGGTTAAGCCTTATCCTGAAAGTTATTCAGCGACAACGACAATCGCTGAAGCCGAAAAGAAGCAAAATTTACGGCCGGCATTTCAACCTTTGCCGATTGATTTAGCCGAGCATCAGGAAATTTTTCTCGGTTACCCCATTTGGTGGGGCACCTTTCCGATGGTGGTGACGACTTTTTTAGAAAAAATGGTTTCCGCTAATCAGATTATTTATCCCTTTGCCACTCATGAGGGCAGTGGTTTAGGTGCCAGCATTGAAAATCTGCAGCAATTGCTTGCCGCCAGTCAAATCAAAACGGGTCTCGCTATTCGCGGCAGTAATGTCAGTCGCTCAGATCGAGCAATTGCCAATTGGCTACAGCAGTATCATTCAGATTGTTTTAAGAAATAAAAAATTTCGGAGGTTATAGTAATGAAAAACGAAGAAGTCAAAGACGGTATTATTTTTTCAGCAGGAGAACCCAATGATGCTTATGCCCAATATTTTATTGGCCAAAGTTATTTAAATAATTTAGTTACAGATCCCGATGTTAGTGTCGGCGCCGGCAATGTTACGTTTGAACCCGGCTGCCGCAATAATTGGCATATTCATAAAAATGGTTTTCAAATTTTATTAGTGACTGGTGGCGAAGGCTGGTACCAAGAAGATGGCCAGCCGGCGAGAAAATTAGTGCCGGGGGATGTTGTCGTTACCCATGATGGGGTTAAACATTGGCATGGCGCCGCTAAGGATAGTTGGTTTGAACACTTAGCTATCACTGCTGGTCAAGCAGAATGGTTAGAACCAGTTACAGATCAAATTTACGACGCACTTTAAGTAGATAGTTCAATTAAGAGAGGATGATTGATTATGGAAAAACAAACAGCAGGTAGAGATAATTTAGGTGAATTCGCACCGCAATTTGCAGCCTTAAACGACGATGTACTATTTGGTGAAGTCTGGGCAAGGGAAAGTCAAATGTCCCCCCATGACCGCAGTTTAATTACCGTGGCTAGCTTGATGACCCAAGGTGTCCCCCAATTAGAAGCCCATTTAAATATTGCGAAGAAAAATGGTGTAACCAAAGAAGAAATCATCGAATTGATTACCCATTTAGCCTTTTATACTGGCTGGCCTAAAGCTTGGTCTGCCTTCAATTTGGCAAAAGAAATTTATCAAGACTAGATTAAAATTTCCGCAACAAGATACAATAAACAGAATTGAAGAGTCGTCTGTAAAAAAAATAAATTTACAGACACTGGCAGTTTTATGGCGCCAGTAGACTTTTTAAAACTATTAGAAGCCGGCTATCAGTCGGCTTCTTTTTTTCGGAAAATAGTTTATCAATTGTTTACTTTTCCCCATCTTTTTATTTAACCTCTCTTGTTAGACTAATAATGGACTATCAGTTAAGCTGTAGTATTCCATAGCTTGGTAAAAAGAGGTGGGCAAATGCAAAAGGGACGGCGAAAAATTTTCTTAGTTTTTTTCATTTTTTCAGTATTGTATGTTTTACCGGCTTTTGACTGGCAGCATCTTCAACTGGTGATTTTGCGGGGAGATGATTACGCTTTTCATTTCGGGCGGATTTTTAGTTTGCTGGAGCAATTAAAAGCGAGTGGCTGGCAGCAGGAAGTGGCGGTTTTTGGCCATAGTCAGCTTTTTTATGGTGTGAATCTTTTTTACCCACCGCTGACTTCAGTTGTGCCGATTGCAATTTTATCAGCCTTATTTCATTCAGTTGTCACGGGGTTATACCTGTATGTCATTCTTTTGACTTTTATCACTTTTTTAATCGCCTATTACACCGCCTGCTATTTGACCAAGCAGGCATTACCCAATTTGAATCGGCAGGCTAGACTTTTTGTGCCCTATATATTCTCATTGCTATATGGTTTTTCCCATTATCGTTTGATTTGTTTTTATGAAAGGATGGCGCTGGGTGAATTTGTGGCGCTTAGTTTTTATCCGCTGATCTTTGCTGGTTTTTATAGTATTTTAAAAGATAACGGTCGTAAAAAGCATTGGCTCGTGCTAGGGATGGCGCTCTTGGCATATACCCACATCCTATCGTTAATTTTGGTTTCGTTAGTCTTAGGCTTAATGTTAATTTTTTACGGATGTAAAAAACAAGTCAATAAAAAAATCATCAGCAATTTTATCCAAGCGGCATTGCTGGCGGGATTATTATCTTTAGCCAGTCTAGTTCCGATGGTTTATCAAATGCTGACCATTGGAATTAATTCCGTTAAGACTTATGATTTGCAGCAGCAAGCCTATAATATATGGACAATACTAGCCAATTCTTTGGATAATTATCTTGGTTATATGAGTTTTGGTCTAGTGATTTCCGTAATTCTAGGCGGCTGCCTATGGAGTTATTTTAAGAGCCCGACTAATATTTTGCGGCAATCCAGTTTTCTTAAAAACTGTTTTGGTTGGTCGCTAGTTTTTCTTATCAGTTTGACGACCTTATTTCCGTGGCAGTTTTTTCAAAATACGCCAATGATTTTAATGCAGTTTCCGTTCCGTCTGATGCCATTTTTAGGAATTTTTAGTTATTATTTAGGAGCGGTTTTATTGTCAGATTGGCTAGTAAAACGACACTCTGCAAAGCGACGCCTGCCAGTTTTACTGGCGACGCTTTTAGCGGTGCTGGCGATTGTCAGTGTCGAAAATTTGATTCAAATTCGCGATCCGGCTAATTTAATGCTGTCACAAAAGCAAGTCGAGGAGTCGCAGCATTATCAAGAATATCAAAATCGTGATTATCTGCCGAAGGGTTTAAATCAAACCGAAAAAAAGAATATTTTAAATAAAGTTGGTTTTATTAATCAGCAGGAAACCGTGATGGATTATCAAGGGAACGCAAGCGGAATTGAATTAGATTTAACTTTGACTGCTTCTGAAAATCGGGTGGTTACACCGGTGATTGCCTACAGCGGCTTAGTAGTTATTGACCAGCATCAGCAGAAGGTCAAGACGGTTGTCTCTGACGGAAAAACAATTAGCTTTGATTTACCAGCTGGACAATATCAGCTGCAAGTCAGCTATCAAAAGCCTTGGCTTCATAAAGCAAGTGAAGCCATCACAGCTTTTACTTTAGTTGGCTACAGTTTTTATCTTGTACGAAAAAGGCCAAAAGAAAATTCTTGACAAAAGTTCGGCACCTAACTATAATCATTTTAGATTTAAGTTAGGTACCGAACTTATTTAAATTGAAAGAAGGAATTTTTGATGAGTAAATTAACCAATCAACTAATGAAACAGCTGCGCTTTGTTGGCTTAGCTAGTAATCAATTTGTCAGTCTAAAGGAAGAAAATCTTTCCGGACAAAAACGGGTGCTGCAGATACTATCCGAAGAAGATGGTTTAGTTCAAAGCCAGTTAGCCGAGATTTTAGATATTCGTCCGAGTTCTTTAGCCGAGGTCTTAAAGAAAATGGAAACCGCCGGCGATATTTACCGCCAAGAAGATGAACAGGATAAGCGAATCAAGCGGGTCTATTTATCTGAGGTGGGTCGCAAAAAAGCAACCGCCTTGACCAATGGAAAAAATCGTAGTGAAGCTTTTTTCAAAGGCTTGAACGAAGCGGAACAGTTGGAATTTCAAGAGCTGCTGGAAAAAATTCCAGAAGGCTGGGAAGAAGAATTTCAAAGGGATGCACCTCGTTTTATGGACCCGCTGGATCGTTTGCAGATGATGCAAAATTTCCGTCAGCAGTTTGAAGATCAGTGGGGACAAGATTGGGACCAGCTGAGCCCAGAGGAATTTCGAAAATTACGAAAAAATATGCGCCGGGAGATGAAGCAACAGGCCTTCCAGCATCGTCGGGAAATGAAAGACTTCGGCCGCAACTTTGGTCGTCAATTCCCAGGTAATTTCTGGGGCAACCCAGAGGATTGGCAAGAATATGCCGATTTGTCTGATAAAAAGAAACCTGCGGAAAAAGATTCCGAAGACGAGTGGCAAGATTTTTAAGAATTTGAACTAAAACTGTGATTGAATCCTTAAGAAAAATTTTCGGCTATTGGAGATTAGTTTAAGACTGGGTAATTGTTGTAACGGAAATTACTTCGATGATTGAAATTAGGAAGTCTATCAGCTGATTCAAAATTCATTTTGGTATGAATATCTCACGATTGAAAAATTATTTTTAGGCTTTAATGTGCAGTTTCAAGTCAAGCGGCTATCCGCTTGACTGACTAGGAGGATAAGTAAAATGGCAGACAGAGGAACCGTCGTAAATGAAGAAATACCAAAGGAAAAAGTCATTAAAATTGGTGATTTTTTAAAATTTATTAACAGTGTCAACCCACGAAAATCTTTATTTCTGCTGGGGATGCTCTTGAGTTTGGTGACTTCCGGTGCCAGTCTAATCGTACCCCAGCTAACAAAAGGTTTGGTCGATACCAGTGTCTTAACCAGAATTGATACGAAAATGTTGGTGACACTTTTGCTGGCCTTTGTTGCTCAATTGGGCTTTGGGACTTTAGGTGGCTTTTTCCTCCGTTATGTCGGGGAAGAATCCGTCAAAAAATTGCGGGAAAATTTGTGGGACCACCTGTTGCGCTTACCCGTAGGTTATTTCGATGAAAATAAATCCGGTGAGAGTAGCTCTCGCTTAGTTAATGACACTTCCGTGATCAAAGATTTAGTGACCTCCCAATTTCCCAATTTTATCACCGGAAGCATTCAATTGGTGGGCTCGTTAATTATTTTAGTCTGGATGGATTGGAAAATGGCGGCTTTAATTTTTACCGCAGTTCCACTAATTGCTTTAATTATGTTGCCGATTGGCCGGATGATGTCAAAAATCGGCCGGCAATTACAGGCAGCCACAGCTGAGTTTAATGGCGAGGCCAGTGAAAAATTATCGGAAATTCGTCTAATTAAATCCAGTAACGGCGAAACTTATGAAGAACATAGTGGTCGTCGTTTTATTGATAAAATTTTTAAATTAGGAATTAAAGATGCCAAGATAGAAGCCGTTTTGCAACCGATTATGATGACTGTGATGTTGGGGCTATTTGTCGGAATTCTTGGTTATGGAGCGGTCAGAGTACAGGCCGGCACATTAACCAGTGGTGAACTGGTGGCATTTTTACTGTATCTCTTTAATATTATCGCGCCAGCCACTAGTTTTGCCTTATTCTTTTCGCAATTGCAAAAAGCTATGGGGGCTACGCAAAGAATTGAACAAATTTTACACACACCTTTAGAACCAGTCGGCGCGGGTGAAGATTTTGATGTGGTTGGTCAAAAATTACAAGTTAAAGATTTATCCTTTTCATATGATGCACTGCATCCGGTTTTAGAAAATATTTCCTTTGAAGCCAAGCCCAATACAGTGGTAGCTTTTGCAGGACCGAGTGGCGGTGGTAAGTCGACGATTTTTGCTTTATTGGAACGTTTTTATCAACCCACCAGTGGTGCAATCTTAATCGGTAATGAAAATGTGGCGACCCTAGACTTAGCGGATTGGCGCTCGCAAATTGGCTATGTTTCTCAAGACAGTGCGGTTTTTGCCGGCAGTATTCGCGATAATTTACAATATGGCTTAGACAAGGAATTGCCAGAAGAGGAATTATGGCGGGGCTTAGAGTTAGCCTATGCCGATCAATTTGTCAAAGATTTTCCTGACCAATTGGAAACAGAAATTGGCGAACGGGGCGTTAAATTATCCGGTGGTCAAAAACAACGGATTGCCATCGCCCGAGCCTTTTTGCGAAATCCCAAAATATTGATGTTGGATGAAGCAACTGCCAGTTTAGATTCTCAGTCTGAAGAAAAAGTTCAACGCGCTTTAGATTCCTTGATGGAAGGGCGCACCACTTTAGTAATTGCCCATCGCTTGTCTACCATTGTGGATGCTGACCAAATTTATTTCATTGAAAAAGGCCAAGTCACGGGACATGGCACTCATGCAGAATTAATAGCTAGCCATCCCCTATATAGCACATACGTACAAGAACAAATTGTTAATGCATAAAAAGGTTACAACATAAAGTAAGCAAGAATTTTTCGAGGTAGTCCAGTCAAGGCTGCTTCACTCGTAAATTTGCGGTAAAGAATTGCTAACCGCAAATTTATAAGCGAAGTCGAAAAATTTTTGTCAAACTAATTATGTTGTAACCTTTTTTTAAAATTTATCTAATGTTGCCATATCTTCAGAGGTGATTTCAAAATCGACTTTGGCATTGTCGATAATATATTTTTCGTGGACTGATTTTGGTAATGGTAAGATATTTTTTTCCAGTAGGTAACGGATCGCTAACTGAGGAATACTCTTGTCATACTTATCAGCAATAGCTTGTAATTCTGTATTGCCTAACAAACGGCCAGTGCCAATCGGTGAGTAGCCTTCAACTAAGACATCATTGTCTTGGCAAAAAGCGACCAGCTCGTCATCGGTTCGACCAATGTGATAGATAAATTGATTGGCCATTGGCTTCATCGTGCCGTGGTCAAAAATATTTTGCAAATCATCAATGCTAAAGTTAGAAACGCCGATTGCTTTGACTTTACCATCTGTGTAAGCTTCTTCTAAAGCCCGCCAGACCTCCAAATTTTCTTTTTTAAAATCATTGCCGCCGCTGTCCCGCATCAAGGACCAAGGGCGAGGGGCATGAATCAAAATCAAGTCAATATAACCAAGGTCCAATTCCTTCAAAGAATTATCAATGCTTTTCACAGCTTCTTGATAGGTTTTTAATTCAGCTGGTACTTTAGTAGTGATGTAAACTTCTTCTCTTGGTAGGCCGGATTCTTTCACTGCTTTGCCAACGCTAGCTTCATTGTGGTAAGCCGCCGCTGTATCAATGTGGCGATAACCGTTTGCTAAGGCAATTTTAGAAGCTTCATAGGCTTCCGCTACACTGGATTGCCAAGTGCCTAAAGCCAGTTTCGGAATTAGGTTTCCATTGGCTAAACGAAAATTTTCTGTTAAGACTGTCATATAAATCCCTACTTTCAATTTTAGTTACAAATTAAGTATAAAACTTAGAGTGGGCTATAAGTCAATTGTTTTGATTGTATTTAATCATCTAATAGGAACCGCTCAAAGACATCATTTCCCAAAAACAAGCCTTCCTCGGTTAAAGCCAGATAATCCTCTTGTTGCACTAATAGATTTTCTTGAATTAATTCTTCAATCACCAGTCCATAAACTGAATCTAAAGACACTTGAAATTTTTCAGCAAAATGATCAGGCGAAATACCTTGGCGTTTTCGCAAACCTAAAAACATTTCTTCTTCCATTTGGTTATTGTGGCTCAATTTTTCTTCCTCACGAATCGGTAGCTGATTGTCTCGTAAAGGCGCTAAATAATGCTGAATCGGGCCGTGATTTTTATAGCGGATATTGCCGAGATAACCACTAGCACCTGCCCCCAGACCGAAATAATGTTCGTTGTTCCAATAAACTAAGTTATGCTGGCTTTCCTTGCCGGGAATTGCAAAATTACTGACCTCGTATTGTTGCCGATTGCCACTTGCCATCAGTTCAATCGTTTCAGCAAACATCTGACTTTCAATATCTTGATCTGGTAATTCCAACCGACCTTGCCGCACCCAATTCATAAACATGGTTTTATTTTCTAAAATTAAAGAATACAACGAGTAATGGGGCAAATCCAATTCAATTGCCCGCTGTAAGGTATCACGAAAACTTGCCAAGGTTTGTCCCGGCAGCGCATAAATCAAATCGATGCTGACATTTTCAAAATTTTCCTTTTCTAAAAAGGCCATCGTTTCATAGACATCAGCAGCAGTGTGTTTGCGCCCAATTTTTTTCAGTAATTTATCATCAAAGGTTTGCACACCCATTGATAAACGGTTTACTCCGTAATTTTTCATCACCTGTAATTTTTCTTGAGTTAAATCACCGGGATTAGCTTCAACAGTAAATTCATTTTGATCATTGAAGGGCAGCAGCTCCCGCACGCCGGCTAATAAACGATCCAATTGTTTTGCAGAGAGGGAGGTAGGCGTTCCACCACCAATATAGAGCGTAGCCATTTCTTCAACCGGAAAGCGCGCTTTCGTCAATTGAATTTCTTTTAGTAATGCTTCAATATATTCATCAACTGGCTGGCCTTCTAGAAAAACTTTATTAAAGTCACAGTAATAGCAAATATGCTCGCAAAAAGGAATGTGTAAATAAGCCGAGACCGGTTGTAAAATTTTTTTTGTTTCCATCATTTGGACTCCTCGTGGTTCAATTTCTTTGTAAA
Organism: Enterococcus sp. LJL90; assembly: GCF_056924355.1. Lineage (NCBI taxonomy): Bacteria > Bacillati > Bacillota > Bacilli > Lactobacillales > Enterococcaceae > Enterococcus > Enterococcus sp. LJL90. The sequence continues at coordinate 71,726 of NZ_JBXPBQ010000007.1, read as the reverse complement.
TAGTATCATACTTTATTTAGACTTAATATAGAAGAAACTTTTCCAATGATAGAAATTATCCGAAAAAAAGTAATTAGCACTCGGATAAAACAAGTGCTAATTTTTGCATCGTTTTCCTTGACTTCTCTGGAGAATATGGTATATTAATACTTGTGTTAGCACTTGATAGTTAAGAGTGCTAAAACAAATGATGAAGGTGATTGAGATGTTAACAGACAGACAAAAAAATATCTTACGGCTCATCATTCAGAATTATACCGAAACTGGATTACCCGTTGGCTCGAAAAAGTTGATGGAGGAGGGCATCTCAGCCAGTTCTGCAACAATTCGCAATGATATGAAGGCGTTGGAGGAACATGGGTTATTACAAAAGACCCATTCATCTTCAGGAAGAATTCCTTCCTTAGCTGGTTATCGTTATTATGTGGATTATTTGTTGGAACCGACTCAAATTGCCAACAATGATGTCTTGAAAATTCGTCAATCCTTTAAAAAGGAATTTCACGAAATCAATGAAATCATTGAAGGCTCTGCTGAGGTTCTAGCCCAATTGACCAGCTACACGGCATTTTCTTTAGGTCCTGAAGTCAAGGAAAGGAAATTGACCGGTTTTCGGATTGTCCCTTTAAATGATCGCCAAGTCATTGCTTTGATTGTGACGGACAAAGGCAATGTCGAAAACCAAATTTTCAAAATTCCTGAAGGAGTTACCGGTGAGGATTTAGAAAAAATTGTTCGAATTATCAATGATAAATTAGTCGGCGAACCTTTGTTGACAGTTTACCATCGGTTGCGGACAGAAATTCCGATGATTCTTCACAAGTATTTCCAAACGACGGACGGATTGGTCAGTTTATTTAATAGTATGCTGGGCCAAGCCTTTGAAGAAAAAGTTTACGTGAGCGGTCGAATGAATTTGTTAGATTTTAATCCTAGTCAAGATTTGACAGAATTTAAATCAGCCTATTCATTTATGAAGGATTCGGATGAATTGAGTCAGCTCTTTGTACCAGCAGAGGGTGGGATTTCAATAAAAATTGGTTCTGAAATCGGGAATAATTTATTAGACAATCTAAGTCTGATTCAAGCGACCTATGATATTCAAGGTCACGGTCGGGGCATGATTGCATTATTAGGACCGACGAGCATGCCTTATTCGAAAATGTTCGGCTTAGTGGATGTCTTCCGCCAAGAACTTGCCGATCGTTTGGAGGATTACTACCGGGAGTTAGACGGTTAACCAATGAATAGAAGGGAAGTTTATACGATGGCAGAAAAAGACGAAGAATTAAAAGAGCAACCTGAAAATCTTGAAGAAGCGGATGCCAATCAAGAATTAGTCGAAGAAGTCGAAGTTTTAACAGAGCTGGAAAAATTAAATGCTGATCTTTCTGATATGGAGGATAAGTTTTTAAGAGCTCGGGCGGAAATCGCCAATATCACCAACCGCAATCGCAGCGAAAGAGAAACGATGCAAAAATATCGTTCCCAAGACTTAGCTAAAAAAGTCTTGCCATCTCTAGATAATTTAGAGCGGGCTTTGGCAATTGAAGTGGATGATGAACAGGGTGCCAGTTTGAAAAAAGGCATTATGATGGTTTTGGAAAGTTTACAAGTTGCGTTGAAAGAAGAAGGCATCGAAGAAATTTCTGCAATGGGAGAAACCTTTGATCCTAATTTACATCAAGCTGTCCAAACGATTCCAGCCAATGATGACGCTCCAAGCGAAACGGTTGTTGAAGTTTTGCAAAAGGGCTATAAATTACATGACCGCGTATTAAGACCAGCGATGGTTATCGTGGCTCAATAAAAAAGCTATTCTAAAAATAAAAGATAAAAAAGTTACAGTGAGGAGAAATTAATTATGAGTAAAATTATCGGTATTGACTTAGGTACAACAAACTCAGCAGTTGCAGTTCTTGAAGGCGGCGAAGCAAAAATTATCGCCAACCCAGAAGGCAACCGTACAACACCATCTGTTGTTTCATTTAAAAATGGTGAAATTCAAGTGGGTGAAGTAGCAAAACGTCAAGCAGTGACTAATCCCAACACAATTGCTTCTATCAAACGCCATATGGGCGAAGCTGGCTACAAGGTCGAAGCAGAAGGCAAATCTTATACACCACAAGAAATTTCAGCAATGATTTTACAATATATCAAAGGTTTTGCTGAAGATTACTTAGGGGAAAAAGTAGAAAAAGCTGTTATTACAGTTCCTGCATACTTCAACGATGCCCAACGTCAAGCAACGAAAGATGCTGGTAAAATTGCCGGTTTAGAAGTTGAACGGATTGTCAATGAACCAACAGCAGCTGCTTTAGCTTATGGTTTAGATAAAACAGATAAAGATGAAAAAATCTTAGTCTTTGACCTTGGTGGCGGTACCTTTGACGTTTCCATCCTTGAATTAGGCGATGGCGTCTTTGATGTATTATCAACTGCCGGCGATAACCATCTTGGTGGGGATGACTTTGATAACAAAATTATCGACCACATGGTTGCAGAATTCAAAAAAGAAAACGGTATTGACTTAGGCAAAGATAAAATGGCTTTACAACGGTTAAAAGACGCTGCTGAAAAAGCTAAAAAAGATTTATCTGGTGTGACTAGCACACAAATCAGCTTGCCATTTATCACAGCTGGCGACGCTGGACCTTTGCACTTGGAAATGACGTTAACCCGCGCAAAATTTGATGAACTAACTTTAGATTTAGTTGAAAGAACCAAAGTTCCAGTACGCCAAGCTTTAAAAGATGCTGGCTTGTCTCAATCTGAAATTGATGAAGTAATTTTAGTCGGTGGTTCAACTCGGATTCCAGCAGTGGTTGAAGCAGTTCGCAAAGAAACGAATAAAGAACCAAATAAATCAGTGAACCCTGATGAAGTAGTTGCAATGGGGGCTGCCATTCAAGGTGGTGTCATCACTGGTGATGTGAAAGATGTCGTTTTACTAGACGTAACCCCATTATCATTAGGTATTGAAACTATGGGTGGCGTCTTCACAAAATTAATTGACAGAAATACAACGATTCCAACAAGTAAATCACAAGTCTTCTCAACAGCGGCTGACAACCAACCAGCAGTTGATATTCATGTCCTGCAAGGTGAACGGCCAATGGCAGCAGACAACAAAACTTTAGGACGCTTCCAATTAACGGATATTCCACCAGCACCTCGTGGTATTCCACAAATCGAAGTTTCATTTGATATCGATAAAAATGGTATCGTAAATGTTTCTGCGAAGGACTTAGGCACGCAAAAAGAACAAACAATCACGATTAAATCTTCTTCGGGCTTATCTGATGATGAAATCGAACGGATGGTTAAAGATGCTGAAGCAAATGCTGATGCTGATAAAGCCCGTAAAGAAGAAGTTGATTTACGTAACGATGTCGATGCTTTGTTATTCACAGTCGATAAAACATTGAAGGAGCTTGAAGGCAAAGTCGATGCTGACGAAGTCAAAAAAGCGGAAGATGCCCGTGATGAATTGAAAGCAGCCGTTGAAGCGAACAACATTGAAGAAATGAAGACTAAACGGGACGCGCTAAACGAAATCGTGCAAAACCTATCAGTAAAACTTTATGAACAAGCAGCACAACAACAAGCAGAAGCTGACCCAGAAGCAGCTCAAGGCGGCGCTGATGATGTTGTCGATGCAGATTTTGAAGAAGTTGACGGTGACAATAAATAATGTTTAACCAGCAGCTAGTCTGCTAAGTTGTTTGAAAAGCCAAAGCTTCTGCTTTGGCTTTTTGATTGGTATTCGTCTATTTAAGAGCCACCAATATTTTTAGGAGAATGCTGTGAAACTGTTCAGATTCTCTAATAAATATGGTATGATAATTTGGATTCGTAAGACGGATTTAATTGAGACAATCAGGAAAAATAATGAGTGAAGCGTAAATCAAGGATTTGTAAGCAGATTTACGTCAAGGAGGAAGCCGATGGCAACGAAAAGAGATTATTATGAAGTGCTCGGACTGACCAAAGGGGCAACAGATGATGAGATCAAAAAAGCCTACCGAAAACTTTCTAAACAATACCATCCCGACATTAATAAAGAAGCGGATGCTGAAGACAAATTTAAAGAAATTTCTGAAGCCTATGAAATTTTAAGCGATCCTCAGAAAAAAGCAGCCTATGATCAATACGGTCACGCAGGAACTGATCCAAATTATGGCGGCGGCGCTGGCGGTTTCGGTGGCTTTGGCGGTTTCGGCGGCGGTGGCGGCAGCTACAGCAGTGGCGGCTTCGGCGGTTTTGAAGATATTTTTGATTCATTCTTTGGCGGCGGTGGTCGCAGCGTTGATCCCAATGCCCCAAGACAAGGAGCGGATTTACAATACACGGTTGATTTAGCTTTTGAAGATGCGATTTTTGGGACTGAAAAAGAAATCAAATACAATCGTGAAGAAGTGTGTCACACCTGTAACGGAAATGGTGCTAAGCCAGGTACGCAACCTGTGACTTGTCATAAGTGTCATGGTTCCGGTTCAATTAATGTTGAACGCCAAACACCACTAGGCCGGGTCATGAGTCGTCAAACCTGTGATGTCTGCCACGGAACTGGTAAAGAAATTAAAGAACCATGCCCAACTTGTCATGGTTCCGGTCATGAAAAACAAGCCCATTCCGTTAAAGTGAACGTACCTGCCGGTGTAGAAGACGGACAACAAATGCGCCTGCAAAACCAAGGGGAAGCCGGTAGCAATGGCGGACCTTATGGTGATTTATATGTGGTCTTCCGTGTCGAAGAAAGTGATATTTTCGATCGAGACGGCGGCGAAATTTTCTATGATTTGCCTTTGAGCTTTGTTCAAGCAGCCCTAGGAGATGAAGTCCAAGTACCGACTGTTCACGGAGATGTAAAAATGAAAATTCCGGCCGGCACTCAAACTGGTAAAGAATTTCGTTTAAGAGGCAAAGGCGCGCCGAGATTACGGGGCAATGCCAATGGTGATCAACATGTGACAGTGCGGATTATTACGCCGAAAAACTTAAATGACAAGCAAAAAGAAGCGTTACGAGCATTTGCAGATGCTGGTGGCGATTCCCAAGTCAGCGAACAGCAGGAAGAGGGCTTCTTCGATAAAATGAAGGACGCTTTTGGCGGCGGCAAAAAGAAAAAATAATTTTGTTGAGAATTTCTAGTAAATGTTTAAAGAAGTTTTGTTAGAGAGAAAGTTTAAAATTGTTTTCTCTAGCTGAAATTTCTGTTGATTTGCACGAATCGTTATTAAACTGGCGGCACAACAGCTTTTGAAGCAATTCCTTCAAAAATTCTGTGTTTGAAAAAAAGTTGACAGGTTGCATCTGTTGCTTTTGGCCACTAACTTCGTTATGATAACGAATATAGAAATACGTCCTTAGGGGAGTAATCGGTGGTCGGTAAAGGCCGCGGTAATATCAACAGTTAGTCAAAATTTTTTGGCTGGTATTAACCTGAAACGATGAGACTTAAGATAAACCTATTTGGTTTGTCTTAAGTCTCTTTTTGTCTCTAAGGAGCTATTTCAATAAAAAATTTGGAGGAAACAATTGAAAAAAACAGCTTATCAAGAGGAAATAACAAATTTATATGAGACATTAGCGACGAATCCCACTGGCTTAACCAATCAAGAGGCGGCAGAACGGCTCGCCAAAGATGGCTTGAACCAACTACCGGAGGCGCCGAAAAAATCGGTTATCAAGTTATTTTTAGAAACCTTTAAAGATGCGATGGTGATTGTTTTACTGATTGTTTCCTTCGTGCAGGTCTTGATGGGCGCCCATATCGAAGCGATTGTTATCTTCGCTGTCTTAATGCTGAATTCTTTAGTCAGTGTCATTCAAGCAAAAAAAGCGGAAGGTTCACTGGAGGCTCTGAAAAAACTTTCAGCACCAGTGGCCAGTGTGTTACGAGATGGTAAAGAAGAACAAGTTCCCGCCAATAAAATTGTTGTCGGTGACATTGTTAATCTAGAGGCCGGTGATTATATTCCGGCGGACGGCCGTTTGATTGAGGAAAACAGTTTAAAAGTCGACGAAGGGATGCTAACGGGAGAATCCGTGCCAGCCGAAAAAATGGTGGGAACTTTAGCTGATAAAGTTGCTATCGGCGATCAAGATAATATGGTTTTCAGTGGCACAATTATCACGAATGGTCGAGGAAAATTTTTAGTAACAGCGACCGCTGGGGCCACTGAGATTGGTCAAGTAGCAGCCCTATTGGAAAATACGACGGAAAGTAAGACGCCTTTACAACGAGGCTTAGATCGCTTCAGTAAAAAATTAAGTATCTGGATTTTAGTTTTATCGCTGACAATTTTAGGAATTCAATTAGCTCGGTTATTTTTCGGCGATAACGCTGGGGTTGCCACAGAAGATATTGTCAATGCTTTTATGTTCGCGGTGGCGGTGGCAGTAGCCGCCATTCCCGAGGCGTTACAATCGATTGTCACGATTGTCTTGTCTTTGGGCACAAAAAAGATGGCCAAGGAAAATGCAATTATCCGCAAGCTGGCAGCCGTAGAAACATTAGGTTCCACAAGTATTATTGCCACGGATAAAACCGGAACCTTAACCCAAAACAAAATGACAGTGGTCGATTTTTATTTACCCGTCGGCAAAACTGGTGAATTTACCAAGGATTCGCAAAACTGGACAGACGATGAAGAACGCTTATTGCAAATTTCTACTTTGACCAATGATGCCATTATTACCGAGGCTGGCCAAAAATTAGGTGATCCAACAGAGATTGCACTAGTAGATTTTAGTCAGAAGCTAGCATTACCGGCTGCTGATTTGCGAAAAAAATATCCCCGCAAAGGTGAAATACCTTTTGATTCTGCAAGAAAATTAATGTCGACACTCCATCAGATTGACGGTCAGGATTTACTTTTAGTCAAGGGTGGACCAGATATTGTTTTCGGCCGCTCAAGTAAAATTTTATTGAACGGTCAGGTGCAGCCTTTAACTGCTGATTTGCAAAAACAATTACAGCAGCAAAACGAAAAATTTTCTAAACGAGCATTGCGGGTGTTAGCCTTCGCCTATAAACCAATTACTCATACCGAAATCACCTTAGAAGATGAAAATGAATTGATTTTGGTGGGACTGCTGGCGATGATTGATCCACCACGAAAGGAAGTCTATCAAGCGGTCAAAGACGCCAAGTCTGCTGGTTTGAAAACAATTATGATTACTGGCGACCACAAGACGACAGCCGTGGCAATTGCTAAAGAAATCGGCATTTTCTCAGAGAATGACACTGCCTTAACGGGGACTGAATTGGATGAGTTATCCGAGGATGCTTTGATGGAAATTTTAGATACGGTGACTGTTTATGGCCGGGTGTCACCAGAAAATAAAATTCGAATTATCAAAGCGTGGCAGTCTAAAGGAAATATTTCGGCGATGACCGGTGACGGTGTCAATGATGCACCGGCTTTAAAGCAGGCGGACATTGGTATTGCCATGGGAACTGGCACAGATGTTGCAAAAGATGCAGCAGCCATGGTTTTAGCGGATGATAATTTTGCCTCCATTATTAAAGCGGTCAAAGTTGGGCGCAACGTCTTTGACAATTTAAAAAAGGCGATTGCTTATCTGTTTGCCGGCAATTTGGGGGCAATTATTGCCATTCTCTTTGCTTTGATTATGGATTGGAGTAATCCTTTTACAGCTATTCAGCTGCTTTTTATTAACTTAATTAATGATTCTCTGCCGGCGATTGCATTAGGAACGGAAAAAGCGGAGCCGGATGTTATGCAGCGGGCACCCAGAGATCCTAATGCCGGCATTTTAAGCGGCAAGACTTTTGTCTCAGTGGCCTATCGAGGGATTTTAATTGGATTGGCTGTGATTATTGCTCAATATATCGGAATGCAATATTCTGAAGGGGTCGGTGTGGCAATGGCCTTTTCAACGCTAATCTGGAGCCGGACTTTCCAAACTTTAGCGGCCCGTTCCAATATTCAAACCTCTTGGCAGGTTGGCTTCTTCACCAATAAAATGGTCGTACTGGCGATGAGCCTCTGTGCTGTTTTATATAGCGTAACTTTATTGCCAGGAATTCGGGAAGTTTTTGATATTCCAACTGATTTCAGTTTGCTACAGGTTGGTTTCTGTATTGCGTTAGCAGTCGTTGCTACCTTTTCAATGGAGATTACCAAGCTGGTGTTGGGCTATCTTAACCGCCGTCAAGAAGCTGGCGTCAAGAAATATTCAAAAGCTTAACAGATTGCAAAGTAAGACTATCGTATAAATTGTTTTATAAAAAAAAGCGCCCGAGGACCGACAGGACCTCAGGCGCTTTTTACTGTTGTTCGGTGCGTAACTTTTTTACAAAAGCTCACCCTTATAAATTAAATATTTAAAACTTTATCCAAGAAATCTTTAGTCCGTTCATTTTGCGGATTTTCGAAGATTTGTTGCGGTGTACCGTCTTCTAAAAAGTTGCCGTCGTCGATAAACATCACGCGATTCGCTACCTCTTTGGCAAAGCCCATTTCGTGGGTAACAATCACCATAGTCATTCCCTGCTTGGCTAATTTCTTCATAACATTTAAAACATCACCGACCATTTCCGGATCAAGTGCTGAGGTCGGTTCATCGAAGAGCATAATGTCTGGCTTCATGGCTAAGGCCCGGGCAATCGCCACCCGTTGTTTTTGACCACCGGACAGACTGTCGGGATACACGTCTTTTTTATCAGACAAGCCGACTGTTTCCAATAATTTTAAGGCCCGTTTTTCTGCCTCTGCTTTGGTTTCTTTTTTGACATCAGTTGGAGCTAAAATAATATTTTGCAGCACCGTCAAATGGGGAAATAAATTAAAATGCTGAAAAACCATACCGATATGCTGGCGCACTAAATTGATATTGGTATCCTTATCCAACAGATGGGTGCCGTCAATCACGATATCGCCACTCGTTGCTTCTTCAAGGCGATTCAAGCAGCGGAGGAAGGTACTCTTTCCTGAGCCTGAAGGACCGATGACGCAGACCACGTCGCCTTCTGCAATCGCAACATTAATATCATTAAGAACAGTATTTTCACCGTATTTTTTGATTAAATTTTTTACTAGAATTTTTTCTGCCATTGTTTACACCTTCTTTTCTAGACGTTTTGCCAATTTGGTTAAGGCGGTAATCACAATCAAGTACATCACAGCGATGATAAAGTAAACTGGACCACCTTGACCGTTGCGGGCCACGATAATTTTACCAGTTTGTAGCAATTCGATGACGCCGATAACAGAAATAATCGTCGTATCCTTTAATGAGATGACAAACTGATTGACGAAGGAAGGAATCATAATCCGAATCGCCTGCGGTAAAATAATTTTTTGCATGGTTCGCGTATAAGGTAAACCTAGACTGCGAGAGGCCTCCATTTGACCAATCGGCACCGCATTAATTCCGCCCCGAACAATTTCCGCTATATAAGCACTGGCATTTAAAGTCAGGGTGATAATGCCGGCGATAAAATCTGGAATGGTGAAGGGTAGGCCGAAGAAAATAAAGTAAGCCAAAACCATCATTGGAATACCGCGAATAATATCAACATAGACCCCGGCAAACATTCTTAAAGGTTTAACCGGCGAAACACTGAACAAGCCGATAATAATGCCGACAATCATCGCTAAGGCGAAGGAAACAATTGCTAACCAAATTGTTTGTCCCAAGCCCTTTAAAAGGGCCGGATAATTATTTTGAATTAAACCCCATAAAGTAGACTCATCCGCCGTTGTACCTGAGGTTGCAACATTTACTTCGCCATCTTCACCAGTTGAGATATAGTTGGCAACAATGTCATCGTATTCTCCGCTAGCTTTTAATTTTGCTAAGCCTTCATTGAACATTGTTAGCAATTCTTGATTTTCGCCTTTTTTCACGGCGAAAGCGTAGGAATTACTTTCTTGACGATCACCGACAAGTTTAAAATCTTGCCCGTTTGCAATAGCATAGCCTAACACTGGATAATCATCAAAAATTGCCTGTAGCGTGCCATTGTTGATTGCTCCGTATAAAGCATCAGAGGCATCATAGAGCTTGATTGAATAGCCATATTCATCGGCATTATTTTCCAAGAAAGTTGCGCTTTGAGTTCCAATTTTAGCACCGACGACTTTCCCGTTTAAATCTTCGTAACCGGTAATCTCGTCATCATCCCCTAAAACGGCCATTTGAATACCACTGTCAAAATATGTATCGGAAAAATCAAAAACCTGCTGACGTTCTTCGGTAACGCTCATACCAGCGATCATGCCATCCAACTGACCGGCTTGCACACCTTGAACAGAAGGGTCAAACCCCATCGGTCTCAAGTCATAAGTGAAATCTTCTTCTTCGGCAATGGCTGCCAGTAGTTCAATATCAATACCGACATAATCGCCTGAGTCATTTTGAAATTCAAAGGGCGGGAAGGTGATATCTGTGCCGATTTGATAATGATTGCTGGCAGCTTTAGCCGTTGTTCCGCCAAAAAAAGCTCCCAACGCCAACAGCAACATAACGAAACTCAATAAATATTTTTTTCTTTTCATGTCTAACCTCCAAAATTTCTACATCTGAAAAATTATATGCTATTTTTAACAAAAAAAAAAGTCGCTGATTCCAGAAAATTTTCAAACTTGAAATTTTTTCGTAAGACTGAGGTTTTTTTCTTAAAAATCATAGCTTAAAAATGGCGAAAGTATGTTCGCTATGATATACTATTTCCAGTGAAAATTTCTATTTTGAGGAGGCAGAAAAATGTTGGAGCGAGATACCTCCCGTCAGTTTAATTTGGTGTCAAAATATCAACCGGCTGGCGATCAGCCTGAAGCGATTAGCCAATTAACTGAAGGCATTATTGATGGAAAGAAAGCCCAAGTTCTTTTAGGGGCGACCGGGACCGGCAAGACCTACACAATTTCTAATTTAATCAAGGAAACCAATAAGCCCACCTTAATTATTGCCCACAATAAAACTTTGGCGGGCCAATTATACGGCGAGTTTAAAGAGTTTTTCCCTGACAATGCCGTGGAATATTTTGTCAGCTACTATGATTATTATCAACCGGAAGCCTATGTGCCCTCAAGTGACACTTATATTGAAAAAGATGCCAGCATCAATGATGAAATAGATAAGTTGCGGCATTCGGCCACCAGCTCTTTACTGGAAAGAAATGATGTGATTGTTGTTGCGTCAGTTTCTTGTATTTTTGGTTTAGGTTCACCGATTGAATATAGCCAACAGGTTGTTTCTTTAAGAGTTGGAATGGAGCTGGAGCGCAATCAGCTTTTGACGAACTTGGTGGATATTCAATTTGAACGCAACGATATTGATTTTCAGCGGGGTCGTTTTCGAGTTAGAGGAGATGTTGTGGAAATTTTCCCAGCCTCAAGAGATGAACGAGCGTTACGGATTGAATTTTTCGGTGATGAGATTGAACGGATTCGCGAAGTCGATGCATTAACCGGCGAAATTTTAGCTGATACAGAACACGTGGCAATCTTCCCAGCAACTCACTTCGTTACCAATGAAGAACATATGCAGGTAGCAGTCAACCAAATTAAAGATGAATTGGCGGACCGCTTAGCGATTTTACGGAGTGAAAATAAGTTATTAGAAGCCCAACGCTTAGAACAGCGAACTAATTATGATATCGAAATGATGTTGGAGATGGGCTACACTTCGGGAATTGAAAATTATTCCCGCCATATGGACGGTCGTAAAAAAGGAGAACCGCCTTATACTTTAATCGACTTCTTTCCGGATGATTTTCTAATCGTGATTGACGAGTCTCATGTGACGATGCCGCAGATTCGCGGTATGTACAACGGCGACCGGGCCCGCAAACAAATGTTAGTGGACTACGGCTTCCGTTTACCTTCAGCTTTAGATAATCGGCCGTTACGTTTAGAAGAATTTGAAGAACATGTCAATCAAATCGTTTATGTTTCGGCGACGCCGGGACCTTATGAAGCGGAACAAACCGATACAGTAATCCAGCAAATTATTCGGCCAACTGGTTTATTAGATCCAGTAATTGAAGTGCGGCCGATTATGGGGCAGATTGATGACTTAGTGGGTGAAATCAATGAACGAGTTGAGAAAAACGAACGGGTCTTTGTCACGACACTGACGAAAAAAATGTCTGAGGACTTAACCGACTACTTAAAAGAAATGGGTATCAAGGTGAAATATCTTCACAGCGATATTAAAACATTGGAACGAACAGAGATCATTCGTGATTTGCGCTTAGGAGAGTTTGACGTGCTGGTGGGAATCAACTTACTAAGAGAAGGACTGGATGTCCCAGAGGTCTCCTTAGTTGCCATTTTAGATGCGGATAAGGAAGGCTTCCTGCGGAGTGAGCGGTCATTGGTGCAAACGATTGGCCGAGCTGCCCGTAACTCTGAAGGTAAAGTGATTATGTACGCCGATAAGATGACAGATTCCATGCAGCGGGCGATTGATGAAACGGCTCGCCGTCGTAGTATTCAAGAGGCTTATAATGTCGAGCACGGAATTGAACCAAAAACAATTATCAAAGAAATTCGTGATTTAATTGCTATCACGAAGGTCGCTGAAGAGGTGACGGGTTATGATACGTCAGTTTCTCTAGCAGATATGAATAAAGAAGAACGGGAAATGTTCTTATTGAAACTCGAAAAAGAAATGAAGGATGCTGCTAAGGCCCTTGATTTTGAAACAGCCGCCAATCTGCGGGATACGATTCTGGAGATTAAAGCTGGCGAATAAATACGCGCCGCCGACATAGGAGAAAACGTTGCACCTGCCTTCTGTGTCGGATCGTTTTTTGCGTGTCAAACAGTCGCAACTAGTTAAGTTCAGAAATTAAAATTTTTTTCTGATGAGTGCTACAATGATGAGATGCTTTGCAGGAATTTTTGGAAATGGAGAAGTGATACTATGGCAAATGATAAAATTGTCATCCACGGCGCCCGCGCCCATAATTTAAAAAATATCGACGTAACGATTCCCCGAGATAAATTGGTGGTGGTCACCGGTCTTTCTGGTTCAGGGAAGAGTTCCTTAGCCTTTGATACTCTTTATGCTGAGGGGCAGCGCCGCTATGTCGAAAGTCTATCTTCTTACGCACGGCAGTTTTTAGGTCAGATGGATAAACCGGATGTCGATAGCATTGATGGCTTGAGTCCTTCAATTTCGATTGACCAAAAAACCACCAGCAAGAATCCTCGTTCAACAGTCGGCACGGTCACAGAAATTAATGACTATTTACGGCTCTTATATGCCCGAATTGGTCATCCGATTTGTCCTAATGATGGAACGGAAATCACCAGCCAATCAGTTGAACAGATGGTTGATCAAGTGTTGGAACTGCCGGAACGGTCGCGGATTCAAATTTTGGCGCCAGTTGTGCATGGCAAAAAAGGCCAGCATAAAAAAGTTTTCGAAATGATTCAAAGAGAAGGCTATGTGCGGGTTCGTGTTAACGGCGAAAACTATGATGTCAGCGAAGTTCCCGAATTAGAAAAAAATAAGAAACACAATATTGAAATCGTAATTGACCGGATTGTCATCAAAGAAGGGATTCGTTCCCGGCTGTTTGATTCCTTTGAAGCAGCGTTGCGTTTAGCAGATGGCTACGCGGTGGTGGATGTGATTGGCGAAAAAGAAATTCTCTTCAGCGAACATTATTCTTGTCCTTACTGTGGCTTTACAGTTGGCGAATTGGAACCTCGCTTGTTTTCATTTAATGCGCCTTTTGGAGCCTGCCCTGAATGTGACGGACTAGGAATGAAATTGGAAGTCGATATTGACTTAGTGATTCCTGACCAAGACAAGACTTTACGGGAGGGGGCCATTTTACCGTGGAATCCAATCAGCTCGCAGTACTATCCGGAAATGCTAGCCCAAGCAGCAGAGGGCTTTGGCATTGACTTAGACATGCCCTACAAAGATTTACCAGAGGAACACCGGGATATTATTTTAAACGGCTCTGGTGATGACATGTTCCATTTTCATTATGAAAATGAGTTTGGCGGCGTGCGGGATGTAGAAATGCCTTTTGAAGGCATTCTGCGGAATATTTCTCGACGTTATGAACAAACTGCCAGTGATTTCACCCGCAATCAAATGCGTCTGTATATGACAGAATTAGCTTGTCAATCTTGTAAAGGCTATCGCTTAAATCCACAGGCGCTTTCGGTGAAGGTTAATCAAAAAAATATTGGTGAAATCAGTGAACTGTCGGTGACAAAAATTTTAGATTTTGCTCAAAGCTTAACCCTCAGTGAGCAAGAGGTGATGATTGCCAAACCGATTTTAAAGGAAGTCGACGATCGGCTGACCTTCTTAAAAAATGTCGGCTTGGATTATTTAACCTTAAGTCGGGCTGCCGGCACCTTATCCGGTGGGGAAGCGCAACGGATTCGTTTGGCGACGCAAATCGGCTCCAATTTGTCCGGAGTGCTTTATATTTTAGATGAGCCTTCCATCGGCTTGCATCAGCGGGACAACAATCGCCTGATTGATTCTCTTAAAAAAATGCGAGATTTAGGCAATACCTTAATTGTCGTTGAACATGATGAAGATACGATGATGGCAGCCGACTATTTAATTGATGTCGGTCCCGGAGCTGGGGAACAAGGTGGGCAAATTGTCGCCGCGGGTACACCGGCGGAGGTTGCTAAAAATCATGAGTCTATCACTGGACAGTATTTATCCGGCGACAAAGAAATTGCCGTACCGAAGAATCGCCGTAAAGGTAACGGCGGCAAAATCCGGATTACCGGTGCCGCTGAAAATAATTTGAAGAACTTAAGCGTGGACTTTCCACTAGCAACATTTACAGCAGTGACTGGGGTTTCAGGCTCAGGCAAATCGACCTTAGTCAATCAAATTTTGAAAAAGGCCTTGGCCCAAAAAATTAACCGCAATACTAATAAACCCGGAAAATACAAAACGATTTCCGGCTATGAAACGATTGAAAAAATTGTCGACATCGACCAAAGTCCAATTGGTCGCACGCCTCGGAGTAATCCGGCGACTTATACCAGTGTCTTTGATGATATCCGGGATTTATTTGCGAAAACCAATGAAGCCAAAGTCCGGGGTTATAAAAAGGGCCGCTTCTCCTTTAATGTCAAAGGTGGCCGCTGTGAAGCTTGTCGTGGCGATGGAATTATTAAAATTGAAATGCATTTTCTACCAGATGTTTACGTCCCTTGTGAAGTCTGCCATGGCAAACGTTATAATTCTGAAACGTTAGAAGTGCATTACAAGGGAAAAAATATTGCTGAAATTTTAGAGATGACTGTTGAAGAGGCGGTTGAATTCTTCCAACATATTCCTAAAATTCACCGGAAGCTGCAAACCATTTTGGATGTCGGTCTAGGCTATGTGACATTGGGACAGCCGGCCACAACTTTATCCGGCGGGGAAGCCCAACGGATGAAATTGGCCAGTGAGCTACACCGAATTTCAAACGGCAAGAACTTTTATATTCTAGACGAACCGACCACTGGCTTGCATACCGACGATATTGCCCGCCTGCTACAGGTTTTACAAAGACTAGTGGATGCTGGCAATACAGTCTTAGTGATTGAACATAATCTTGATGTTATCAAATCAGCCGATTACATCATTGACTTAGGTCCAGAAGGCGGCGATGGCGGCGGCACAATTTTAGCCACCGGCACTCCAGAAAAAATCGCCAAGTCGAAAGATAGCTACACCGGCTACTATTTAAAAAAAGTGATGGAAAAATAGCTGTTGCTTTTAAATAAAAAAAACCGAACTGCTTTTTAGCGGAGGCTTTCCTATAAAGGCAAGCCTTTTGCTGATTACAGTTCGGATTTTTTTAAGCCGAGTAGCGGGTGTTTTGATTAGTCGTATAATTCAGTAGCAATTCTTGAACATTGGCCTTTCGCTGTTTTTCAATTTCAATCCGCAAACTAGCAATGCTGCGATAGGTGGGAATGTCTTCTAAGATAATCAACTTTTCAGGAGGAACGTTAGACATTTGATAATTGGCGGCATAAATATCACAGGCCGGCACATCACAGGCTTTCGCCGAAAAATAATCGCTGTTCATGACCTCCAAATTGGCTCGATTGAGAAAGAGGCGGCCCAAGAAATTTGCTAAAGAATGGGCGTGGACTTTTCCAAGATCGCTAAAAATCCCGATTTTGACAGTATCCCGCTGCCCTTCAATCAGCATCGGCAAATTCTCCCATTGAATCATCATCTTCGCTAAAATCTCATCATGATAATCTGAAATCCAAGAAATTCGATGACTTCGCTGTAGCTCCTGCAAACAATTTTTAAAAACAGAAGAGAAAAACGGATAAGCGGACTCAATTGATAATCTTGAAAAGTACGCTCGGTTGTAGAGCATAAATTTTGGCCCTTGATAAATTTTATGACTGAGGTAGGCACTGAGAAAACTATTTTTCACGCGATTGCGACTGTAGTCATCAATCGGAATATCATTTTCCAATGAAACTTGATCGATTAACTGATTAGCAGCTCGCCGCATCCGATTCGCTTCTTCTTGATTATCCCAAGCAAATTTCCACCACAAAATGGTTTGAATAAAATCGTTTCTTCCAAAAGTATCTCTAGCAAAAAATTGCCGATAATCGCTAGGTAACTGTTGAATATAAAAGTCGAAAAGTTTTTGATAGTCGGTTAAACCGAGATTCTCAGGCGTGTACTTATGGGTAGCTGTGTGACCTTGTTGGGATCTCACCAACAGAATAGCTAAGCGAAAACTATAATCATAAACTTGAATTTCATTGACCTCGACACCAAAATCTGCGGAGATTTGGCGGACGAGCTTGAGAAGCTGACTTTGCATAAATTCAAAGGGCCATTTTTTGACACCATAGGCTTCTGAAAAATAAACTTTAAAAAAATTACGAAACTGACTTTCATCGGTGGCAACTAGGGTATAGGGATTTTTTTGCAAGCGAATCCCATGGGCTTTTAAAACTTTTTCCATCCGTAGACTCATGCGGTATAAACTGGAGGTGCTGATAAAGAGCTGCTCCTCCCAATATTTGCCGCTTTGATTTGGATTGAAAAAAATCCCCTCCAGTAGTTGAAACTCTAGAGACTCCTGTAGAAAATCTGTGTAGATAGTCTGGACTGTTTGATTTTTAGCCTCTGTTAAACTGATTCCTGTGGTGGTATTGTAATCAATTGACACAATTTCTGGCCAGTTTTCCTGAAAGTATTCAATATCTGTCAGGACGGTTTTTTTTGAGGTCTTCAACCGTTGAGCCAAACTTTCTAAGTCAATTTTATCTAACATAACAAATAGAAGATTTAACAGCGTAATCCGCCGTCTTGTCGTACTGCTTAACATTTCTTTCATATGAAAAATTCCTTTCCCTAACCAAGGGCAACAACATTTACCAAATTAAGCTGCTGAAAAAATTCAACTGTTTAATTTTATACCGACAACTGCAATTTATTTTTTACCTGCCTCCTTGATTTTCAATAGCTATAGTACGAAAATAATATGTAATTTTTCTTAAGTAATAGCTTTTATAAAATACAAATCTGCAAAATTTTTTTGGCTATTTTGTCAGATTGATTTTTGGGCTTTATGGTTCGCTCGAGTGGCTTTGACTCTGCTGAGTATTTGTGAGAAAGTGGTCTATTGGTACATAGACCATGTGGAGTAGGTAAAAACCCTTGCCGAAAAAATAAAAATTAAAGGGAATACGAATGTTTGATTTTTTCGCTTTTATTGATAATAAACACTTCTTTTTTTACAGTTCAAACTGAAATTACCTGCTAACTTTTCAAAAATTCAATAAATCAAAAAAATAACTTTTTTTTGGAGGATAAACGAGGAAATAGCTTCCGTCAAATTATTAAAACATGACAAGCGTATTTTTTGACATATCCAATAAAATTTATCTAGCAGATAATTTTGCCGAGTAAATGTAACTAAAAATTGTGGGAAAACCTTGGAAAAGGGAAGCTTTATTTATCAAGGAAATTGATTGATTTATAAGATAAATTCAAGTTTGAAAATAAAACTATAATTATAATTTGTCGAAGAATCACTTAAATTGTCCTGCGTGTTACATGATAAAATTATAATTATCAATATTAGTTTTTTAAAAGATGTAATTGACCGAGGGGAGCTAAAAACTAATTTATTTCGCTTGATAAGAAAGTCAGGCTGCAAAAAATTCTTGAAGTAAAAAGATGGTAGTGACACGCCAGGAATGATATAATAGGAAAGTTGAAGAGAAAGGGGTCTCCATTATGGCAGAAAATTTACAATTAGTAATAATTACAGGAATGAGCGGTGCCGGTAAAACAGTAGCAATTCAAAGTTTTGAAGACATGGGTTATTTTTGTGTCGATAATATGCCGCCAAGTTTGATTCCTAAATTTTGGGAACTCCTCAAGGAAAGCGGCAAGGTTCATAAAATTGCGTTAGTTGTTGACTTGCGCTCCCGCAGTTTCTTTGATGAAATTCAAAGCATGCTGGTTGAAATAGAAAATACTGATTTTATTGAAACAAAAGTCTTATTTTTAGATGCTTCTGATGAGGAGCTAGTTTCCCGCTATAAAGAAACACGTCGGGCCCATCCTTTAGCAATGGATGGCTTGGTGACTGAGGGCATTCGCAAAGAGCGGGCCATTTTAGAAGATTTAAAACCTAAAGCAAATATTGTGATTGATACGACTACCTTAACGCCACGGCAACTGCGGGAAAAAATTATCCAAGAGTTTAAAACGTCGGAAACAAGCGGTTTTCGGGTGGAAATGATTTCCTTTGGTTTTAAATATGGTCTGCCAATTGATGCTGATATTGTGATGGACGTGCGCTTTTTACCAAATCCCCATTATATTCCAGAATTGCGGCCGTTAACCGGCATGGACAAGCCGGTTTATGATTATGTAATGTCGTTTCCTGAAACAGAAACTTTTTATGAAAAGTTTTATGATTTGTTGGCGACCATTATGCCGGGATATATCAAAGAGGGCAAAAGCAGCTTAACGGTTGCCATCGGCTGTACCGGCGGACAACATCGTTCAGTCGCTTTGACTGAGCGGATCGGCCGCGCATTGAAAGCTGATTATAAAGTTAACATCACTCACCGGGACAAAGATAAACGCAAAGAGACGGTGAATCGCTCATGAGTAATGATAATCAAATGAAAACCTACCGCATCCGCAAGCCTAAAATTGTCGTGATTGGTGGTGG
This sequence comes from Enterococcus sp. LJL90, assembly GCF_056924355.1. Taxonomy (NCBI): domain Bacteria; kingdom Bacillati; phylum Bacillota; class Bacilli; order Lactobacillales; family Enterococcaceae; genus Enterococcus; species Enterococcus sp. LJL90. Next base: position 52,534 of record NZ_JBXPBQ010000007.1, on the reverse strand, counting down.
TACCGGCCTACCGGTAATTCTGAAAAGTTTGCGAAATCAAGGGGCCGATATCACCGCAGTGGTAACTGTTGCTGATGATGGCGGTTCCAGCGGTGAAATTCGCAATTCGGTGGCGATGGTGCCACCGGGGGACATGCGCAATATTTTGGTCTCCTTATCGGATATGCCACAGCTATATGAAGATATTTTTCAATATCGTTTTAAAAAAGATGATAAATTTTTAGCGAATCATTCCATCGGCAATTTAATTATTGCCGCCGTTTCAGAAATGCGGGGCAGCACCTATGAAGCCATTCAATTATTATCGAAGATGCTTCACGTTGACGGGCATATTTATCCCTCATCAGAGCAGCCGCTGGTCTTGCATGCGGTCTATAAAGATGGCTCGTCGCAGGCCGGCGAATCTAAAATCGCTTTAGACCGCAAAACAATTGATCACGTCTACGTGACTAATGTCGATAACGATGAGGTGCCCAAAGCTGCCCGCAAAGTGGTCAATAGTATTTTAGCGGCGGATATGGTGGTCTTAGGTCCCGGAAGTTTATTCACTAGTATTTTGCCAAATTTAGTGATTCAAGAAATTGGCGATGCCCTTTTAAAAACCAAAGCAGAAACTGTCTATATTTGTAATATTATGACGCAAAAGGGTGAGACGGAACATTTCAGTGATGCTGATCATATCCGTGTGCTCCACAATCATTTGCAGCAAAAATTTGTCGACACCGTTTTAGTAAATGTTGAATCCGTGCCAGAGGGATACATGGATTTTGAATTGTACGATGAGTATCTGGTTCAAGTGACCCATGATTTTAAAGGACTGCGGGAAGAGGGCTGCCGAGTTATTTCAGCAGACTTTTTAAAATTACGGAATGGCGGCGTTTTTCACGACGGCGATAAGGTCGTGGAGGAATTGATGCGCCTATTATATGGCGTAAAAATGTAAAGGAGGGAATTCAATGTCCTTTGCAGCAGATGTAAAAAAAGAACTGACCGGCCTTGAGGTCCATCGGGAACACGCCAAAGCAGAATTGGCTGCCCTGATTCGCATGAACGGCTCTTTGAGTTTGACAAATCAGCAGTTTGTTTTAAATGTTCAAACCGAAAATGCCGCTATCGCACGCCGGATTTTCAGCCTGTTAAAAGATCACTATCAAGTCAAAAGTGAGCTGTTAGTTCGCAAAAAAATGAAATTGAAAAAAAATAATGTTTATATCGTACGCTTAAAAGAACAAACCAAAGCGATTTTAATTGATTTAGATATTATGGACGGCATGATGTTTAATGGTCATGTCTCTGATGAAATTATGGGAAATTCCCAGAAGATGCGCTCTTATTTACGGGGGGCTTTTCTAGCTTCCGGTTCTGTTAATAATCCAGAAACCAGCCGCTATCATCTGGAAATTTCTTCGACCTACGAAGAACACAATGAAGACGTCTGCAAGATGATTAATTATTTTGATTTGAATGCCCGCACCTTAGAGCGAAAAAACAGCTATATCTGCTACTTAAAAGGGGCTGAAAAAATTGCTGATTTTTTGATTTTAATCGGGGCGACCAATTCAATGTTAAAATTTGAGGACGTCCGCATCGTGCGGGATATGCGTAATTCTGTTAATCGGCTGGTCAATTGCGAAACGGCGAATATGAATAAAACAATTGACGCCGCCTCTAAGCAAATCGAAAATATCCATTTTATTGAAAATACCGTGGGCCTGCAATCTCTACCAGAAAAATTGCAGGAAATTGCTGAGCTGCGCTTAGAACACCCAGAAGTCAGCTTAAAAGAATTAGGCGAGATGATTCCCTCTGGTGTTATTTCTAAATCGGGAATTAACCACCGCATCCGCAAAATTAATGAGTTTGCGGACCATCTCCGTAAAAGCGGCTAATCAAATAAAAAATCCGTTAGTTATCTTGACCAGTTGGGCAGTACTGCCCAGCTTTTTGTCAAAAATAGCTAGCGGATTTTTTTGTTTACATCAAATCTAAAACGTCTCTTAATTCTTCAGGCTGAATATTTTCATCGAAGATGGCCTTTTCTACGACACAAGTCGGTACGAACTTAATATTGGCACTGTTAGCTTCAGTAATAATTTGGTCGACTAAAACTTGGTTTAATTGTTCCTTTAAGCCTAATTTTTCTTCGGCAAAAACCGCAACCTCAGCTAAGGATAAATGGCCCCAATCTTCTTGGGTATCATAAATCTTTTGAATTTCTCCTAGCGCTTTTTCCGGTTCGCTCCAGCTGACATAATGGTGCATCACATTGCCCCGTTGCAAACTTTCTTTTTCCTTGTCAAATAGTTTAATAATTCGTTGAACTTTACCTTGAGCGACAGCTTCGACTAACAGTTCCTTTGATTCTTCAAACCATTGTTTAGAATAGGGACAGCGTAGATTCATAAATTCCACAATTTTTTTTGGTGCACTGTCTAAACCGATTTTAATCCCGTTCTCAGTGGTCACTTTTTTTGCATCAATAACTGAAATATCCATAATAGCCTCCAATTTTTTTGCCGCAGCGAATTAGCGACAAAATTTGCTTGATTATCCTCATGATAGCGTATTTTGAAAAAATTTCACATTGATTTGTTTGCTCACTTTAAAAGTCTCGCTAGGCATAACGAGTTTTTTTCACAAAGTAGCTTAGAATAATAAAATTCCTCAGAAAAGTCTGTGAAAAATTTCTTATTCTTTATTTCAAAAGCAGCGGCAATCCGGTATAATCATGAGGTGCAAAATTTGAAAGAAGGAAGAATTTTTATGCGGAAAATGAAAACGATGGACGGGAATACCGCCGCAGCTTATATTTCCTATGCCTTTACCGAATTAGCTGCGATTTATCCAATCACCCCCAGTTCAACAATGGCTGAACTGGTGGATCAATGGTCAGCCGATGGCAAGAAAAATCTTTTTGGGCAACCAGTTAAAGTTGTTGAAATGCAATCAGAAGCAGGGGCAGCCGGTGTGGTCCACGGCTCTTTAAAAACCGGCGCCCTCACCAGTACCTACACAGCTTCTCAAGGCTTACTGTTAATGATTCCCAATATGTATAAAATTGCCGGTGAATTATTGCCGGGAGTCTTTCATGTCGCTTCAAGGGCGGTAACCACTAATGCCCTCAATATTTTTGGCGACCACAGTGATGTTATGGCCGCTCGCCAAACGGGTTTTGCTATGTTGGCTGAAAGCAGCGTCCAAGAAGTGATGGATTTAGCGCCAGTTGCTCATCTGGCGGCGATTGAAGGGGAATTGCCTTTTTTAAACTTTTTTGATGGCTTTAGAACCAGCCACGAAATTCAAAAAGTTGAAGTATTAGAGTATCAAGAGCTAGCGCCGTTGATTAATCAGGAAAAATTAGCCAAGTTTAGAGGAAAGGCGATGTCTCCTAATCATCCTACCATTAGCGGGACCAATCAAAATCCCGATTTGCATTTTCAACAGCGGGAAACTGTCAATGCTTATTATCAAAAGCTGCCGGCCCTTGTTCAAAAATATATGCAAAAAATTAATCGCCTGCGGGGTACTGATTACGATTTAGTGAATTATTATGGAGCTCTGGATGCTGAAGAGCTTATTATTTCAATGGGCTCAGTTGCAGGCACGATTCAACAAACTGTTGATTATTTGAATCAACAGGGGCGCAAAGTCGGCTTTTTAAATATTCATTTGTACCGGCCTTTTCCTGTAGAAAATTTATTGGAAAAATTGCCTGCGACAGTTAAAAGTGTTGCTGTACTCGATCGAAGTAAAGAAGCCGGCTCTGGTGGCGAATCGTTATTGCTAGATGTCCAAAGTGCACTATATGATTCAGAAATAAGACCAGTCGTTATCGGCGGTCGTTACGGCTTAGGTTCAAAAGATGTTACGCCAGATCAGATTTTAGCCATCTACAATGAATTGCAAAAACCTCGCCAAGAGATGAAGACTCGTTTTACAATCGGAATTGTTGATGAGGTAACTAATTTATCATTGGACAGCGGTGAGCTGCTGGACCTCACCAATTCGCAAACCTTTCAGGCAAAATTTTGGGGCTTTGGCTCTGACGGCACAGTAGGAGCCAATAAATCGGCTATCAAAATCATCGGTGATCACACTGACAAATTTGTGCAAGGATATTTTTATTATGATTCCAAAAAATCTGGCGGCCTGACCATTTCTCATCTGCGTTTTGGCGGCGAGCCGATTCAATCGACCTATCTCGTGGAAAATGCTGATTTTATCGCCTGTCATACACCGGCTTATCTCCACAATTATGATTTGTTGAAGGGGCTAAAACCCGGTGGCACCTTTTTGCTTAATACTATTTGGACTGACAGTCAACTGGAGAGCCATCTGCCGACACGAATAAAAAAATATCTGGCTGAAAATAATATTCAGTTTTATACCCTTAATGCGATGCAGCTGGCTCAAGAGGTTGGTTTGGGAAGGCGGATTAACACCGCGATGGAAACGGCTTTCTTTAAATTGGCTAAGGTGATGCCCTTTGAAGAGGTTTTACCCATTTTAAAAGAAGAAGCTGTTAAAAGTTATGGTAAAAAATCTATGAAAATTGTCGAAAAAAATCTGGCAGCTATTGATAAAACGGCTGAGCTACTGCATAAGGTAACAGTACCGAAGGAATGGAAAAAGCTTGAGGTAAAAAGTCAGCCATCAACAGCAGCCACAAAATATATTAGAGAAATCGTTGAACCTGTCAATGCACAAGCCGGCAATGAGTTATCAGTCGGAACCTTAGTAGCAAATGGGATGACCGATGGCACGATGCCGGTGGGAACTACCGCGATTGAAAAACGCGGTATTGCGTTAGAGGTTCCAGAGTGGTTAAGTGACCATTGTACCATGTGCAATCAGTGCGCCTTCGTCTGTCCCCATGCCGCAATTCGACCTTTCTTAGCCGATGAAAAAGAATTGGCTGAAGCACCGGCTGGCTTTATTGTGCGGGAGATGCGGGGAGCTGATGGCCAAATGTATCGCATTCAAGTTTCTGTTGAAGATTGTACCGGCTGCGGATTGTGCGTGGATGTTTGTCCCGCGAAAGAAAAGGCATTGGTGATGCAGCCCTATCAAAGTCAAAAAGAGCAGGCGCTTAATTGGGCCTTTGCTATGACGTTGAAACAAAAGGCAAATCCTGCCAAAAGTAATACCGTGATTGGCTCGCAATTTAATCAGCCGTTATTAGAATTTTCCGGCGCTTGCTCTGGCTGTGGCGAAACTCCTTATGTAAAATTATTGACGCAAATGTTCGGGGACCGGATGATGATTGCCAATGCAACCGGCTGTTCTTCTATTTGGGGCGGAGCGGCTCCGGTCTCGCCTTTTACCACGAACGAACAAGGACAAGGGCCCGCTTGGTCGAATTCTTTATTTGAAGATAATGCGGAATTTGGCTACGGCATGTTTTTAGCCAATCAAACCCGCCGTGAGCGTTTAGCTTTAAAAATGGCGGAAACTTTGTCCAGTGTTTCCCCAGAGCTGAGAGCTTTAATGGAGGACTGGTTGAATCATTTAAATGAGGGCGAAGGCACGCAGCAAAGAGCGGCAAAACTAACAGCGGCTCTGGCTGCAGAAATGGATAGTCAAGAAAGTTTGAAAAAGCTTTATGCAGACAAAGATTTATTTGTTAAACGCAGCCAATGGATGATTGGCGGCGACGGCTGGGCGTATGATATCGGCTTTGGCGGCATTGATCACATTTTGGCTAGCGGAGCGGATGTAAATATTTTGGTTATGGATAATGAAGTCTATTCCAATACCGGCGGCCAAACCTCAAAGGCCACCCCAGCGTCAGCAATCGCTAAATTTTCTGCTAGTGGTAAATATGTTTCGAAAAAAGATTTGGGTATGATGGCGATGACCTATGGCAATGTTTACGTGGCGCAAATCGCCTCTGGTGCCAATCAAATGCAGACGATTAAAGCTTTTGAAGAAGCAGAACGGTTTCCAGGACCCTCTCTAATTATCGCGTATACGCCGTGCATCACCCACGGCTTATTGGGTGGCATGAGTCAAACCCTGAAAGAAGCCAAAGAGGCAGTTGCCTCCGGTTATTGGAGCTTATATCGCTATAATCCAGAACAGCGGGAAAAAAATAAAAATCCCCTGAGCTTAGATTATAAAAAGCCGGATTTTGCCGCAATGCCAGCTTTCATGGGAAAACAAGTTCGCTTTGCTTCTTTAAAACAGGGGCAGCCGGAGGTAGCAGAAAAATTATTTGCTAAAACTGTTACAGACGCTAAAAATCGGTTTTACAGCTATGCTCGGCTTGCCGGTCAGGAAGAAAAAATTCGCGCAAAACTGGAAGACTAGCCGAAGATTGATAGCCAGTTCTTAGCTAACTTCTATAATTAAAAAAAACTGAAATAATTTGCAACATTTTAGTTGTTTAGATTAAAAAAATTTTGAAGAGGTTCTGACATTAGTTAAAACAGAGATGAACTTAACGGACAATATCTTGTGGGAAACACTAAATATTGTCAATTTGCGGCGAGGGCCTGCTGGATTACAGTCGCAGATATAATCTAGTTCGGGTTTACATCTGTTAAAAGACTAATGTCAGAGTCTCTTTTTTACTTTAGAACTCTGCAAAATTTTATTCAGAACTTTTTAAACTTCCCTAAGTTTTCCATGAAGCTTTAAAATTATGTTATAATCACAAAGAAATCTCAAAATGAAATGGAGAAGAGGCGTGTAATGTCATTTCAAATCAGTGACCTTCTCAGCTTAACTTATTGGCAGGATCTTTTTAGTGGCAATATCCTTACGTTAAGCTTTTGGATAAATATATTAGATATTTTAGTTGTCTGGTTTCTAGCTTACAAATTAATTGAGCTAGTACGAGGGACAAAAGCGGTACAGTTGATTCGCGGAGTAGCCCTTTTTATTTTAATCAGAATTCTTGCGGAGTTTATTGGTCTGCATACTTTGTCATGGCTGATGAACCATGTCATCACATATGGAGTGATTGCGGCTGTCGTGATTTTCCAACCGGAAGTTCGCCGAGGCTTAGAGCATTTAGGCCGGCAAACATTTTTCACGCAAACTAAAAAAAGTGAGCGGGAAGAAGAACGAGTTATATCGGCCTATGATAAAGCTATTCAATATATGGGTCGACGAAAAATCGGGGCCTTAATTAGTATTGAGCGCAATACCGGCTTAGATGAATACATCGAAACCGGCATTCCCTTAGATGCCGATATTAGCGGTGAGCTGTTGATTAATATTTTTATTCCGAACACTCCTTTGCATGACGGGGCTGTCATTGTTAAAAAGAATAAAATCGCAGTCGCCTCAGCCTATTTGCCGCTCTCTGAAAGTATGCTAATTCCAAAAGAGTATGGCACACGACATCGAGCTGCAATTGGCTTGAGTGAGGTCAGCGATGCATTGACGATCATTGTTTCAGAAGAAACCGGCCATGTCAGCATGGCGGTTAACAATGAATTTTTAACCGATTTAAGCCAAGAGGAATATCTGGTCGTGTTACATCAGTATTTGACTACTGAAGAGGAAACGACAAATATTCAAGGCTTGCGGGGCTTCTTCAATGACTTCTTTAAGTCAGGAGGGAAGCGCAAATGAAAAGATTAGTGAATTTCTGGCAGGATAAAAACTTAACCTATCGTTTGTTGGCCTTAGTTTTTGCCCTGATTTTATTTGTTAATGCAAACAATGATTCTCTACAAAGTATTTTTTATTCTCAAACCGATACCTATACCGAAACGGCTAGCAGTGTGCCGGTGGAACTGATTTATGATAGTGATGAGTATTATGTTTATGGCTATCAAAATACTGTGAGTGTTACCTTATCCAGTTTCAATCGAGTCCAATTAGATGCCGAATACAACGAAGATACTCGGAACTTTCAAGTCGTCGCTGATTTATCTGATTTAGGCGTAGGGACCCATGAGGTCAATCTGCGGACTCAAAATCTCAGCAGTGCGGTGTCGGCAACTTTAGAGACCACTAGTATTACCGTGACCATTGAAGAAAAAGTCACTCAAACCTTTGATGTCACGCCAACACTTTCCAGTTCGGCCTTAGCAGAAGGGTACACGTCAACACAAACCGCTTCACCGAGCTCCGTTGAAATTACGACAGGAGCGGATACTCTTGCCAGAATTGATCGAGTGATTGCTTTAGTGAGCCCGACGACAGCCCAAATGGAGAATTTTTCTCAAGATGCGGTTGTGACAGCCTTGGATAGTTCAGGAGAAACGTTAAGTATTTCAGCTAATCCTGACACGGTTTCCATTGCAATCGAAGTCACAGCACCAACCAAGGACGTGACCATTGAAGCCACTCAAGAGGGGGATTTGCCAGATAATGTTGAAAGTTATACAATTAGTCTTTCAACTGAGACGGCGACTATTAGTGGACCCCAATCAGTAATCAATAATATTGATGTCATTTCCTTGCCGATTGACATTTCCAATATTACCTCTGAAACAGTACAGACGGTTGCCCTTGGAACGGATGATTACACATCTAATCCAGAAAATGTCCGGGTAACAATCACACCAAATTTTAGTACCACAACTTCTAGTTCAAGTTCTAGTGGAGCAACAAATAATGGAGGAACGAGCAATGGTTCCTCCAGCAGTTCTTCATCTAGTTCATCCAGCTCCAGCAGTACGCAAACTAGCAGTACACTCAGCTCAGCGGAAACTAGTAGTGATGAAGTTGCAACATTAGACAGCGTTGGTTCGTAAAAAGAAGACAAGTAAGGAGATTCAAATTAAATGGGTAAATATTTTGGTACAGATGGAGTTAGAGGGATTGCCAACAAGGAGTTAACCCCTGAATTAGCATTTAAATTAGGTCGCTTTGGCGGTTATGTTTTAAGTCAGCACGAAGATTCTGAAAAACGTCCGCGGGTACTAGTTGGTCGTGACACAAGAATTTCTGGTCAAATGTTAGAGCAGGCTTTAGTCGCAGGTTTACTGTCTGTGGGAATCGAAGTTTTCCAATTAGGCGTTATTTCGACACCAGGGGTAGCTTATTTAACAAGAGTTCAAAAAGCTTCTGCAGGCGTTATGATTTCAGCTTCCCACAATCCTGCTGAAGACAATGGCATTAAATTTTTTGGAGCTGATGGCTTCAAATTAGTAGATGAACAAGAATTGGAAATTGAAGCATTGCTTGACGCAAAGGAAGACACCTTGCCTCGACCATCAGCTGCTGGTTTAGGTACCGTTGATGAATTTCCAGAGGGCTTATTGAAGTATTCACAATTTTTAGTGCAAAGTATTCCTGGTGATTTAGAAGCTATGCGGATTTGTATTGACGCAGCGAACGGCGCCACTTATTCAGCAGTTAATCGGGTCTTTGCTGACTTGGAAACTGATTTTTATACGATGGGTACCAAGCCTGACGGATTAAATATTAACGACGGCGTTGGCTCAACTCATCCAGAGGCTTTAGCAGCCTTTGTTCTAGAGAAAAAAGCCGATGTCGGGTTAGCCTTTGATGGCGATGGCGACCGGATTATTGCTGTTGACGAGTTAGGGAATATCGTTGATGGCGATAAAATTATGTATATCTGTGCCAAGTATCTAAAAGCCAACAATGCCTTGAAAAAAGATACGATTGTTACAACAGTCATGAGCAACTTAGGTTTCCATAAAGCAGTGGAAGCTGCTGGAATGCATGATGTTATCACGCAAGTCGGTGACCGTTATGTTGTCGAAGAAATGCGCAAAAATGATTATAATTTTGGTGGCGAACAATCCGGCCATATGATTTTCTTAGATTATAATACCACCGGTGATGGTATGCTTTCAGGCATTCAATTGTTAAATGTGATGAAGGAAACCGGCAAAAAATTATCCGAGTTGGCTAGTGAGGTCACCATCTATCCGCAGGAATTAGTAAATATTCGCGTCTCGAATAAAGACGGCGCTATGGAAGTACCAGCTATTAAAGCTGTGATTGAAGAAGCAGAAGCTGAGATGAATGGCGAAGGACGTATCCTAGTTCGGCCTTCAGGAACCGAACCATTACTAAGAGTGATGGCTGAGGCTCCGACCCATGAGCAAGTTGACTATTATGTTGAAAAAATTGCTAAAGTTGTCAGAGAAGAGATTGGCTTAGAAAACTAAAAATATCGGTGGCTCGCTTTATCGGGTTGACTTGCAGCTTTTCATTTTATAATGAAAACGGCTGAATTCAATCTGAAAAAGTGGGCTTTTTTTGTGAACAGAAAAAAATTTTTTAGTAAAAAAACGCGGAAGGGCTTTCGTTTTTTTTATTTCTCGTTATAATAAGGGTAACTTAAAAAGTAAAGGGGAATTGGAAATGACGCAAATTAGTTTATCCATTCATCAAAAAGACGGCAGTTTAAAACAGGGCAGGTTGGATCCAACAAGGGATTTTACTGATTTATTAGTAAGCAATCAGGATTTTGTGTACCTAGCCTCCAGTGATTTTATCTATCATGACGGGGATTACTTGGAGGTAACTGTTGACCAAGCAAATACTTTTCTAGTAATAAAATTTGATGAGACATTAGAATCTTCGCTGGTATTTGTGAAGGATAAAAAAATTGTTTATCCGATTCATTTGACTGAAAATGCAATCGAGTCACGGAGCGAGGCCCGCTTTTTAAACAAACGCCATTATTTAAGCGTTCGTAAGGCTACACCAGCTGAGATTGCCAGCTATCGAAATTGGGCTTTAAATACTCATGATCAGCATCAGTTTAACGGATCCTTTCCTCACGCCTCAGCAAATGTTGAAACTCGAAATGATGCAACTTTTTTTGCTTGCAATGCAATTGATGGCGTGTTTGCGAATCATTCCCATGGCTCGTATCCATATCAATCATGGGGAATTAACCAACAACTGGATGCCGCTCTGACGATTGATTTTGGCCGTCCAGTTGAAATCGACCAAATCACCTTGACTTTGAGAGCTGATTTTCCCCACGATAGTTATTGGCAACAGGTTACTTTAGCTTTTTCTGATGGCTCGAAGGAAATTATTCAGCTGAAGAAGACTGCTAGACCACAAAATTTTACGATATCTAAAAGAATTGTCGATAAAATTGTGATGGAGAATATGATTCAAGATACAGATCCGTCACCATTTCCTGCACTAACACAAATTGAAGTCTTTGGTCAAAATTCCGAAGTGAATTTTGAGGAATAAGCTATGAAAAATTATTTAGCTGAGGAAATCCTACAGGCTGCTCAAGAATATTTGGCAATCAAAGAGATTCCTTTTTTACCATTTTCAGGATATCAAGCTTATTTAGAGAAGGGGAATCGTCTAAATTTTGAGAAGCTTTATTTTGCCCGCAGACGCCAACTCGCTGTGATGGGTCTAGCCTGTACTCTTGCGCCACAAGCAGAAGCTTTGAATTTTTTGGAGCAAATCATTTGGGAAGTATGCAACGAGTATTCTTGGGCATTACCGGCGCATCTTTCGATTGCCAATCAGCAGTTTACTGAAGATGCGCCGCAATGTCTTGATTTATTCGCTGCAAAGACTGGCCAGGCATTGGCAGAAATCTACGAAAGAAATTATTCGGTCTTATCTCCAATGATAAAAAAACGCATCGAGTCTGAAATGCAACGCCGAATTTTTCAGCCCTTTTTGGCTCGTCCATGGGAATGGGAAGTTAAGGAAAACAATTGGAGTAGTGTAGTTGGTGGTTCTATTGGAATGGCAGCTTTAAGTATGCTGCCACCTGATTCTCCCCAGCTCAAGCGAATAGTCAGCCGCTTGGAACAGTCGATGCTTAGCTATTTAGCTGGCTTTGGAGAAGATGGGGTCTGTCAAGAAGGTGTCGGCTACTGGGGCTATGGTTTTGGCTACTATCTTTATTATGCAGTGCAACTGGCAGAACAACTAGGGGATCAACATTTACTGACGCCAAAGAAAGTCAGAAGGATTGCTGAGTTTCCTTATTTCACCCACGTAAATGAAAATAATTTTATTCCTTTTTCCGATTACACCACGTCATTCTTGCCTGATGGTTTATTGGCTTTTTGCCAAAACTATTTTAAAGTAGCGATTCCTAAGTTAAGCCAAAGGAATCATTTAGACGATGACCACTGCTACCGTTACGCTCATCTTTCCCGAAGCTTGTCCTGGAAAAGGGGCTCTGAACTGATGGAGGAAAAAAGTTTTACGTGTTATTTTTCAGATTCCCAATGGTTTATTAGTAAAAATTTGGAAGAAGCTGTTTTTTTTGCTGTAAAAGGTGGCAGAAATGATGAAAGTCATAATCAACTAGATATTGGTCACTTTGTTTTTGGGTCCGTGGCTGAAATGTTCTTAACGGATTTAGGGGCCGGTGAGTATACCCAGGCCTACTTCGATGAGGCAACTCGCTATCAAATCAAACCTAATGATGCTTTATCCCATTCGTTGCCGATAATTAACGGCGAGGTTCAAAAGGCTGGGAAGTTTACGGCTGAACTTATTGAAAACTCAGAGGATCTTTGCTTTGAACTAGCAGAGACGTATCAAGACCCTGAGCTAGTCAGTTTTCAGCGACAGTATTCACAAAAAGGTCGACAATTATTGCTGTCAGATTCCTTTGTGTTTGCCAATGAGTCTAACAAAAATACTGTCAAAGAAAATTTTATTACGCTGTATTATCCACATGTCTCAGGGCGAAAAATTCAACTTTGCGGCGAGCAGACTTACTGTTTAATTGAAGTTGAATCTGATGACATCACTATCCATGAAGAAAGCTTTCTCAATCATAATGGGGAAGCATCAATATTTTACCGAATCTCTGTTAATTATCAGCAGTTGCCCGCAAAGGTTTCACTCAAACATTTTGTAACGATTAAAAGACCATGAAAAAATTTTTTTGAAAGTAAAAAGCTTGTAATTAAGGAAGTAGTTTAACCTTCCTTTATTACAAGCTCTTTTTTTAGTCTGACTGAACTTTTAAGGTAATTCTATAAATTTTACTAAATTTCATTTTTTTCTAGGATAGCTCGTTGATTGACGGACAACTAATTCAGTACTTAAAAAGACCCTTTGAGCCACAGTTGGATTCGTTATTCGCTGATTTAACAAGTCGACTCCAGCAGCCCCCATCTCCTCTGTGAAGGCATGAACTGTTGAAAGTGGTGGACTAACGTATTGGGAGATGGATAAATCGTTAATTCCCATTACGCTGATGTCTTCTGGCACTTTGATATTGTGCCGGTTTAAAGTATGGATGACTCCGATAGCAAAGGCGTCATTCGCTGCCAAAATAGCAGTTGGTAAATCAGCTTGCCATCGTTGTAAAGCTTCTTCCGTTAAAGCTTCCCCCGTTTTCACATCTAATACACTTTCTTCTTCAATAATAAAATATTTCTCTTTATATAAGCTGTAATGATGCATCATGTCTAAATAAGTGTTTGTCGTCGGGGTTTTATAAGGTCGATAGCCGTAAAGATTTTTGCTTTCTTCCGCCCCGATAAAAGCAATCTCCTGATGGCCCAACGAAAACAGATGATTCAATGCCAACTCAGTTGCTTGAGCAAAGTCAGTATTAATTGAATCATAGTCCTCGAGAGGGAAATTGCTACCAATAACACATAGATTAGCATGGAGTGCATTAATCTTTTTGACAGATTCCTGAGTGAATTTGCCAATTGCTAAAAGCCCATCAATCCCCTGGAGGCTCTGTTCTTCTAGGTTAGAAACTTTGACAACATTATAACCTAATTCTGCGGCGCGTTTTTCAACTCCAAAACGAATCGCCATATAGTAGATATCATCTAACTCTTCATGATCAGCTCGCCATTGGATAATCGCAAGCGACTGCTCTTTTTTTTCAGGAATTTTAACAGCTACAGAAACCTTAGGTGTCGGCGGTTTAATTTTCATTTTTTGTTTGTTTTTGTATTTTGTATAATTCAGATTCTCAGCCGCTTCAAAAATTTTGCGTTTGGTTTCTTCTGTAACAGATAAAGTCGTATCATAGTTCAGAACCCTTGAGACTGTTGAAATTGAAACATCAGCTGCTTTGGCAATATCAGTAATTGTAGCCAAAATAATCCCTCCTCATCCAGTTTTTGCTGATAGTGATTCGTCAGCATCATCTTAGCTACTAGTATAGCTTCTTTTTAGTAAAAAAATCAAGATTAAACGTGATTGAGAAAAATTTTTATTTTTTTACCAAAAAACTATTGATTTTTTTCCTAAAAAAATATATCATAGTGTCATAGAAAGCGGTTACTCGTTGAGGAGGGCTGGTTAAAATGAAAAATAAATTGTTATTTTTACTTTTTTTATCTGGTGTGTTTTTCTTAGCTGCCTGTCAAGCTGGGAACGCAGCCGAATCTGAAACTATTGAGAATTTTAGTAATAATGCGGTATCAGGTCTGAAAGAAACCGCTAAATTTTTTTCTAATGAAGACTATCAAGCAGGGGACGTCCCTTTGAACGAGTATATAAAAATGAATGGCGTCATCACAAAGACGGATGGGAATCCTGACGAGATTCAAAATGGTGATCGGTTGATGATTGAAAATGATGGCGTTCAATATCAAGTATTTAACCAGCAGGCGACACCATTAAAAATTGGCGATACCATTACAGTATACGGTGAATATTACGGCTTCATTAAAGGTACTTTAATCGAAATTGAAGGAGAATAAAGCATGATTAACCCTCGAATAAGAAATAATCCTTTTGAAACTTATCAAAATGTTGCAGAAGGCTTTAAAGATTTGATGCAACCACTTGATACTTTTTTTGATGATAATCTGGCTGGCCAGTTGCCACTTGGCAGTCATGGCACAGTCTATTTTGAAAAGACGCGAAATGCGGAGGCTTTTCTAAGGCCATTGTGGGGGCTAGGACCTTATTTGACGCAAAATGACAGTCCGTATTTAGCGAAATTTATGACAGGGATTGCGGCCGGTACTGATCCCGATAATCCGAATTACTGGGGCCAGATTCGTGACTATGATCAACTTATTGTTGAGATGGCCTCTTTAAGCAGTTTTCTACTATTAAATAAGGCTAAAACTTGGGACTGCCTAACGCAACAGCAACAAAATAATTTACATGCTTGGCTGATTCAAGTCAACGACCACTCAATTCCTAAAAATAATTGGTATTTTTTCCGTGTTTTAGTCAATGTTGCAATGAAAAAATTCGGTATGAGTTTTTCGCAACAACAGATTGAAGCGGATTTAGCCTATTGCGATTCCTTTTATGTGGGCAAGGGTTGGTATTATGACGGGGTAAATACCCAATATGACTACTATATCTCCTTTGCGATTCATTATTACAGTTTATTGTATACCGTGTATGAACCAGAAGATTCTCGCAATGAAATTTTCAAGGAACGGGCTATCGAGTTTGCTCAATCCTTTAAACACTGGTTTGATTCTGATGGTGAGGCCTTACCCTTTGGCCGAAGCCTCACCTATCGTTTCTCGCAAGTTTCGTTTTTCAGCGCTTTAGTTTTCGCGAATGTTGAGGCGCTACCATGGGGAGAAATCAAAGGGCTGATTAGTCGGCATATGCACAATTGGCTGACTAAGGAAATATTTACCCCGGAAGGTCTATTATCTGTTGGTTATCATTATCAAAATTTAGTCTTTGCCGAAGGATATAATGGGCCAGGTTCACCCTACTGGGCGTTTAAAACTTTTCTTATACTGGCGGTGCCGCAAAGCCATCCTTATTGGCAGGTGGAGGTTTTACCATTAAATCTTCAAGACCGTCAATTGGCTGTTGAGGAAAGCCGTAATTTTTACCAACATAATCAAGCAGGAAATCATCTTTTAGCCTTTCCGGCTGGTCAATTCGTCAATTATCAAGTACATCCACAAGCGAAATATAGCAAGTTTGTCTATTCAAGCAAATTTGGATTCAGCACGCCGAAAAGCAATTATTGGTATTACGAAGGTGGCTTTGATAGTATTTTGGCCCTCGCAGAAGATGATCACTATTTCAGAACGAAAAGTTTGGATGTCTCTTATGAAATTTTATCTGATCGGATTATTCATCAGTGGCAACCCTGGGAGGATGTTCAGATAAAGTCGACCATTATTCCATTGGAAAATTGCCATCTCAGAATTCATGAAATCGAGAATGCTCGCAAGTTATACGCTTACGAAGGAGGTTTTTCAACGCCGATGGAAGACCCTGAGCTACCTCAAGGAACAGCTAAAAAAATTATAGTTGAAAACTCTATTGGCACTTCTGAAATTGAAAGTATTTATGGCTTTGAAGAAGCAGCTGTAGTTAGATGTGAACCAAACACGAATCTTCTTTATCCATTAACAGTTTTGCCATATTTAAAAACTCAATTGGCTCCCGGAACACATCTTTTAGTTTCATTGGTTTCTGGTAGATTATCTGGGGAAGAAATTCCAGAAACAAGCGTTACTGTAAATCAAACAACTATTCAAGTTTCTCAAGGAGAGACTGAACTAACAGTAAAAATATAGGGGGATTTTGAATAATATGGAAGTCATCAAGGAACTACAACAATTAACTTGGCTTCCGGAGCAGACGGCGTTTGTTTTGGGAAAAGTTAGAAAGAATTTATTGGATTTTAAAGAGCTGGTACCGCCTGCCGCCAGTCAGAATTTAATTTATCAGCCTGAGGAAAACACTGATTGGACAGCAAGTTTCTGGCCAGGGATGCTTTTTTTAAGTAAGGAGCTAACCGCTTCAAATGATTTTGATGAGGTGATTTTCAGTCAGATGGCCTCCTTCGCCAACCGTTTAGAAAAACAAATTGGTTTAGAAACACATGATATCGGTTTTCTATATTCTTTGACGGCGGTTGCGGATTACCGAGTGAACGGGAATCAACAATCTAAAGAAATGGCGATTCAAGCGGCTGATTTACTGATGAAACGCTATTCACCTAAGGCTCAAATTATCCAAGCCTGGGGTGATTTAGATGATCCTCAGCAGCGGGGGAGGATGATTATTGACTGCTTAATGAATTTACCTTTACTCTATTTTGCTTCGAATATGACTGGTGATGATCGCTATCGACAAGCCGCCTATGCTCATGCCAAGCAGACGCAAAAGTATATCGTTAGGCCAAATCATACAACCTTTCATACTTATTATTTTGATGTTGAAACAGGTCAGCCGATTGGTGGCAAAACACAGCAGGGCTATTCAGATGATTCTTGCTGGGCTCGCGGGCAAGCTTGGGGGATTTATGGTTTCACCTTAAGTTTTATACATACCGGTGATACTAGTTTTCTTGAGACGGCGAAGGATGTGGCAGATTACTTTATCAAGGAGCTACCGGCCGATAAAATCAGCTACTGGGATTTGATTTTTAATGATGGCAGTGGTGAGGAACGAGATAGCTCGGCAGCAGCAATTGCAGCCTGCGGACTATTAGAGTTATCGCGGCAATTGCCGTTAAGTGACGAAAAACATAGCGAGTACGAAATGGTGGCCTTGGAAATTCTAGCTTCCTTAGCCGAGCATTATACAACAGCAGCTACTCCCCAGTCTAATGGGATTTTATTGCATGGAGTGTATGATAAAAAAACAGATTATGGTGTAGATGAATGCATGATTTGGGGGGACTACTACTATTTAGAAGCCCTGATGCGTTTGAATCAAAGCTGGTATTCTTATTGGTAATTAAGGGAGTCAACCCTTAAAAAATAAAATAAAATTTTGGAGGTATTACAAATGAAATTGTGGAAATTAGGTTTGACGGCAGCTAGTATTGTCGCTGCTGCAGCAATAATGACGGCCTGCGGTAATTCAGGAGATTCTGGTAGTAGCAGCTCTGACAGTTCTGGTGGGGATGGACAGACTACATTAAAGATTACAACTTGGGATTATGAAACGACGCCTGAATTTAAAGCTTTATTTGAAGCTTTTGAAGCAGAAAATCCAGATATTACGATTGAACCAGTCGATATTGCCTCAAGCGATTATGATACAAAATTAACCACAATGCTTTCATCTGGTGACACCACAGATATTTTGACTATGAAAAATCTGTTGTCTTATGGAAATTATGCTTACCGAGACCAATTGATGGACTTGACAGATCATATTTCTTCTTTAGATATAGAGCCTGCTCAAGAATCCTATGACATGTATGAAGTGAATGGTAAAACTTACGCTCAACCTTACCGGACTGACTTCTGGGTATTGTATTACAATAAAACTTTGTTTGATGAGGCTGGTATTGATTATCCAGAAAACATTACCTGGGATGAATACCAAGATTTAGCGGCACAATTAACCAATAGCGATGCAGGTGTTTACGGAGCGTATCAACATACTTGGCGTTCAACAATTCAAGCGATTGCTCAAGTGCAAAATGACGGTGACTTGATGGATCCATCTGATTACAGCTATATGGCGCCTTATTATGATCGGGCGTTAGCAATGCAAGAAGCTGGTTCACAAATGGACTATGGTACTGCTAAAACGACAAAGGTTACTTACTCTTCTCAATTTGAAGAAAGTAAAGCAGCAATGATGTATATGGGAACTTGGTATACCGCTGGTTTATTAAGCCGAGTAGCTTCAGGTGAAACAGATGTTCAATGGGGAATTGCCCAAATGCCTCAATTAGAAAAAGGCGATGATACTACTACTTTCGGTTCACCAACGGCCTTTGCTATCAATAAAAATGCCGATCATGCCGATGCTGCCCAAAAATTTATCGACTTTGCAACTGGAGAAGAAGGTGCGAAAGTCTTAGCTGGTATCGGAGTCGTTCCTTCTTACCGGACAGATGCAATCAATGACATTTATTTTGGTCTTGATGGCATGCCAACGGATGACGAAGCACAAAAGGCTTACAATCCAGGAACAATCGGCATTGAATTTCCAGTGGCTGAAGATGGTGCTGCCGTAGATAAAATCTTGACTGAAGAACATGAATTAATCATGGTTGGCGATGAATCTGTTGAAGATGGTATCGGCAATATGGAAAGTCGTGTTAGCAACGAATTGGAATAGGTACAATCAGAGGTAAAAATTGTCGGAACGATGACAGACAATAAAGAGCCGCAATGAACTAAATAGTTTAGCTTCGTTGCGGTTCTTTTTGTCATCGAACTGTACATAGAGGAAGGGGGCAGGTTGTGATTGGAAACTCAGTCAAGAACTTTTTAATCACAGTCTGGGAATTATGGAGATTAAAAAAAAGAAGGCAAACAAACTGCAAATAAAGCAAACGTTGACTGCCTGGTCTTTCATCGGACCGAACTTCATTGGATTTTTTATATTTAATTTGATTCCAGTTATTTTTTCTTTAATTTTAGCGTTTACTGAATGGGATTCATTTTCTACACCGGAATTTAACGGTATTGATAACTTTGTCAAGATGGTTGGCGATGATACCTTTTGGATTTCCCTTAAAAATACTTTTTTATACACGATTGGTGTAGTACCGTTGACCCTAGTCTGTTCGTTGGGGTTAGCACTTTTATTGAATAAGAAAGTGCGGGGAATGAAGATTTTTAGAACTGCCTTCTTCTTTCCTTATGTCACTTCATTAGTTGCTATTGCGGTTGTTTGGAACATGCTCTTTCATCCGACGATGGGACCAATCAATCAATTTTTAAGATTGTTCATTGAAAACCCTCCCGGCTGGACATCCAGTTCTGACTGGGCACTCTTCTCCATCGTGATTGTGAGTGTATGGCGCTTTATGGGGTATTATATGATACTTTATTTAGCTGGGCTGCAAAGTGTACCGCGGGAATTATACGAAGCTGCCTCCATCGATGGTGCAAGCAAATGGAAGCAATTTTTAAATGTTACACTACCATCTTTACGACCAACGACCTTCTTTGTCACTATCATGTTAGTCATCAACTGTTTCAAAGTCTTTGACTTAGTTCAAGTAATGACAGAAGGTGGCCCAGGGCGTGCAACCAACGTTTTAGTTTATGAGATTTATAACGAAGCCTTTGTGAAATATAATTTTGGTTATGCATCAGCTATTGCAATGATTCTTTTTGTCATTGTATTGTCGATTACGGTAATTCAGTTTAAGTGGAACCAACGTCAAGAAAGAGTATAGGAGGGATGACATGGAAGCTTCGATTCACGATAAAAAAAGCAAGACCAAAAAGAAAAAAGAAAAATTAACAGTTAAAAGCATCCTTCTTATAGTTCTGCTGACCTTGTTGGCCTTGATTACGCTAATTCCATTTATTTGGATGTTGTCAGCATCCTTTAAAACCAATGCTGCCGTTTTTTCAGTGCCGATGGAATGGATTCCAAAGGAGTGGCATCCGGAGAACTACTTGGCCATTTGGGAGCGTATTCCGCTTTTAACCTTTTTTAAAAATACTGCATTTTTGAGTATAGTGATTACCTTGATTCAGTTATTCACCTCAAGTTTTGCAGCATACGGCTTTTCGAAAATGAATTTTAAAGGCCGTGATACGTTATTCTTAGCATATATTGCCACAATTGCAGTACCTTGGCAGTCTTATATGATTCCGCAATTTATTATGATGCGGCAGCTACATTTAACGGACACGCTGTGGGCGCTTGTCTTATTGCAAGCCTTTAATGCTTTTGGTGTTTTCTTATTAAAACAATATTATTCAAGCATTCCAGATTCACTTAGTGAAAGTGCCCGTATTGACGGTCTGAGCGAGTGGGGAATATATCGTAAGATTATCTTACCATTGACTAAGCCAGCCTTGGCCTCTCTAACGATTATCACTTTTGTTAATACCTGGAATGATTATATGGGGCCGTTTATCTATTTAAGCAAAACGGAAAATAAAACCATTCAGTTAGGGTTAAAAATGTTTGTTGGGCTCTTTGATACAGAATACGCTTTGATTATGGCGGCTTCTGTAATCTCAATATTGCCAGTTGCCATCGTCTTTTTAGCGATGCAAAAATACTTTGTTGAAGGTATTGCCACTTCAGGTATGAAAAATTAGCTTTAACTTAAAGGAGGAATTGGAATGTTTAAAAAGCAATCCTTTGAAAATAATATCTATATGAAAATCTTTCGCTGGGTGTACATCCTGCTGATTGGCAATCTCTTGTTTTCACTGGTGAATATTCCGTTCTTCTTTGCTGCCGTTTGTCTAGCCTTAGATGTTCGCAATATTCCTCTCTTTGCTTTGAGTCTTTTGTTTGTTGGTCCGGCTACCATTGCTTTGTTGCATCTGATTGATCGCTTTAAAGAAGAGAAGGACGTTGAACCAGTCAAAGAATTTTTTAAAGGTTTTCGCAAATTGGGAATAAAGGGCTTAATCTTTTGGCTAATTGGTTGGTTTGGGATAATTATCGGCGTGACGGATATGATTTTCTTTGCTGAAATTCCTCAGGGGCAATGGTTGATACCTTTTTTCATCCTTTTGGTGACAGTGGCATTAGCCATCACGATTAACAGCTGGTATTTTCAAGTTCGCAATCCCAACTCCCCCTTTAAAGATGTATTACGGATGGCCAGCTATTTTGCTCTGAGAAAATGGTACGTCAGTATCGTCAATGTCATTTTGTTTGCGCTGATTTTTGTTTTAATGTTGTTAAAGCCGCAATTTGGTTTTATTTTGACTCCCGCTCTTTTTATGGGAATTATCTATCTGAATGCAACACAGCTTCACAAAGTTAAGAATGCTACATCAAATAATTAAAGCATTTAGACTGACATAGAAATGGGATGGAAATTGAAAGATGGAAGAGTGGCGATCATTCTACCATCTTTTTTTGTAAAATATGAAAGTCGGAAATGAGGAAAATAGAATGACGGAAGAATTTCTCCGACCTAAACCAATTCAAGAGTGGGCTGAAGCTACTCTTGCGAAAATTGATTTAAAATTATCAGCGGCTCTTCAGCGGAATGCGGGAAAAATTCCTTATGTTGCAGAAGATGGTCAGTATGATGATATGAACAAAAAAAATATTGCCTGGTGGACCAATGGGTTTTATGCCGGAGAATTGTGGCAGCTGTTTCAAGCTACAAAAAATCCCTCTTACAAGGAAGCAGCTGAGGAGAGTGAGCTGCTGTTAGATCGGGCTTTTGTTGAATTTGATGGGCTGCACCATGATGTTGGCTTTATGTGGTTGCATACCGCCGTAGCAAATTATAAGATGACCGGCAATCCAGTAGCTTGGCGGCGTGGTCTGCATGCTGCCAGTCTTTTAATGGCACGCTTCAATTTAAATGGCAAATTTTTAAGGGCTTGGAATGGGGAGAGTTACGGCTGGGCGATTATCGATAGTCTAATGAATATCCCAATTCTTTACTGGGCTTCTGAGGAAACAGGAGACCCTCGTTTTTGTCAGATTGCCATGGCTCATGGAGATAATTTATTGGAAAATCTAGTCCGAGCAGATGGTTCCGTAGGGCATATTGCCAGTTTTGATCCTGAAACGGGTGCCTTCATCGAACAAATCGGTGGTCAAGGCTTTGCCGCCGATTCCGCATGGAGTCGTGGACAAGCGTGGGCCCTCTATGGCTATGCCTTGAGTTATCATCACACAAAAGAAATCAGATACTTAGCCGCTGCCAAAAAAATTGCCAACTTCTTTATTGCCAATGTGAGCCAAAGTAACTATTTGACTCTGGTCGACTTCAAAGCACCTTATGAAAAATTAAAGTATGATGCTAGTGCAGGACTCTGCGCTGCTTGTGGAATGTTAGAGCTTGTAAATTGGCTGCCGGAATATGAAGGTAGGCTTTATCAACAAGCGGCAGAAAAAATCTTACTTGCTACTACTGAAAAATGGGCGGACTTTCAACCGGAGACTGATGGCATCATCACAGGAACAAGCCATTCGTTTCATCAAGTTGCTGAAACGCAAGTACCTATTATTTATGGAGATTATTTTTTTGTTGAAGGAATATTACGTCTTTTAAAGAGAGAGGCACTTTTATGGTAGCGAAAATTTTTTCCCACACCACACTGCTAGATTTTTTTCATAGTTTAGAGAAACCAACCCATCAATATCGGCAGCCGGGAAACGGCCGTTTGAATTTTGGTAGTTCAGGAACTCACTATGACCAAAACCAGATTGAGGCGGAAGGCTTTTTAAGACTGCTTTGGGGTGTGGGGCCACTTGCTGGTGCAGGTGTTCTATCTGAGGGGGACTTTGCCTATTATCGAGAGGCTATTTTGCATAGCGTTGATCCAAAAAATCCTGCTTATTGGGGAGAAGTTCAAGATTATGATCAACTGATTGTTGAGATGGCCGCACTAGCAGTTACTCTGATTGAAACCAAAAATATCTTTTGGGACACGCTAACCTCAACGGAACAACAGCAACTTTACAATTGGCTTAATCAAGTGAACCAAGTCCAAGTCCATCCTAATAATTGGCGTTTTTTTCGGCTGTTAGTCAATGTCGCCTTTTTTAAGTTGGATCAACCGTTTTCTAAAGAATGGGTAAGGGAAGACAAGGAGCTTTTAGACGAATTTTACTTGTCTGAAGGTTGGTATTTTGACGGTACACCACAGCAAATGGACTATTACATTCCTTGGGCTTTTCATTATTATGGCCTGTTGTACGCCCATTATATGAAGGAGGAGGACCCTGAGTTCAGTCAAAAATACCGTCAGCGGGCTACTCTCTTTGCGCAAACCTTTAAGTACTGGTTTTCCGAAGATGGCTCAGCTATTCCCTTTGGCCGCAGCTTGATTTATCGTTTTGCTCAAGGTGCCTTTTGGTCAGCTTGCGTTTATACAAACACGGAGGTCTTGCCATGGAATCAAATCAGGAAAATACTTCTTGAGCATTTTTCCTTCTGGCAGGAGCAAACAATTCAAAAAAAAGATGGAATTTTAAGCATTGGTTATACCTATGAAAATTTTTATATGGCAGAACGTTACAATAGCCCCGGATCACCCTTTTGGTCCTTCAAAGCGTTTCTGCTTTTAGCAGTTCCTGACACGCATCCTTTTTGGCAGACGAGAGCAAAAAAACCGGAGTTGGCAAAAAAAATCTTGATTTCGCCAGCTAAAATGGTTCTGACAAATCAACAAGGGCAAAACTTACAGCTATTTCCTGTTGACCAGTTTTCCAAACAAACTCACGGAAGTGATAAATATAGTAAGCTAGCCTACAGCAGCCTTTTTGGATTTAGTGTTGGAAAGGGAAGTGTTGGGCTCGAACAAACGGCTAGTGATAGCTGCTTAGCGGTAGCCGAAGCCGGAACAGATTTTTTTGTCAGCAAACAGCGAACAGAAAGTTATCAAGTTAATGAAAAGTTTCTTCAACAGAGCTGGCAGCCGCTGCCTGGAGTTAAGATCGACACTTTTGTGATTCCGTTAAGTGATTGGCACCTTCGTTATCATAAGATTACAACGGAGCGAAAGCTCAAAGTTGCCGATAACGGCTTTAGTAATAAAATTCATAATGGACATCCAGCGGACTATCATTTTGAAACTTTCGACAAAGGGTTAGCTTTCCAATCAGAAATCGGTTGGACAGCCAGTCTATTTTATTTTGGGTACGAAAAAATTGTTGCTGTATTTCCAGAACCAAATACCAATGTTTTATTTCCCAATAGCTTTTTCTTCAGTTGCCAAGGAGAAGTATCAGAGGGGACGCACTCTTTACTAAGCGGTCATTACGGGGGCTTAACTCCAATTACTGATGTGCCGCAAGTATCAGCAGTAGAGTCAAGTCGTGAGCTAATGATTCAGTATCAAAACCAGAAAATATTTTTGCCAATATAAAAAAGTGATGCGCTTTGAACTGGCGCATCACTTTTTATTGTTTGTCTAAGGCTGTTTTCCGATGTAGGCTAAAATCCCACCGTCAACATATAAAATATGTCCATTCACAAAATCAGAGGCAGCTGAGGCTAAGAAGACAGCTGGCCCGGCCAAGTCAACAGGTTCACCCCAGCGAGCAGCCGGTGTCCGCCCAATGATAAATTGATCAAAGGGGTGGCGATCACCATTAGCTTGTTTTTCTCTTAAAGGAGCAGTTTGCGGTGTGGCAATATAACCAGGTCCAATGCCATTACATTGGATATTGTATTGGCCGTATTCAGATGCAATATTTTTAGTTAGCATCTTCAAACCGCCTTTTGCTGCTGCATAGGCACTGACAGTTTCGCGTCCTAACTCACTCATCATAGAGCAAATATTGATGATTTTACCGCCGCCTTTTTCAATCATATCAGGAATAACTGCTTTTGACATGATGAAAGGTGCATTTAAGTCAACGTCAATAACTTGTCGAAAATCTTCTGCAGACATCTCAGTCATCGGGATGCGCTTGATGATGCCGGCGTTATTAACTAAAATATCAATCGAACCGACTTCTTCTTTGATTTGTAAAACCATCTCTTGAACAGCAGGTTCATCTGTTACATCACAAACATAACCTTTAGCGTCAATTCCAATTTCTTGATAAGCTGCTAAACCTTGATCCACAGATTCTTGAGTTAAATTGTTAAAGACAATTGTTGCGCCGGCTGCCGCTAACGAGCGAGCAATTTCAAAGCCAATACCGTAGACTGCACCAGTAATTAACGCTACTTTCCCGTCTAAACGGAACATATCCATATTAAAATCCATTTTTTCTCCTCATTTCTTTTCGATTATTTATTTTAATTCGGCCATCGGTACCATATCCATATCGGTATAGGTGATGTTTTCACCACACATTGCCCAGATAAAGCTATAATTACTTGTGCCGACACCTGTGTGAATTGACCAGCTAGGTGAAATGATGGCTTGTCCTTCATCCACCACTAAATGCTTAGTTTCATCTGGCTTACCCATCATGTGGAAAATCCGGGTATCTTCATTATTAAAATCAAAATAAACATAAGCTTCCATCCGACGTTCATGAGTATGGCAAGGCATGGTGTTCCATGAACTACCTTCTGCTAAAATCGTGTAACCCATTTGCAGTTGACAGCTGTCACAAACATTTGGATGAATGTATTGATAAATTTTTCTTTCATTCAAGGTCTTACCTTCGCCAGTTTCCATTGGGACCACTTGATCAATCGAAATTTTTACATTTGGATATTTGTGATGAGCAGGTGTGCTGCTAATGTAAAATTTGGCTGGATTTGCAGGATTTTCTGATGAAAAAATGACATGTCGACTTTCTTTACCGATATAGTAACCATCTTGTTTTTTCATCGGTTCTTTGTTGCCATCAATTTCAATAAATCCAGGGCCACCAATATTGATAACACCCAATTCGCGACGCTCTAAGAAATAATCAACACCTAATTCTTTATCCAAAACAATTTCAAGAGGTGTTTCGGTAGGGACAACACCACCAAAAATCATTCGATCATTGTGGGTATAGGTTAAGCTGATTTCTCCTGGCACAAAAACTCTCTCAACTAAAAATTCATCTCTTAATTGCTCAGTCGAAAAGTGACGAATATCAGAGGGGCTGTGGGTGTAGCGGGTTTCCATGTTTTGCATGTGTAATCTCTCCATTCTTTTTTTGTCAGCGGACTATTTTTCCGGAACCAGCGGCTAGGAAGTTGCTGACTTCTGTTTCAGTAAATTGATTGCAGTCTCCATGAATTGTGTGCTTTAAAGCTGATGCTGCGGTTGCAAAACTGATAATATTTTGCGGTTGCCAGTTACTTAATAGACCGTGAATCACACCACCGGCAAAGGCATCACCACCACCGACCCGGTCAACAATTGGACTTATTTCATGGAGTTGTGATTCATAATATTTATTTTCAATAAAGAGGGTCCCAATCAATAAATTGGTACTTGCCGATTGGACAGTTCTTTTTGTTGAATATATTAGGTGAATATTCGGGTACATTTTTTTGATTTCTTGGTAATAATACAATAAATCGTTTTCTGTGTTTTCAGGGCTGGCAGGAATTCCAAGCAGATGCAATGCGTCTAGTTTACCGGCTGATAAATAATCGACATAAGGTAAAATTTGCTGAAGGACAATGCTAGCTTGAGCTTGTGTCCACAATTTCCCCCGGTAATTAATATCAAAGCTGATTTTACAACCTTTTTCTCGGGCCTCCTTAATTAGTGATAGCGTCAACAATTGCCAGGTAGGGGAAAGCGCAGGTGTAATGCCGGAAATGTGAAAAATTTCTACTCCATCGAACAAAGCATCAGTATCCCACTCAATCGCTTTCATTTCAGCAAAACTTGAACCAACTCGATCATAAATGACCGCAGCAGCTCGTTCACCGATGCCGGTCTCCATATAATAAGTGCCCAAACGTGGGCCGCCTTTTAGTAAAAAGGCGGTATTGACGCCAAATTTTCGCAAATGCTGACTCACGGCTGTACCTAAACTATTGTCTGGAACTTTACTGGCATAAGCCACTTGGTGCCCATAATTCGCTAAAGAAATCGCCACATTTGCTTCACCACCACCATAATGGGCTGCTAGCTGTTTGCTGTCTGTTAAACGAATTCCTTCTGTGGAAGACAAGCGCAACATAATTTCACCTAGGGTAACAATTTTTGCCATTAATTTGCTCCCCTGATTTCTGCTAGTTTTGCAGCATACTGTTTAGCAATTTCTGTGACCTTTTCAAAGTTTCCAAGGGCTGCAGGTGCCAATAAATTACCGCCAACACCAACGGCTACAACACCCGCTTTAAACCAATCGGCCATATTTTCTAAACTAACTCCGCCAGTCGGCATGATATTTAATTGCGGCATAGGCGCTTTGAAAGCTGAAATAATGCTTGGTCCATAAGCACTGCCTGGGAAAAGTTTTACAATATCGGCTCCTGACTTCAAGGCAGCTTGCATTTCGGTAATTGTCATGCAACCTGGTAAGTAAGGAATTTGATACAAGTTACAAATTTCTGCAGTTGCTTGATCAAAAGCCGGACTAACAATATATTGCGCGCCCGCTAAAATAGCTTGACGTGCGGTAATCGCATCCAAAACTGTTCCAGCACCAATCACAATCTCTGGATTATCGCCATATGAGGAAACTAAATCAGAAATCGCTTGGTCAGCTTGTGGGACCGTATAAGTCAGTTCAATGCCTTTAATGCCACCATCAATAATCGCCCGGCTGGCTTGAAGAGCTTCATCCTGACTTTTCTCTCGGACAACTGCAATAACTCCAGCCGCCGCTAAATTCGACAAAATAGTAACCCGTTTCATCTAATCCCTCTTTTCTTATTTGGAAATTCATATTTATTTATAGGAAACTATAAATTGATTATACGATATTTTCAAAAAATATCAAGAGTGAAAAGGCTTTTATTGCATAATATTCTCAATTTGTTCTTTTGTTTGCTTCACATCTTTGATTAATTTATCAATTAGTTTTGGGGTAGTACGATACTTAGGCATGCTAACACTAAAGGCCCCAATAACTTTTTGATCTTGAACTATTGAAGCTCCAATGCAAAAAATTTCTTTCTCCATTTCTTCGTTATCAAAAGCAATTTTTAAATGATGAGCTTCGGCAATTTCATTGGCCAACTTGATAGAATTGGTAATGGTATTTTCAGTAAAAGGCACTAAGGGGTGGCTAGCCAAATAGTCTTCGTATTGTTCGTGAGAAAATTCTGCTAAGACTGCTTTGCCCATCGCTGAACTATAAAGAGGTCGTGCTATCCCGACTCTGGAAGACATTGTGATGGCTTGATTTTTTGGTTCCAACTTATTAATGTAAACAATTTCTTGATTGCTAAGGATACCCAAGTGGATGGTTTCGTCAATTTGTTCTTGTAAGGCCTCTAAAAAAGGTTGTGTCAGTTCAATCAAATTAGTCTGCTCTAAACTTTTGTTCGCATAACGGGCTAATTTTGTACCCAAACGATAAGTTTTATCGGGGGTTTTCTGAACGTAACCAATTTTCCCTAAAGTTTCTAAAATTTTAAGGGCTGTGGAATTAGTTAAGGTTGTTCCTTTAGCAATTTCTTGTAAGTTTGCGTCACTATTGTCTACTAAGAAATCTAATATAAAAGAAGCTTTGATTAAGACTGTGCCATAAGGTTTATTGTTTTCCATATTAATCACTCCGTTTTCTTTATGAGAAAATAATAGCTGATTTTGGTAAAAAAGAAAAGAGTGAGCAAGGACAAAGATCTAAAAAAGCTCAAATAAAAAAGCCTGAAGAGAGAATTTACTCCTCAGACTTATTAATACTATTCAACTGTTACAGATTTTGCCAAATTTCTTGGTTTATCAACATCATAACCTCTTTGCAAGGTTGCATAGTAAGCAATTAATTGTGCCGGTACAACGCTGACCAATGGTGTCAATAACGGATGAACGTTTGGTAAAATAATTTGGTCGTCAACTTTGCTGACAGATTCACTGGCAATCACTAAGACGTTTGCACCGCGGCTTTCAACTTCCCGAACATTTCCTCTTGTATGGGCCGCTGTCGCAGCATCGGTGATAATCGCCATCACAGGAGTACCTTCTTCAATCAAAGCAATTGTGCCATGTTTTAATTCACCAGCTGCAAAGCCTTCAGTCTGGACGTAAGAAATTTCTTTTAATTTCAAAGCGGCTTCCATAGACACGTAATAATCCACACTGCGACCAATGTAAAAGGCGTTGCGGGTTTCTTTCAAATAAACTTGAGCTAGCTCATCGATTAAATGTTTTTCAGAAATCATCGTTTCCATGCCAGTTGCCACTAAACTCAGTTCGTGTAATAAATTGAAAGCAAAGGCTTCAGGAATTTCTTTTTTCTCGCCAAGGGCTTTAGCTAAAACTGTCATCACAGCAATTTGAGCTGTGTAAGCCTTAGTTGAGGCTACAGCAATCTCAGGACCAGCGTGGAGCAATAAAGTATATTGTGCTTCTCTGGAGAGAGTAGAGCCCGCTACATTGGTAATTGTCAGGCTTGGATAGCCTAGTTCATTAATCTTTACTAAAACTTGGCGACTATCAGCAGTTTCACCACTTTGACTCAAAAAGATGAAAAATGGTTTTTCTGAAAGTAACGGCAGATTGTAGCCAAATTCACTGGATAAATGAATTTCCGTTGGCACTTTGGCTAAGCTTTCAAAAATTTGTTTGCTGACCCAACCGGCGTTGGCGCTGGTACCACAAGCGACGATGTAAATTCGATCGCTTGCTTGCATTGTTGCCAGTAAGTCAGCATCAATAACAAATTCACCAGAATCAGTGACGTATTCTTTTGCAATACGGCGCATAACAGCAGGTTGTTCGTCAATTTCTTTCAGCATATAAAAAGGATAAGTTCCTTTTTCGATATCAGCCAAATCGATTTCAGCAGTAAAGGCGCTGCGTTCCACTTTTTCGCCAGTGGCTTTTTCAATGCCAACACTGTCAGCTGTTAGGGTTACTAGTTCGCCATCTGCAATTTCTAAAAATTGTTTCGTTTGGTCAATCATCGCCATTGCATCGCTACAAATCACATTGAAATCCGTCCCTAAACCAATCAGTAAAGGACTTTTATTTTTTGCTACATACAAGGTTTCTGAATCAGCTTTATCGACTAAAGCAAAGGCATAAGAGCCTTCGATGACAGCCAAAGCCTTTTTGAAGGCTTCTTTAACTGACAAACCGTCTTCAGCGAAGCGGGCAATTAATTGCACAACAATTTCTGTATCTGTTTCACTTTCTAAAGCAATACCAGCTAAATAGGTATCTTTTAATTCTTGATAATTTTCAATCACACCGTTATGCACTAAAACAAATTCTTGATTACTAGAGGTATGAGGGTGAGCGTTAATTTCAGTAGCGGGTCCGTGAGTTGCCCAGCGAGTATGGCCAATCCCGAGGGTTCCTGTTAACTCAGTTCCAACTTTTTCTCTTAAATCTTTGATGCGGCCTTTAGTTTTAACTAATTGGTTGCTGT
This sequence comes from Enterococcus sp. LJL90, assembly GCF_056924355.1. Lineage (NCBI taxonomy): Bacteria > Bacillati > Bacillota > Bacilli > Lactobacillales > Enterococcaceae > Enterococcus > Enterococcus sp. LJL90. The sequence continues at coordinate 21,829 of NZ_JBXPBQ010000007.1, read as the reverse complement.
TTGTATCTGCGACAAAAATACCGGCTGAATCATAACCGCGGTATTCTAATTTCTCCAAACCTTTTAATAAAATTTCAGTTGTGTTGGGGTTGCCAACAATTCCTACGATTCCACACATAATCAAATCCTACTTTCGACTGTTCTATTCATTGTATTTGGTTTCCGCTGCGGATAAAGTCTTTGTTTTTTTCTCACGAAAAGGTTTTGATCTTTATCTGTAGAGTGCAGTCCCTAGAGCCACCCGCCGAAAACTTCGATAAGCTCTTTCCTCGTCACCTGATAACAGGTCTGGCGCTATCCATAATTGGTCTAACCAATCCTCCTTGTTATTATTTTCGGAAACACTAATGATTCTATAGGTTTGTTAAATCATTGTCAATTATTTTTTTATAAATGGTCTACTTGTAACAAAAGTTTAACATACTGAAATATTTCTTCTCCTTTTTATTAATCAACAAGATGGAAGATACTTTTATAGAAGAAAAAATAAAAAAAGCGAGAAAAATCTTATTTAAATATTTTTTTCTCAGTTATTTTTAGGTATACTAGCTGTAGAAAGTCGAGGGGATGCAGGTGCAGGAAGTACCGGTAATTACATTAAAAGAATTAAAGGCAGCGATTGCTCACTTGGAAAAAGAGCATCAGCTTGCAGAAGATACCAAAGTTTTTTTGAATACTGGCTGGGACAGCGTGCAGGAAATTGCACCAGACGCCTTAAAAGTTGCCAAGATCCAAGCTTTTACTGTTGAAGATCCCTTATCTGGAGAAGAGTTTGGTGGACATTCGCTTTTAAATAAAGCGGAAGCAATGAAGGCCCAGGGTAAAATTGAAACGGCGATTATTATCAATAATATTTACTAAAACTTGAGTAGCAGCTATTTTTAGTTGTCTCAAGTTTTTTTCATAAGAAAACAACGTCTGGAGAGAAGACAATGGCAATTTTTAATTTTCCAAATTCCCGAGAAGACTTTATCCGCCTGGGAAAAGAGGCCATCGAGCAGGGAGAACAGCAAAAGGGATTAAAATTATTTCAAGAGGCCTATGAAATTGAGACTGATTTTTCTTTAAATCTTTTGCTTGTTCATTTAATGATGGAAACTGGTGAACATCACCAAGCATTGCGCTTGGCGCAAGATTACTTGTCGGATTATTTGCAGGAGCGGCAATACTTTGATTTGTTTTTCCAATTGTTGCTTTTAAATCAACAATTTCTAAAAGCTCACGAGTATTTAGCACAATTTGCTGGCCACCAAGATCAAGCCTGGCTAGATTTATTGCAGCAACAGCTAATTCAATTAGAGGACTATCTGAGTCAATTAGAGCAGCAAAAACTTGCGGATTTACGCAAAGGCTTGACGACCATCAATCAGCTAACAATGCAACAGCAGGCTCGCTTTATTGAAACACTGATAGCCACCCCGCTAAATTTCTTTTTAGAAATGGCGGCTACTATTTTAACTGATGTTCAGGTAAATTATTTCAGCCGTTTAAAAGTTTTGGAGGAATTAATCAAGCTCAAGAGAAAAGAATCCTTCACTTTCCGTTGGTTTAACGAAAAAGAACGACAGGTTATTCCCAGTCAGCTGGAATTGGTAGAAAATTCAGCTGATTTAGCCAAAGTAGAATTATTTTTAACCCAACAATTGGAACATCAACAGCCGGATCTTTTACAGGCCCTTTTAGAAGAGGTTCAGCTGCATCTGACGATTTTATTTCCATTTGAAACGGAGACTATTACAGCGTTGGGGGGCGTGCAACTGTTTGCTGAAAGCTATTTAGCAGAATACAGCGAAGGCTACTCAGAACAGTTTGACGAGTCTCCAGAATTCAGCCGTATTCAAGAATTAAAGCAAAATCTGCGGCAGTTTATTTGGCAATTGATGGAGGGAAGTTAATATTTAGACAAAAGTTGTAAAATTCGGCTATCTTCTTTTGCGAATATGTTTACAATCCTTGGTGCTTAGTGTAATATTTAAAAGGTATGTGGGGCAGTAGATAGCTGGAAAAGGCTTGTAGGAACTACCCGAATTATTGCTAAAAAAGTTTTTGTTTGAGGCGCTAATTTATGCGATCTCAGGAGAAAACCGCAGCTGTAATTCGGCTATTTCATTGCCGTTTCTTAGACTGCAAACCCAGTAATAATAGATATTTCGGAGGGAATCAAATGACAGCAAAATGGGAAAAAAAAGGCACCAATGATGGTGTGTTAACCTTCTCTATTGAACGTGCTCAAATCGAAAAAGGCTTAACCATCGCTTTTAATAAAGTGAAAGGTAATTTAAATGTTCCTGGCTTCCGTAAAGGAAAAGTATCACGCCAAGTATTTAACCGCATGTACGGCGAAGCAGCTTTGTATGAAGATGCTTTGAACGCAGTTTTACCAGAAGCATATGAAGCTGCTGTAAAAGAAGCGGCAATCGACCCAGTGTCACAACCTAAAATTGATGTTGAAAGCATGGAAGAAGGCCAAGACTGGGTAATCACAGCTGAAGTAACAGTGAAACCAGAAGTTAAATTAGGTGAATACAAAGATTTAGTTGTGGAAAAACAAGACCGGGAAGTTAGTGAAGAAGACGTTGATGCACGGATTCAACGGGAACAAGAAGCACAAGCAGAATTAGTCGTTAAAGAAGACGCTGCTGCTGAAAATGGCGACACAGTTGTCATCGACTTTGAAGGCTTTGTTGACGATGTTGCGTTTGAAGGCGGTAAAGGCGAAAACTATTCGCTTGAATTAGGTTCAAACTCATTTATTCCAGGCTTTGAAGATCAATTAGTTGGTCATAAAGCAGAGGAAGAATTAGATGTTAACGTAACTTTCCCTGAAGATTATCAAGCGGAAGATTTAGCTGGTAAAGAAGCAATCTTCAAAGTGAAAATCCATGAAGTGAAAGCGAAAGAATTACCAGAATTAGATGATGAATTTGCTAAAGATGTTGACGAAGAAGTTGAAACGTTGGCAGAATTAAAAGAAAAATATCGCAAAGAATTAACTGAAACCAAAGAACAAGCAGCAGTGGATGCTAAAGAAGAAGCAGCAATTAAAAAAGCTGTCGACAATGCAGAAATCCTAGATTTACCCCATGTAATGGTTCATGATGAAGTACATCGGGCGATGGATGAATTCTTAGGCAATATGCAACGCCAAGGCATCTCACCTGAAATGTACTACCAATTGACGGGTTCAACTGAAGCTGACTTGCACACTCAATTTGAAGGCGAAGCTGAAACCCGGACTAAAACAAATCTAGTTATTGAAGCAATTGCAGAAGCTGAAAAATTTGAAGCGACTGACGAAGAAATTGAAAAAGAATTGCAAGACTTAGCAGATACTTATCAAATGCCGCTAGACCAAGTTAAAAACTTGTTGTCTGAAGACATGCTAAAACATGATATCGTGATGAAAAAAGCTGTTGATTTAATCACTGGCACAGCTAAAGAAGAAGCATAATTTTTTATTCACATCATAAAAGATGAACGTGGGGCATTCTTTACGGATGTGCCACGTTTTTATTTCGTTATGATTGCAGAATGATGAAGATAAGTTTTAGTTTAGCTTGCCACTCTTTTTAATTTAGGATATTTGTGATATGATACCTTTAGTTTGGGGAAACCTCTAACTAAAAGTATGTACGAGAAATAAATGAGGTGAAAAGATGTACGATAACACAGATAGTACAGATACAGTTCGTTGTTCTTTTTGCGGGAAGACCCAAGAAGAAGTACGCAAAATCGTAGCTGGCCCAGGTGTTTATATTTGTAACGAGTGTATCGAGTTGTGCAAAGAAATTATTGATGAAGAGTTTTATGATGAAGCTATTCGTGATGTTCTTGACGTGCCAAAACCTCGTGAAATCTTAAATGTTTTAGACGAATATGTAATTGGCCAAGAACGGGCGAAACGCGCCCTGTCCGTCGCTGTATATAACCATTATAAACGGATTAATCACGGCGTTGAAAACGCTGATGAAGTTGAATTACAAAAAAGTAATATTTGCTTAATCGGACCAACCGGCTCTGGGAAAACTTTCTTAGCGCAGACCTTAGCGCGTACGTTAAATGTACCTTTTGCGATTGCGGATGCGACCAGCTTAACAGAAGCTGGTTATGTCGGTGAAGATGTTGAAAACATCTTATTAAAACTATTACAATCTGCTGATTACAATGTCGAACGGGCAGAAAAAGGGATTATTTATATCGATGAAATCGATAAAATTGCCCGCAAGAGCGAAAATGTCTCAATTACTCGGGATGTTTCCGGCGAAGGGGTTCAACAAGCCCTCTTGAAAATTCTTGAAGGGACCGTTGCCAGTGTACCACCGCAAGGCGGTCGTAAGCATCCTCATCAAGAATTTATCCAAATTGATACCACCAATATTCTATTCATCGTAGGTGGTGCCTTCGATGGCATTGAAACGATTGTCCGCAATCGTCTCGGTGAAAAAACAATCGGCTTTGGCGCAGACAACAAACGTCTTGGAGAAAATGAAAGTGTGATGCAGCACATCATCCCAGAAGATTTGTTGAAATTTGGTTTGATTCCTGAATTTATCGGCCGCTTGCCTGTGACAGCTGCCTTGGAAAAATTATCCACCGAGGACCTGGTGCACATTTTGACCGAGCCGAAAAATGCTCTAGTAAAACAATATCAAAAATTATTGGCGCTAGATGATACTGATTTAGAATTTGAACCGGAAGCGCTGCGTTCCATTGCTAATAAAGCGATTGAACGAAACACTGGTGCCCGTGGCTTACGCTCAATCATTGAAGACATTATGATGGACATTATGTTTGATATTCCCTCAGATGAATCGATTGAAAAAGTTGTGATTACCAAAGCTGCAGCTAACGGTGAAGCAGAACCAATTGTGATTTACAGTAGTGATTCTAAAAAAGCTGGCTAATATCAATTGAAATAAAACGGAAGTTTGCGGAGACAAGCCTGAATCCCTAAACTTCCGTTTTTTTGAAATGTAGCACTTGAAAAATTTGAAAAGAAAAATTTACACAATAGAAATAAAGGAGAAAAAGAATGGATGTACATAATGCAGAGATTGTCATTAGTGCGGTAGAGCCCAAGCAATATCCAGAAGGCGGTCTGCCGGAAATTGCACTGGCAGGGCGGTCTAACGTTGGGAAATCTTCGTTTATTAATACGTTAATCAATCGGAAAAATTTGGCCCGGACCTCTGGCAAGCCCGGAAAAACTCAAACGCTAAATTTTTATTTGATTGAAAATGCTCTCCACTTTGTGGATGTGCCTGGCTATGGTTATGCGAAGGTTTCTAAAACCGAGCGGGCCAAGTGGGGTCAGATGATTGAAACTTATCTGACAAATCGCGATAATTTGCGGGCTGTGGTCTCGTTAGTTGATGCCCGTCATGAGCCTTCAAAAGAGGATGTGCAGATGTATCAATTTTTAAAATATTATGAGCTTCCAGTGATTGTGGTGGCGACAAAAATTGATAAAATCCCTCGAGGCAAGTGGAACAAACACGAAAGCATGATTAAAAAGGCGCTGGACTTTGACAAGAATGATGACTTTGTCTTGTTCTCTTCTGTTACGAAAGAAGGAAAGCAGCAAGCCTGGAATGCGATTGAAAGTTATTTAAAAGGAAAATAAAAAATTTGCACCAGCAGGTCTAGCGCTAGACTTGCTGGTGCAAATTTTTTTGTTAAAAGCCGACTGACAAGCTAACCAGTCTAAAACTTATTTTTTAGTTTTCTTTTCGTCTTCTTTTTCGTTTTTTGGTTTCAAAAAACGGTCAATATCTTCTTTAGGCGCAACCTTCTTTTCAGGATCAATTGCGAAATTTTCAAACAAAGTATCTAAATCGTCGGTTTTTTCAAATTTAAGTCCCATTGTGAACACCTCCAGCTTCATGATTATTTTAGCATGATTAGCGGCAAAATAAAATACTTGTGTTTGAGGTTGGCTGAATTGTAAATTATTCGTTATAATAATTATAGATAGAAAAATACGAAGAAAAAGCAGATAAAAAAACAATAGGGAGGCTTGAGAATATGCAAAAAGAAGAGCAGATTTATTTGGTCAATCAATTACGGATAACCGATCAGCAGGATTTTGCGGCGGTGGTTAACGACTGGGCACTTCTCAGTCGCTTACTGATTGACGCGACTTTTATCCAAATTGACTTTAAAGATATGATGGATTATCATCCGGATATTATTCAAGAATTCTTTGCCGATGTAGCAGACAATCAATATTTTACCTTAACAGTCGGTAATCCCAATAATGTTTTGATGCTGCAACGCTCGAAAGCCAACCTTTTGGAAAAAATTATTATTGATAAAGATATTTATCAAAATCATCAGCAGGTGATTGATGATTATCAGGTGCGACGTTTGGAGGAATGGGGCATTTACGGGTATGCCCGCTCCTATGATGAATATTTATATAACAATACTGAAAATATCGAAAAGCGCAAACTCTTTGAGACAACAGAAGAAATTCAGCAACTTCCGAAAATGTTAAATGACCAAGGAGTTACCCAAATTGATACTAATCAATTACCCGGCTGTGATTTATTTTATGACGGGCTCTGTTTAACTGCCTGTTGGCGCATGTTTTTTTCAAAATATTATTTTCGGATTATCCTAAAGCAAATCCTATTAGATATTCAGCAGGTGGAGGCAATTCAAGAGCATGCCAATGACTTGATTGAGATCACGCTTTTCAAAAAGCCCCTGAATTGGGATTTGCCGGCTAATCTTAATTACCAACAGCTTTTTCGCGACCAGCTGGGAGTTGATCAATTGGTTTGGACAAATGGAGTCGGGGTGTTGAAGGACCCGTTTATCGAATATTCCTATTACAAGCACACGATTCAAACGGTGCAGTACCAGAATAATCGGCTGCAGCCAACAGAAAAGAAGCGGGCCACTCATTTCGTCACCCGCTATTATGATTTACTGAAGCAAACCTATAAAGAGCGGCGGGTCAGAGGACTCTTAAATTCTCAGGCTTATTTTCCCCTGACGGATGAAATGAAGTCGACGATGATGAATTATAAAATTTTAAATCCGTTATTGACGATGGATGAAGGTCTGGCGGCTTATGAATTTTATATTCGCAATTACTTGGAAATCAATGTCAAGGATGAGAATTACCAAAATTATTTGGCAGTCTTAAAATTTTATATTCCCAATGAGGCGCTGCAGCACGTTCCCGTGGCTGAGCTGCGTCATCAGATGAAGGACATAAAAATTGGCCGTGTCCGCAAAAATAAAGGGGACCTTAGAGTGGACTTAAAAAAAGGGACCAATCATTTGCGGGTGGTCTTTGCTAGCCAACAAAAGTTAGAGGAACAAAAATCAAATAGAGCGTTGTCTTAGAAGGGTTTGATTCAATGAAGGATTCCGTTGATTTAAAAACATATTACTTAATTATTATTCCGGCTGTCTTGGTGATTATTGTGGCTTTTTTGTCACCGGGCTTTGAGTATAAAGCGCAATTTGCATTCTTTATCGTGGGGGTCAGCTTAGTCAGCCTGTTTGTCTTAAATTATTTTGAAGGAAAGGGGCGGAAAGAACAGCCCCAACAACAGTCTCCAACTGAGGAATCAGACGAAGCGAGTGGGACTCCTGAAAAAGAGACGACAGCTGCCACTGAGTCAGCCGAAAAAAATGCAGTAGAGGTGACGGTTGCAGACAACGAGATTGATGCTCGAGCTGCTGAATCAACAGAAGTGCAAAAGGAAAAAGAGCAGCCGGAAGACGAGACGCAAGTTCATTCAAAAGAAGAGACAAGTTCAGAAACAAAATAAAAGAATCACCAACCTTTTTATTGACAAGGCTGGTGATTCTTTTTAATTTAAGCTAATTCTGCTGTTTCAACTTTGCTTTTTTTCATGATTCCGAAGAGCACTCCAGAGATTACCGCACCTAAAGCGATAAATAATAAGTAAAGCACTGGACGGTTCAATAGCATCACAACGAAGATGCCGCCATGAGGAGCCATTAAACGAATACCGAATTCACCAACTAAAGCGCCGGTGATTGCTGAGCCGACAACAAAACTTGGAATAGCTCTCAATGGGTCAGCAGCTGCAAAAGGAATGGCACCTTCTGTTACGAAGGACAAGCCCATCACGATATTAGTTAAGCCTGAATCTCTTTCTTCTTTGGTAAATTTATTTTTAAATAAACGAGTCGCAATAAAAATTGCTAATGGCGGTACCATACCACCGGCCATAACAGAAGCCATTACGACAGAGCCACCTTCAGTTAATGTGGTAGCCAAGGTAGCAGTCCCAAAGACATAGGCCGCTTTATTAACAGGTCCGCCTAAGTCAACCGCCATCATGCCGGCCAATAATGCACCTAATAGAAGAGCATTTGTTCCATCAAGACTAGTTAGAAAATTATTCAAAGCAGTGTTAATGGCACTCATTGGCACGTTGACTAAGAGCATTAAGAAACCAGTGATTAAAACACCAAAGACTGGATAGAATAAAATGGCTTTAATTCCCTCCAACGATTTTGGCAGACCGGCGAAAATTTTTCTCAGAGCAACAATCACATAACCAGCGATGAAACCACCCACTAAAGCGCCTAAGAATCCAGCACCTCCGGCATTTGCTAGAGCACCGGCTGCAAAACCAGCCACCAAACCAGGACGATCACTAATACTAGAAGCGATGAACCCAGCTAAAACTGGTAACATAAAGCCAAAAGCAGCACTACCAATTTGGTTGAACCAGCTAGCTACTTCATTATAATTACCCAGACTAGCAAGTTGATCTGTTGGCACGCCGATAAATTGGTCAATCATAAAGGAAAGGGCAATCGCAATGCCGCCGCCGATAACAAATGGTAGCATGTGGGAGACACCATTCATTAAATCTTTATAAATTCTTTGGCCGATTGAACCATCGGCAGAAGCTTCATCACTTTTTGCTTCGCTGCTATTTCCGTGGAACACGGGTGCGTCACCACTTAATGCGATATTAATTAATTCTTCTGTTTTACGAATCCCATCACTTACAGGACGATTGACTAATTCTTTGCCGCTGAAACGATTCATTTCAACTTTTTTATCAGCCGCTACGATAACGGCATCCGCCCGGGCAATATCTTCAGCAGTCAATTTATTTTTTATACCTTCTGAACCGTTTGTTTCAACTTTAATCTCAACGCCCATTTCTTTAGCTTTTTTCTTTAAAGCATCTTCTGCCATATAAGTATGGGCAATCCCAGTTGGGCAGGCGGTGACTGCAACAATATAACGGCGATTAAAATCTTTTAACTCCTCTTTGTTGGCAGCTTCCGCTTGTTCGGCTTTTTCTTCCGCTTCTTTAGCATCTTCGGCCGCTTGGAAAAGATTTTGAACATCGTCAGGCGTTTGAGCTGTTTTTAATTTTGCGACGAAATCTGGGTCAATTAACAAGCGAGACAAAGCAGCCAAGGCTTGTAAATGCGTATCGTTGGCGCCTTCTGGAGCAGCAATCATAAAGAATAAATAAGTAGGCTGACCATCTAAAGCTTCGTAATCGACACCTTTGTTACTTTTCGCAAATAAAACAGTCGCTTCTTTGACTGCTTTGTTTTTGGCATGGGGCATTGCAATGCCGTCCCCAAGGCCAGTGGAAGTTTGTGCTTCCCGCGCTAAAATACCTTCTTTATAGGTATCAATATCCGAAATACGGCCGGCTACATACATCTTTGCCACCATTTCATCAATGGCACCTTTTTTATCGGTAGCTTGTAAATCCATAATCATTGCATCTTTGATTAACAAGTCTTTGATATTCATAAAAAAATCCCCCTATTTTTCCACTTCTGTAATTTTTACTTCCGGTAGCAACAATTCAATAAATTCTTGAGAAGCCAAGTCGTCAGAGAAGGCGGTGGCACTGCCACAAGCCACGCCCCAACGGAAGGCTTCTACAGCATCTTGAGTTTTGGCAAAGGTTCCAACAAAGCCGGCAATCATCGAGTCGCCAGCACCAACAGAATTTTTTAATGGCCGTTTTAAGACATTTGATTGATAGACCTTATCGCCACTAAAGAGCAAGGCACCATCGCCAGCCATTGAGATAATCACATTTTTGGCTCCGGCTGTTAGCAATTTTTTTCCGTAAGGTAAAATTGCGGCGACAGAATCAAAGCTAGTATGATAAAGTTCAGCAAGCTCATGATTGTTTGGCTTCACCAACAAAGGTTGATGAGCTAAGGCATCCAATAAATCTTCTCCAGTCGTATCAATCACAAATTCAGCCTCTTTATCATTGACTATTTGAATCAACTCTTGATAAAAGCCTTTACGCAGGCTGGCTGGTGCACTGCCGGAAAGGACCACGACATCATTTTTTTCAACTTGACTCAAGGCTTGTTTCAATTCTTGAATTTCTTCATTAGTTAAAGCTGGTCCCGCTCCGTTAATTTCAGTTTCAGAATCGGATTTCAGTTTAATATTGATCCGGGTGTCATCGGCAATCTTTGTAAAATGACTGGTGATGCCTTCTTCTTTAAGCCAGTCATTGATAAAACCGCCAGTGAAACCACCGAGAAAGCCAAGTGCAGTGGAGTGACTGTCAATCCGTTTCAAAATTCTTGAGACATTAATGCCTTTGCCGCCGGGAAGTTTGAAATCTTGAGAAATTCGATTTAAATCCCCCAATTTCAATTGATCCACATGAACAATGTAATCAATGGAAGGATTTAGCGTTACCGTATAAATCATTTTATTGCCTCCTTGATGGTAGTCTGCTTTTTTAAGGCTGGTAAATATTCAGCAGGGCAGTAGTTGGTTATAATAGTGGCACTGCTGACGTCCGCCACTTTAAAGAAGGACGTTTTATTAAATTTGGAATCGTCTGCCAGTACGAAGACTTTTTCTGCTTGAGCCATCGCCATCTGCTTTAGAGCGCCTTCTTCTGGATCAGGTGTAGTCAACCCAAATGTTTCATGAATGCCATTCATCCCCATAAAAGCACAGTTGAAACGCATTTGTTGCAGCTGAGCAATTGCAAAATTTCCCAAAACCGCATTGGTGGTCAGTTTAATACTGCCACCGAGAATAATCGTTTCAATGTTTAAATCCACAAGCTCATTTGCATGGCGGACTGAATTTGTCACCACCACAATTCGTTTATCTTTTAAAAAGGGAATAAATTCTAGTGTGGTGGAGCCAGCATCCAAGTAAATGATATCGTTTTCACGGATTTCTGCAAGCGCCATTTGAACGATTGCTTGTTTTTCGTGAAGGTTCTTGAATGTTTTTTCATTCAGATTTGGTTCTAAGCCTAATGGTTCAATTATTTTTGCGCCGCCGTGAATTCTGGTTAATAAGCCAGCGTCTTCTAATTCTTGTAAATCTCGGCGAATAGTTGATTCAGAAGCGTTTAGCTGATCCATTAAGTCCTGTGATTTGATTAGCTGTTGACGGTCTAATGCTTCGAGAATTTTTTGTCGGCGTTCATCTGTAAGCATTTTCATCCCTCTCTTCAACATGTAGTGTAACACAATCTTTTTAACAGTTCAATCAAAAACCGTCATAAACAATCAAAAACATTCACTTCTTTTTATTGAAAATTTTTTACTATTTAGACAACTTGTTTTAAAATAAATGAAAGCAGTCTCAAGGAGGTTACGAAAATGATTGAGTTGCAGACAAAAAGGTTAATCATTAGAGACCATCGGCCAGAGGATTTAGCTTCCCATCATCAATTATTGAGCAATCCGCAGGTGATGTATTATTTGCCGGAAATACAAACATTTTCTTTCGCTGCATCACAAGCAAATTTGCAGCAGGCCATCGAAGAGAGTAAAAAAGAACCGCGAAAAAATTATTTCTTTGGTATCTTTACCCATGCTAAAGAACGAGTCGGTGAAATTGGCTACAGTCTGATAGCAGATTCGCCGGTAGGAAAACATGTTGAGGTCGGTTATTTTTTACTAAAAGAGTTTGAAGGCTTTGGCTATATGACGGAGGCCTTCAAGGAAGTTTTACGGTTTGCTTTTTTTGAAGACGATGTCTATCGAATTTTTTGCGGGTGTTTAAAGGAGAATATTGCCTCTGAAAAAGTTATGCAAAAATGCGGACTAATAAAAGAAGGGGACTTTAAAAAGTTTCAATGGCATCAAGAAGCTTTTAAAGATCGTTTGCAATATCGTTTATTAAAAGAAGAGTTTCAAAAGCTTTAAAATCAGAGTTTTCCTAAGTTAAAGAGTAAAATAATTATATCGAAATTTTTCATAGTAATTCTTTCATATTTTAAAAAACGGAGATAAAAAGGAGCAAGCTTATGACAAATCCAACAATTTTACAAGGTTTTGAATGGTATTTACCGGCTGATAGTACCCATTGGAAAACTATCAGTCAAAAAGCGGAGGAACTAAAAAGATTCGGATTCTCAGGTGTTTGGCTGCCGCCAGCTTATAAAGCAGCGCAAGGAGTCAATGATGTCGGCTATGGCACCTACGACCTTTACGACTTAGGGGAGTTCGACCAAAAAGATACAGTGCCGACAAAATACGGAACAAAAGAAGAATATCTACAGGCGATTAGAGACTTACATGCCCAAGAAATTGAAGTCTATGCTGATATTGTTGTCGACCATTTTATGGGAGCTGACGAAGAAGAAACGGTGTCTGCTGTCAAATACAGCGGAGATAACCGCAATCAACCCATCAGTGACGAACAGGAAATTTCGGCATGGACTAAATTTACCTTTCCTGGACGAGGTGGTACTTATAACGATTACGTTTGGACATGGCAAAATTTTTCCGGTGTCGATTACGATGCCCGACGCCATGACCATGCCATTTTTAATTTTGCTGACAAGGGCTGGGATCCTGAAGTCGATGATGAAAACGGAAATTACGATTATTTGATGGGCTGTAATTTAGACATGGAAAATCAACAGACCGTTGAGCAGCTTGACAAGTGGGGTAAATGGTATCAAGAAACAACTGATGTCGATGGCTTTCGTTTAGACGCCGTCAAACATATTCAATTTGATTATTTTGTCGATTGGCTTTTACACCGCCAAGAGGAAAAACAGGCGGATATGTTTGTCGTTGGTGAATATTGGAGTGATGAGTTAGATAAATTAGTCGATTACATTGACTCTTCGGGAAATTTAATCAATCTCTTCGATGTGCCGCTGCATTTTAATTTGCAGCAGGCTTCTAATTCAATGGGAGCTTATGATATGCGGGATATTTTTAAAGGTACGTTGGCAGAAGAAAGAGGCGATTGGGCAGTTACATTTGTCGACAATCATGATACTCAAAAAGGTCAAAGTCTTGAGTCATGGGTCGAAGGCTGGTTCAAAGCTCAAGCCTATGCGTTAATATTATTACGGGAGGCGGGCACACCAGTTGTTTTTTGGGGAGATTTATATGGAATTCCTTCACAAAATGTCGATCCAGTCGGCGAAGATTTAACAGCTCTCTTGAAAATTAGAGAGCAATTGGCCCACGGCAGTCAAGTCGATTATTTCAACGGTCCAGATGTCGTCGGCTGGGTGAGAACCGGTGACTATGAGCACGAAAATTCTGGTTTGGCGGTGGTGCTAACGAATCACACCGGCGGCGAATTAGAAATGACGGTCAGTGCCACCCATGGAGAAAAAGTTTTCGTGGATCTTTTGAAAAATAATCAGGCTAAAATCCAGTTAGATGATAACGGTAAAGGTATATTCCCGGTAAATGACGGCAGCATTTCAGTGTACGTAAATGAAGAAGTTGCAGAAAAAATCTGGGCTATGCTGGAAAATTAAGTCTTTTTCAGCGGTTAAATATTGAAAAATTTCTACCACTGTACTTAAAATAAGAATCATTAAATCTATTAAACCACAATTTTAGACAGCAATAAAAAAGGTGCCAATTCAGTTGTTCAAATACTGAATTGGCATCTTTTTTTGCGTGAAGAAAAATAGCTCTCAAAACCTGATTTTGACAAAAACTTATTGGCGACTAGTTTCCAAAATTAGGTTTATATATCTTTCTGTTCCTTGGGCATATTGTTCATAGCCCAGCTGATGCCTAAAAAAATAAACCATTTCACGGCAGATTTCTTCGCCTTCAGCATTATTTTCAAGGGCCATAACTAAGCCGTTAATAATCCGATTCATTGTCGCATGACTGAGATTTTGCATAATTTTTTCTGGCTGTTGATAATTTTCGTAGGTAGCAATGATTTCTTTAGCCTGCTGAACCTCGTGATCTAAAAGGGCATGGAGACAAATATGTAGGTAAAAGTCCTGACTGTAGCGTCTAGTTGTCAAAGATTTGATTTTTTTCTTCGCCGACTGTTGCCACAAAAAAGAGCGAACTTCTTTTGACATGGAGTGGCAGCTGTAAGTTGCCAAGAGAAACTCAAATTCTCCCCAAGTTTCGACACTTTCCAAATACTGCCAAAGAGGTGTCATATCGAAGTCGAAATTTTTATGAAACAAACGGTTGCCATAATCCATCAAAATTAAGGCAATAAAGTGATTGGCTTCTTTTCGGGCATCACCTAAAATGCCAGCCGCACTTTGAGTTTGTGTCAGCCAATTCTGCCAGCTCTCTTCATCTTTTTTTATAATAATTTCATCGATAATTTCCTCTAAGCGGCGAACCGAAACTAACTGGACAGCTTCGTTGTACTCAAACATAAATTCTTCCACTGAAACATTGATTCGCTGTAAAAGGGCAAAGAGTTTGGTAATCGTGATATCATTTTGATCCTTTTCAAAGCGTCTTAAAAACTGCGGACTGACAATATCTGCGGCAGTCTGATTTAACTGATAGCCTTTTTGCAGGCGAAATTTGCGAAAGAGTGCTCCAAATTGATTCATATTGTCCTCCTGAGTAACAGCAGCAAATCTTAGTCTGCTACTGTTTGCTTATGTCCTTTAAAAAGGGATTGCTAAGATAAATGTGGTGCCGGCTGGACTGCTTTCAACCTTTAAAAACCAGTCATTTTTTTTCACGATTGAAGAGACTGTAAACAGTCCAAGGCCCGTACCACCATCTGTAGATTTCGTTGTAAAAAAAGGTGTGAAGATATGTTCTTCAATGTCTTTTGGAATACCAGGACCGTCATCGCTTATTTCCAACAGGGCAAAACTTTTTTTCTCAAAGACGTGTCCGGTCTCTTGGTAGGCCGCATTTTGGGCAGCATCGGCGAGACTGAGTTTTACGCTGATTGTTCCGGTCCCATCAATCGCCTGATAAGCATTGGTAATCAGATTGTATAAAATCACTTGGACATCATCTTTTTCAAAATAAGCGCTTTGGTCTGTCTCTAGCTCATAGGTGAAGCTAACTGTTTTGGGAATCAGCAGCTTGAGGGTATCCAAAGCTTCTTTCACAACTTCCTTTATCTGTTGATTTTTTTTCTGACCGTGGCTAACACGCGAAAAACGCAACACATTGCTGGAAAGCTGCTGACCTTTTTCAGCTGCATGATAGACTTCTTTTAAATCATCCACCAATAATTCATCTTCCTGGTGTTCTTCAATTAAAAGCTGCAGATTACCAATCATCGGAGTCAAAAAATTATTCATGTCATGGACAATTGTTGTGGTTAACAGGCCAATTGTCTCCAATTTTGATTCTTGGAAAATGGTTTTTTCCATCGCATGTTTTTCTTCTAGAGAGCGCTGGCGTTCCTTTAAGCGTAGATTTTCTTGATAATTGCGATTTTTGCGGGTGTTATTAATATAGATAAAACCCAATAAAACTAACACGACAAAGAGAATAATCAATAAGCCTAGACTCATCATACTACCCTCAATCACTAGGCCATTCCACTCATTAAAATCTGAGTTACTCGCAACCACCAGACGGGTAGCGCCAATCGTAATCCATTGATAGGCGCCGATTTTTAACACGCGGGTCGGGTTTTCCTCCGTCCACCAATAAGAATAATAACTGAGGGTACCCTTTTGATTGGCCAGCTGTTCTTCTTCAAGGCGTTGTAAATCTGTGTAATCTAAATCGGGAAATTCCCGCTGACGATCTTCGACAATCGTCAGCCCGACTTGTTCAGTGGAGGGATGCATGACAACCTTCATGTCTTGGTCTTTAATCATCGTATAGCCTTGAAAACCATTTTGTAGCGGGTCAAAGTTTTCTTGATAAAATTTTTCCAAATCAATTGTTAAAATTAAAATTGCCTGATTTTGATTACTATCAGTAACTTTTTGATAAAAATTCAAATAAGAGCTAGTGTAATCATAAAAAACTTGACCGTTTTCCTGCCCACTGGTTTTAACACCAGTCGGATAATTAGGATCAGTCATCACATAACGGGGAAAAGTTTCTAGAGCTTCCAACTGCTGGCCTTTTGTCTGCCAGCCTTTAATTAAAAGGCCGTTATCTGTGACTAAGCTGAGGGTAGCCATGCTGGTGACGGCATGAGAGAGCTCTTGATTGAGTAAATCGGCTGTCAAATTATCAAAAGAGGCTGTCAGTTCATCACTGCGGGAAAGATTTTCCAGATCCTCTCGGTAATTTTCTATTTGCAATGTTAAAATTTTAATGGCATCATTGTTTATAGTAGTTAGATGCTCTTCGGCAAGCTTCATGCTATGGCGCTGGACCGATGAATAGGTGAATATCGACAGGGCTAAGCCAACGGCCGTAATGATTAAAACGCTGATAAAGCCAACGTAAATCCACTTGTTTGATGGTTTTCTCATAGTTTGTCCTTTCAAATGAACATCTAAATAGTACAGGGGGAAAAACATGCGTAACGAAAAAATACTTATTGTTGACGATGACCCAGCAATCCGCAGACTAATCTGGAAATCGCTGCAATCTACTGGTATTTTAGTCTATCAAAGTGATTCAGTAGAGGCGACGATTGACATCGTTTCACGAATTAAGTTTGACTTATTTATCTTAGACGTCGGCTTGGAACATGAAAATGACGGCTATCATCTCGCTCAAGTAATTCGCGAGGCAGATCCATTTGTGCCGATTGTCTTTTTAAGCGGCAAGACCAACGAAGAAGATATTGTGACTGCTTTAGAAAACGGTGCTGATTTTTATTTAACCAAACCCTTCTTGCCCAATATTTTAAAAGCCCAGGTGCTGGCGACATTGGAGCGGCGAAAAATTATTAAAAATCAAGAACAAAGGGTAACCAATGAAATCATTCAAGGGCCTTTCCGGTTTGACAAAGCCCGTTATGAGCTGTTCAAAGGGGCCGAGCCGATAAAAATGTCTTCAAAAGAGATTAAGCTGATGCAATTTTTTATGGAAAATCCGGATCAGGTTTTTTCCAAAGAACAGATTTATCACAATGTCTGGGAAGATGGCAATTATGATGCTAATACAATTATGGTCTTTATCAATCATCTTCGCAACAAAATAGAAGACAATCCTAAAGAAGCCAAGTTCTTGAGGACTGTCTGGGGTATTGGCTATACGTTTAATCCGGTAGACTAAAATAAATCTTCTAAAAACGCCAAATAAATACCTAATGCAATTAAATCGGCGGAGCCGCCAGGGCTTAAATTACGATCAATCATCTGTTGGTCGTATTTTTTTAGGCTTAAAATCAAGTCCTCAGCAGGCAGGTTAGCTTGATGGAGGCTTAAATTTTCCCCTTTAACCTGCTCCCAAGCAGTCAAGCCTCCCCGGTGTAACAAGTTGCCATCTTCAACAAAACTCATTAAGAAAACTAAAGCTCTTAGTAAAATAATTTCAGTGTCTTCGCCTTTTTGACTGCGAAGAAAGGGCAGCAGCTGATTGTTTAAAATCGGATAACCAGCAATCGCTTCACCACGAATTCCCATCAAGCCTTTTTCTAAATAAAGCTTTTCCCCGTAAGAAAGATCAGTTTTGGTAGCTAAATCAGTAAAGTCCTCTTGCACTATTTCAGCGATGGCTGCAACAATTGCCAACACTTCATTGGTATCTTCTGCAGTAAAGGGGAGGTCAGTTTTTTTTTGTAAATAAAAACCGGTGGCACCCAGTAATAACGCAAAAGAAAAATTTGCACCTTTGTGAGTATTGATGCCCTTAGTCGCCTTGAGCATCGCTTTTTCTGCGTCAATGCCAATCAGCCGCAATTTTTGAAAGAGTTCAGAAAAGGAGCCCTCGTGCTGAAAACCAGCTTCCAGATAATCTGAAAAGAAAGGGCGCAGACTGATGATACTATCAACAAAGGTAAAAAAATCCATATCTTGATGGGCCCCGTTGGAAAAACGGTCCACCAAACCTGGTTTTGGTGTTAAAGAAACTTCGTAGAATAAAGCTTTTTCCGCAAAGTCAGCCACAGTTGAAAGGGAATTATCCAATTTTTCTTCGCTCCATTTCCACTAGAATAAAGTTGAGTGAGCGATCTAAATGCTCATGGGTAATCATTTGAATTTGTTCGCGATTTTTAGTTTTCATGCCACGATAAATCAGCCAGTGTTCCTCCAAAGCTTTATCTCGGCGGTCCGAAGAACGGATGGCGATATCACGAAAATAAACGAGATAGGCCTGCAGGTTGGTCACAATTGATTTCAAACGCAGCATGCGGCTTTTTTCATAGATGAAAGCATTGAAATCCGAAAAACTCACAAGGAGATCGTCGACCCGATCCTCATCATTAAGTTGGTTACTATGTTCTAAAAGAAGCCGCAGCTCTTCAAAATCGGCTTCATTCATTAATTCCATCGCCTTGATGGTTGCCAAGGTATCCAAGGCTTTCCGAATATCATAAATTTCATAAGCATCTTGAATGCTGATACCTTTGACGACAATACCCACACGGGGGACATGTTCGACCAAACGTTCTTCCACTAAACGCTGCATGGCGTAACGAATCGGCGTGCGGGAAATATTGAGAACCTCAGAAAATTCTTTTTCATTGATTCTTGAGCCAGCCGGAATATCACTTAAAATAATGGTTTTGCGGAAGGCCTCGTAAAGTAAAATTTTCAATGTCTTATTTTGAGAAAAATCCAAATTTTTTCGAACGGCTTCAATAATCGGATTCACAGTCATGTTCCTTCCTATATTTAAATTGTCTTGTTGAAACCAATTCTAAACAAATCTGCGGCAAAAAGCAAAAAGGATTATTAGTTATCTTTTTAATAAAAAAAGAGACTGTCCTTCAGCGGATTGTCAACAAATTTATCCCGAAATGATTACTGGTCAACAGGATGTTGCCATTAGGGATTTGATTTGCAGAGTCAGCTGTTTAGACAGTCTCTTTTGAAAAAATTATTGTGGAATGTAAAGTGGCATATGGCCGAATGCGATAATTGTAATTACAAAGATAACGAAAATACCTAATGCATATTTACCAGCGGCTCTTTGCCATTGGCCCATATCCAAACCAGTTAAACGTAATAGTAGGTAGATAAAGGCAACTAATGGACTCAATAAGTGGAACGCTTGTCCCATTAATGAAGCTAATGCCATCTGCATGTTTGTAAAGCCGTATTGACGACCAGCTTCAGCTAAGACTGGCAAGACACCAAAGTAGAAACCATCATTACTGATGAAGAAAGTACCTGGTGCAGAAATCAAGGCAATTACTAAGCCCCAGAAACCAGCCAATTGTCTAGGAATAATTTGTGTGAAGCTGTTTGCTAATGCTTCGGCCATTCCTGAACCTTGGAATAATCCCATGAAGACTCCAGCAGCAAAGACTAAGATAACTACTTGAACTGCGTCACCGCCGTTTGCACCAATCCGTGCTGATTGATCTTTTAAGACAGGGTAGTTAACGATTAAAGCGATACATGTACCAACAGCGAATAAGAGTAAAGCTGGTACTTCAATTGGTGAGTAGAATGAGCCAGCAACCAACCAAGCAATTAAGATGATTGTCAAGATACCGTTAAAGGCCCAACGATTTGGACGACGAATCGCTAAAGTTTCTGGATCCGTTACGGTAGTCATTTCATCAATTTCAGCGTCGGATAATTCCTTGACACCTAAACGAGCCCGTTCTTGACGACCCATCCGTGGTGCTACGAAGAAAATAACAAATGCTAATGAAAGAACCATACCAGGTGCTAAGTAAGATAAAATTTCACCACCAACATCTAAAACTGACATTGCCCGAGCAGTCGGTCCGCCCCAAGGAAGCAAGTTCATGATAGTGTTTTGCAAAATAATCAAAACACCTAAGTTCATCATTTTCATATCCAATTTTTTATAGATAGGAATAAAAGCTGAACAACAAATCAAAGTTGTCGTTGTACCATCACCATTTAGTGATACCGCCGCTGCAACAACTGCAGTTGCGATCAGTACGCGCATTGGGTCTCCCTTTGCAAAGTGAATCATTTTTCTAGTAATTGGATCGAACAAACCAGCATCCAACATGATAGAGAAGTATAGGATAGCGAATAATAGCATGATCCCGGTATTAGCGGTTGTTGCAATCCCCTCTGTCACGAAGTCCCCAATATTTCCGTCTGCTGCTACGCCAGCGATCATAGCCACGAGTGTAAACAGTAAAGGAATCATAATCAACGCAGTTAGCGGAGACAGTTTCTTTTTCATGATTACAAACATGAAGACGATGATCATACCGTAAGATAAGATAGTTAGTAACATCAATTTCCCTCCTAATTTTGTATTTCTTTTCTAAGAAAGCGTTACCAAGACTTTCCCGAAATAAAACGCTGAACATTTTATGAATAATTTTTCACAAAACCTATAAATTAAAATGTCCGTCGTTTCTGTAACCCTAGAATAAGCAATTTTCAAAAATTTGGGTAGACCTTGGAGGGAAAAAGGACACCAAAAAAACAATTTATGTAAGCGTACTTATTAAATGCTTAACAAGATATTAATAAATTCTTAACGCCTGAAAACGTTGATTTATCAAGGTTTTTCAAAAAAACAGCAGAAATCAGCATTTTAAAAACATTGAAAAAACAATTTATCTTAAGATTTCAGTGTTTTCGTTTTTCGATTGCCTCTATAATAAAAGGGAAGCATGAAATACGGAGAAAGGAGAATCGCCTTGGGCATTTTTAGTCGATTATTTAAGAAGGAAGAACCGGCAGCCTCTCAAACAGTTGTCCCGGCAACTGAAAAAAAAGTTGCCTCATTAGATGACGGTTATGAAAGCTTGCCAGCTTTTATTCCAACAAGTCCCAAAGAATATCAGTTGGTGAGTGTGATTGCCACCGCAATTGCGGCTGGCGAAAACAGCGACAGTCAATTTGTGGTTAAAACGATTTTAAAACGCAATCCAGAAGCTCGCACGGTCGCTTTAGTTGCCGCCAGTCTTGCCGCAGGCACCGCAGAAGACAGTCAGCTTGTCGTCACGTCCATTCAAAAGAAAAAATAAAACGGAGGGTTACACAATGTTACGTAAATTTAAAATTTCAATCGATGGCCAAGAATACTTAGTAGAAATGGAAGAAATCGGTGGCGTGCCACAACCAGCCGCACCTGTTGCTCCGGCTGCACCTGTTGCGCCCGCAGCTCCTGCTCCAGAGGCCGCACCTGCTGCAGCTGCGCCAGCACCAACACCAGTTGCTTCAACTCCAGCCGGTGCCGATGCGATTACCGCCCCGATGCCTGGCGCTATCTTAAAGGTCTTAGTAAACGTTGGCGATACGGTTGCAGAAAACCAACCAGTCATGATTTTAGAAGCGATGAAGATGGAAAATGAAATTGTGGCACAACATGCAGGCACCGTTATGGGTATTCATGCAGCACCTGGTGACAATGTGAATCCTGGTGATCCATTGATTACCATTGCCTAAATAAATTTGAAAAAAATTCTATTTATATAGAAATTTAAAAGTGAAGCTATGTAGAAGTGAAATTAAGTTGAGGAAGTGAAATTTGTGGAAACATTGATTGAAGGGTTTATCGGCATGGGACAAGAGCCCGGCCGGATTGTCAT